>NZ_KB913013.1:2697443-3056193 GCF_000383955.1 Rudanella lutea DSM 19387 | reverse complement strand
GCTCAGGGTGGTTGGTAACCACTTGTGGAGTGCAATAGCAAAAGCGAGCTTGACAGTGAGGCTCACAAGCCGATCTGGTGCGAAAGCAGGGTATAGTGATCCGGTGGTACTGCATGGGTGGGCCATCGCTCAAAGGATAAAAGGTACGCCGGGGATAACAGGCTGATCTCCCCCAAGAGCTCACATCGACGGGGAGGTTTGGCACCTCGATGTCGGCTCGTCACATCCTGGGGCTGGAGAAGGTTCCAAGGGTTCGGCTGTTCGCCGATTAAAGTGGCACGCGAGCTGGGTTCAGAACGTCGTGAGACAGTTCGGTCCCTATCTGTGGTGGGCGCAGGAATTCTGACGGGGGCTGTCCTTAGTACGAGAGGACCGGGATGGACTCACCGCTGGTGGATCAGTTGTTTGGCCGCAGGCACGGCTGAGTAGCTACGTGGGGTTAAGATAAGCGCTGAAAGCATCTAAGTGCGAAACTGGCCCGAAGATGAGAGTTCCAAAAGAAGGCTGTTCGAGACGAGAACGTTGATAGGCGGCAGGTGGCAGCGGTGAGAGCCGTGGAGCTGAGCCGTACTAATGAGCCTGATGTGTGTTGATGTGTGCAGATTGGTTAGTTGGTTGGTTGTAGGGTTAGGATATTGTACTTGTTTTCTCTGTGGGTGTGAAGACTCTGTGAAGTTACTAGGAGGTTGGTGGTGTTATGGCGGGTGAACACCTTTTCCCATGTCGAACAGAGCCGTTAAGCCCCGTGCTGCCGATGGTACTGGAGTCAAATCCGGGAGAGTAGGAAGCTGCCACCTCTAGTTATTGAAGCGAAGGGGGTGTTATCTCGGAAGAGGTGACACCCCCTTTTCGCGTTTACGGGGGGCGGGGAGGGGCAGGCAGGTCTCCACTGACCGGGCAAGTCACCGATTAGACACCTGCATCATAGAACAATATTAGCCTCATCTTTCATCACGGCGTTGTATCAGCTAAAGCGCGGACGTTGCTGGTTTTCATTCTTATTAGCTTCTCCATAATAAATTGCGCGTGGCCAATGTTTCAGACCGCATTTAGTCTACTATCGTTGCGCAACCAATGAGCCGTTTACTTTCCCTTAGAATTTTTTTGTTGATCTAAATAAAGTCATAAAATCCGGTCAAAAAGTACCTTGGAAACTTTGAACTTATCGAGAGTTTCCAAGGTTTCTTAGTTGAAAGTCAGCTAAGATGAAAGAGAAGATTATTGAGGAGGCTGAACGCCTTTTTTGGAAATACGGCGTGCGTACCATAACCATGGACGATATAGCCCGTCGTTTGGCGATTTCGAAAAAGACGATCTACCAACATTTTATTGATAAAGAGGATATCGTCTTTCACGTAGTTAAGTACCACATTGAAAATGAGGTCGATGAAGTTTGCCAACTGAACGCGGTTGCTGGCAATCCAATAGAAGAGTTGATGTTGGTGTCGGATATGATGCGTCGGCATGCCGATGAAATCAACCCGAGCGTCATGCTGGATATTCAACGCTATTACCCAAAAGCATGGGGGGTTTTTCTGGAATACAAAGAAAATCAAATCATCAAGGACATCATTTCGAACTTACGACGGGGCGTTGAGGAGGGTTTGTACCGGCCAGATATTGATTTGGAAACCATGGCCCGGTTACGTGTAGAGTTACTACAAATTGGTTTTGACGAGCAAATTTTTCCGCATCACAAAGACATGTATGTGGTGCAGGATCAATTGCATCATCACTTTGTGCGCGGGATTCTGACCCTGAAAGGCTTTGAAATATACAATAACCTGAAACAGAGAAGTGAACGAGTACAACCTATAATTTATGAAAACAAGTAGTACTATTTTTTCGGCTATTCTGTGGTTGCTGGCAGGATGGTGGGGAGCGGTGGCAACTGCACAAACGCCAACGGGCTCGGCACCTACACAGCCCAGTGTAGGGCAGCAACCAACCGGAGCCGCGGCAAGCGGTCAGCAGCCGGGGGCACAGCAACCGGCTGGAACGGGAGCGGTGATTGCTCAGCCTGGTGTCACGCCGGGAACGGGGGTAGCAGTGCCTTCGCAACCTGGTGTATCGAACGCGGGAAATACCCCTTCGATTAACGGAGCAAATGGGGCGGTTAATCTGCAACCAACGGTGATTTCTACCTTTAATTCGGGCTTGGGGGCTGCTCCAACCGGGTTGACCGCTTCAGGAAAGCCTGGAACGGGGCGGCCGTTTACGCTTCAGGAAGCAATCGACTTTGCTGTACGCCAGAATATCAACGTACGTAACAGTCAGCTGGATGCTGTAAGTGCCGAGGCTCGGATCAAAGAAATCAAGGCATCGGCTTTGCCACAGGTTGCCGCGAGTGCTTCGTTGACAGATAACCTGATCATTCAGCGTGCGTTCTTACCCGCTAATTTCTTTGACCCGAATGCGCCCGCTGTGCCTGTGCAGTTTGGGGTGAAATATTCAGGTAATGCGGCCCTGAGCTTGAATCAGGTCATTTACAGTGCTACGTTAAACGTGGGGTTGCGGGCAGCCGCTACGTACCGGGAGCTGGCTCAGCGCAATTTACAGGCATCGAAGGTGGTGGTAGCTGAGCAAGTGGCAAAAGCATACTACAGTGTGCTGGTGGCGCAGGAACGGGCTAAGTTGCTCGACTATAACATCGGCCGACTTGATACGCTGTTGAATGAAACCCGGGCGTTGAATCAGCAAGGGTTTGTGGAGAAGCTCGATGTGAGCCGACTGGAGGTGCAAGCCAACAACCTGCGGGCTGAGCGTCAGAACGTGCAAAACCTGATTGAGCTGAGCTATACCCTACTGAAGTTTCAGATGGGGCTGACTGTAAACGACGAGATCACGCTATCTGAGCAGTTGCAGGATCGGGATGTGGCCGATTTGCGGCAGTTAATCACGCCGGATCCAACGTTTCAGTACCGAAGCCGCATTGAATATTCAACGCTGGAGACGCAGGTGAAGTTGGCCCAACAGGATATTGAGGTTACGCAAAAGGGCTATTACCCAACGGTAGCTGCATTTATCAACTATGGCTACAACAGTGGACGCAATATGATCGCGCAAGTGATTAACGCGCCCTGGCTCAATTTCTCAACATTGGGGTTGAGTGTTCAGGTGCCCGTTTTCGATGGGTTTTTGAAGCGGAATCAGATCGCCCAAAAGCGCATTACGTTGCAGAAAATTCAGAACAGTAGCGAGTTGCTGCGGAATTCGATTGATCTACAGATTCGGCAGTCGAGCATTACGCTCAACAATGGCTTACAGAGCTTACAGACGCAACAGCGTAACCGGGAACTGGCCCAGGAGATTGTTCGGGTGACGCGGATCAAATACAAAGAGGGCGTTGGGTCGAGCATTGAGGTGTTGAATGCCGAAGCCGCCCTTCGCGAAGCACAAACGAACTACTTCGGGGCTTTGTATGACTTCTTTATCGCAAAGATTGATCAGGACAAGTCGTTGGGTCGGTTGTACACGGGACAATAAATAAGTTGAACACGGAAGCTGGCACCCTTGGGGTTGCCCGAAATCATACACGGAAAAGCATGAAATCATACTACATTTTAAGTGCGCTGGTGTTTACACTGGCGGCCTGTGGGGAGAAAAAAGACGACCTGCAAACCAAACGCGAAGAGCTGGCCAAGCTCAAATCGGAGCAGGCTGACCTGAACACCCGGATTCGCGGACTGGAGTCGGAACTGGCTAAACTGGACCCGAAAAAGAAAGAAGCCGCGCGGGTAAAAGACGTGGTGGTAGAGCCAATTGCCACTACTACCTTCCGGCGTTACGTGGAGTTGCAGGGTACAATCGACGCGAAGAACAACGTACAGGTGTCGCCAAAGTCGGGCGGAACGGTATTGGCTGTCAACGTAGTTGAAGGGTCGGCGGTGCGGGCCGGTCAAACACTGGCCCGTCTGGACGATCAGGTGCTGCGGACATCGGTAGAAGAGGTTCGGACGCAGCTTTCGCTGGCTAACACAGTTTTTGAGAAGCAGTCGAATCTTTGGAAGCAGCAGATCGGAACCGAAATACAGTACCTCCAGGCGAAGAATAACAAGGAGGCTCTGGAGCGCCGGTTGGCTACGTTACAATCGCAGTTGAGCCAATCGAACGTAACAGCCCCTATCTCGGGTGTTGTCGACAAAGTGTTTGCTAAAGTGGGTACCATGGGAGCACCTGGTATGCCGATGTTTCAGATCGTAAACCTGGCGCAGCTGAAAGTGGTCGCGAAGGTGGCCGATACGTATGCTGGTAGCGTGCGCAAAGGTGATGAGGTAATTGTTCGGTTCCCCGATGTAAACAAAGAGTTGCGGACTCGCATCAACTTTGTGTCGACGACGGTTGATCCGTTGAGCCGGACTTTCACCATTGAGGCTCCGCTGCCGTCGGACAACGCGCTCAAGCCGAATATGCTGGCGCAGGTGAAGATCAACGACGTGAACAAGAGCAATACCGTAGTGATTAACCAAAACCTGATTCAGAATACGGAAACCGGGCAACTGGTCTATGTGGCCGTCAATGAGGGAGGTAAGAAAGTGGCTAAATCACGCAAGATTACGACAGGACAGAGTTACGGTGGACAGATTGAGATTGTAGCGGGCCTGCAGCCGGGGGATCAGTTGGTGACCAAGGGCTATCAGGAATTGACGGACGGAACACCGATTAACTTTTAGAAAGTTTACAGTTTTCTGTTTACCGTTTTCAGTTGGGTGAATACTGAACTGTTGACTCGATTGTATCGTGTGTCGGAAACCGAAAACAGTAGACTGGAAACTGTAAACACCTCCAGATATGAAAGCAGAACACATAAAAACCCTTGGTTTTACGAACTGGTGCGTAGAGAACCGAACGGCCATCTACATCTTCACCTTCATTGTTACACTGGGTGGTCTGCTGGTGTATAACAACTTGCCGAAGGAGCAATTTCCCGATATCAAAGTGCCGACGATCATTGTGACGACGGCTTACTTCGGGACGGCTCCGGCTGACATTGAAAACACCATCAATAAACCCATTGAGAAACAGATCAAGTCGATTTCGGGTGTAAAACGCCTGAAGTCGAATGCCTTGCAGGATTTCTCGCTCATCACGGTTGAGTTTAACCCCGATGTGCAAACGGCGGAGGCTTTGCAACGGGTACGCGATGCCATCGACAAAGCCCGGCGCGACCTGCCTCAGAAGCTCGACGATGGCCCTACAGCGCAGGATGTGAACTTCTCGGAGTTTCCGATCATGAACATTAACCTGGCCGGTAACTTTTCGCTCAATCAGCTGAAAACCTACGCCGAGGACATGCAGGACGTGATCGAGGCCATGCCAGAGATTAGCCGGGTTGATATTGTCGGGGCCTTGAAACGCGAAATTCAGATCAACGTCGACCTGCCCCGAATGCAGTCGGCGGGCCTGGCCTTTTTTGATATTCAGCAGGCCGTGCAGGGCGAAAACGTAAATGTATCGGGTGGTGAACTCAACGTAGAGGGTGTTCGGCGGACACTGCGGGTGAAAGGCGAGTTTACCGACGTACAGGCGCTGCAAAACCTGCAAATCCGGACGGCTACGGGTGCAACCGTTCGGTTGGGCGATGTAGCCGACGTGCGTGATGCCTTTGAAGAGCAGCAGGATTTCGCGCGGTTGGGCGGTAAATCGGTTGTCACGCTCAACGTAATCAAGCGGGCGGGCGCCAACCTCATTGCGGCCTCTGACCGGATTGAGCAAACGATTGACGAATACAAAACGGAGCGGTTCCCGCAGGGGCTGGATATAACCGTGACGGCCGATCAATCGGAGCGGACCCGGGCCGAGTTGCATGACCTGGTCAACACGGTTGTGCTCGGGTTTATCTTTGTGGTAATGGTGTTGATGTTCTTCATGGGCATCCGCGACGCCATCTTCGTAGGCTTGTCGGTGCCGCTCTCGGCGCTGGTGGCCTTTGTACTGATGCCAATTATCGGGCCGGCCATTGGTACCGCGTTTACGCTGAACACCATTGTACTCTTTGCGTTTCTGCTGGGGTTGGGGCTCGTGGTCGATGATGCCATTGTGGTTATCGAAAACACCCACCGCCTGTTCAATCAGCACCGCGACTGGGACATTAAGCAGTCGGTAAAAGCCGCTGCGGGTGAGGTGTTTGTGCCGGTGCTTTCGGGTACGCTCACGACGATTGCGCCCTTCTTCCCGTTGTTGTTTTGGCCGGGTATTGTGGGTGAGTTCATGAAGTTTTTGCCTCTCACGCTCATTCTGACCCTGTTTGCCTCCTTGTTTGTAGCCTACGTTATGAATCCCGTGTTTGCGGTATCGTTCATGAAACGGCACGACGAGCAGCATGGCGAAGACGCCGACACCAGCTTTAACACGATCAAGCGGCCGCTCATTATCATGACGGTTCTGGCTGGTATCGGCTACGTCATTGACCGGGGTATCGGCAATATGTTTGTGGCCTTCATCATCCTGTACGTATTCAACCACTACGTTCTGACGCCCCGGATCATCGTGCCATTTCAGGACAAATGGCTGCCCCGTTTAATGCGTGGCTACCGGAAACTGATTTCGTGGGTGCTGGTGGGCTGGCGACCGGTTGGCGCTATCCTGAGCATGTTTGTGCTCCTGATCGGGACGTTTGTTCTGCTGGGAATTGTACAGCCGAAGGTGATTTTCTTCCCGAGCGGTGAGCCCGACTATGTGTACGTGTACAACGTAATGCCCGTAGGCACCGATGCGCGTATCACCGACTCGGTGACGCGGGTTATCGAACAGCGGGTGTTTAAGGTTCTGAAAGACGAAAAGGCCGAAGATATGGTCAACTCCGTAATTGCCAACGTCGGCAAAAATGCGGGCGACCCCTTCAACCCAGACCGGAATGCCACGCCCCAGAAATCGAAAGTGACGGTAGCATTCGTGAAAAACGAAGACCGGGGTGGCCGCTCGTCCGAAGCCATTCTGAACAAGATTCGGGTAGCTGTACAGGGTATTCCGGGAACCGAAATCTCGGTTGAACGGGAAGCCAACGGCCCACCAACGGGTAAGGCTATTTCAATTGAAATTGCGGGTGATGACTTTGGTCAACTGTCGGCCCTTGAGAAGCAGGTGCGTGCTGAGATTCAGCGGGCGGGTATCGAAGGCATCGATCAGTTGAAATCGGATCTGATTACCAACAAGCCTGAAATCATTATCAACATTGATAAAGAGAAGGCACAGCGGGAGGGCATCTCGGCGCAGCAGGTAGCCTTTGCTATCCGGACGGCGTTGTTTGGTACCGAAATCTCGAAGTTCCGTGACGCCAAAGACGAGTACCCGATCATGGTGCGCCTGAAAGAAGACGACCGGAGTCAGATTGAGCGGCTGTTGAGCCTCAACGTAGTGTACCGCGACATGAATCTGGGTGGGCAACTGCGGCAGGTGCCTTTGTCGGCGGTGGCTAACATCAATTACTCAACCACGTTTAACCAGATCAACCGCAAGAATCAGGAGCGTCTGGTTACGCTCAGCTCTGATGTAGTGCCGGGGGCCAATGCCAACCAGATCAACCAGCAGATCCAGCAGGTGATCAACCAGATGGAGATTCCGAACGGTTACTCCGTAAAGCTGGGTGGTGAGCAGGAAGATCAGCAGGAGTCGGCCAACTTCCTCGTTATGGCGTTTGGGGTGGCTATTCTGCTTATTTACCTGATTCTGGCCACGCAGTTCAACTCGGTGGTGAAGCCGCTCATCATCTTCTTCACCATTCTGCTATCGCTGATTGGGGTATTGCTGGGCTTTATGATCACGGGCAAAACCTTCTCGGTGATCATGTCGGGCGTGGGTATCATTGCCCTGGCGGGTATTGTGGTGAAAAACGGTATCCTGCTCATTGAGTTTATCGATGAACTTCGGGGCCGGGGTATGCCGCTCCGCGAAGCGATCATCGAAGGCGGGGCTACCCGACTCACGCCCGTATTGCTGACGGCCTCGGCCGCCGTACTGGGTCTGATTCCGCTGGCGCTCGGCCTCACGGTTGACTTTGTGACCCTCTTCCGCGATTTCGACCCGAATATCCTGATTGGTGGCGACAGTGCGGTGTTCTGGAATATTCTGGCCTGGACCATTATTTACGGTCTGACGTTCTCCACCGTTCTGACGCTCGTAATTGTACCCTGTATGTACTGGGTAAATGAGCGAATCCGGATGAAGTGGTTCGGGAAGAAAGACCCCGCGCTGGAGATGCAGAAAGAGCCATCGGTAGAGATGGCATAAATGCCCTGTCTGCGGTGAGCAAACAATGGAGGTTGGTTTATTCAGCCTCCATTGTTTGGTTTTAAACGGTATAGAACCGACCTCCGGAATCCAGGCATGACAAAAACTTTAAACCCGTTCAACCGGTTAGCGTCCTGTACAAGAGTGTGTCCCGCACTGACCGGCCGACTCGTAAGAACTCCCGAATATGAATCGTATCCTTTTTTTTCTGGTCATCAGTCTGGTCTTCCTGTTTATCGACTGGTACGTGTATCAGGCCATCCGTACCGTTAGCCGGAGCCTGTCTGATGAGGCTCAGCGCATCATCGCCCTCGCATACTGGGGCTTTTCGGCCCTGTCGGTGGGGGTGTTTCTGTTTATGCAACTTTCCCCGCCCGATTACTTCGACCGGCATACGCGCACGTTCCTGTACGCGGGAGTCATGATTCCGTATTTCTCGAAGGTCATTGCCGTGCTCTTTATCTTTATCGACGACATCGCGCGGTTTTTCAGGTGGGTGGTTTCGCTCTTTTACCGGCCCGACGTGCGCGAAGCTGCCGACGATGTTACCCGCCCAACCATGCCCCAAACCGATGTAATCAGTCGGTCGGATTTTTTGATGAAAACGGCACTTGTGGCCGGGGCTGTGCCGCTGGTAAGCCTCACGTGGGGTATTCTGTCGGGCGCGCACGACTACCGCATCCGGCGGGTAAAACTGGCCCTCAAAAACCTGCCTTCGGGGTTTGAGGGGATGCGTATCGCGCAGCTGTCAGATATTCACTCCGGCTCGTTTTTCAATAAAACAGCGGTGAAAGGGGGCGTTGAGATGCTCCTGAGCGAAAAGCCCGATATGGTATTTTTTACGGGTGATCTGGTCAACAATACTGCCAATGAAGTGGAAGACTACCTGCCTATCTTCAGGCAGGTGAAAGCCCCGTTGGGTGTGTACTCGACCCTAGGTAACCACGACTACGGCGATTACGTAGCCTGGCCCAGCCAGCAGGCGAAACAACAGAATCTGAACAACCTGAAAGAGGCTCACCGGCTGATGGGCTGGAATCTGCTGCTCGACGAAAACCGTGTATTCACGCAGAACGGCGATAAGATTGCCCTGATTGGTATCGAAAACTGGGGGGCTGGCGACCGTTGGCCTAAGTATGGGAATCTGGCCAAAGCCTATGCCGGTACCGAAGAGTACCCTGTTAAACTCCTTCTGTCGCATGATCCCAGCCACTGGGATGCACAGGTGCGGACTCAGTTTCCGGATATAGATGCCATGTTTGCCGGGCATACGCACGGTATGCAGTTCGGGGTGGAAATCGGTGACCTGAAGTGGAGTCCCTCGCAGTATGTGTACAAGCAGTGGGCGGGGCTCTACCGGCAGGGCGAGCAGCAATTGTACGTAAACCGGGGCTTCGGGTATCTGGGTTATCCGGGCCGGGTGGGTATTTTGCCCGAGATCACGGTCATCGAACTCGTGAAGGCCTAAAACCCCTTTGTAACCGGTTTGTTTAGTATTTTACGGGCTAACCTAACCGTTGGCCCGTATTTCGAGTTTACGTTGAAAACTATCGTTCTCTATGAAAATTGTTTTTATCTCACTCGTTTCGCTGGTGTTTTCGCTGTTAGCACCTACCGAAATCAAGCAAACGAATACAGCTACCATTCCACTCTGCCACGGGGGCGCAACCGACATGGCCGATTTTGCCGGGGACCCCGCTTTCCGGGCACAACACGCCGAACCGCTGCCGTTCAATTACGTGAGCGCAGCCGGCGAAATGATTACGTTTAATGCACCCGATGGCAAGGCGGCCAACGGATTCCTGCTCAAAGCCAAAAAGCCCTCCAACAAGTGGCTGTTTGTGTATCAGGAGTGGTGGGGTCTGAACGACTACATTAAGAAAGAGGCTGAGAAATTCCATGGTGACCTGTCAGACGTAAACGTGCTGGCGGTCGATATGTACGATGGGGCCGTAGCGACCAAGCAGGAAGATGCCGCTAAGCTGATGCAGGGCGCCGACAAAAACCGGCTGAACGCAATTATCAAAGGGGCTATTGCCTACGCCGGGCCAAAGGCCGAGATTGCCAGCGTGGGTTGGTGCTTTGGCGGAGGGCTGTCGTTGCAGTCGGCTATTCTGGAAGGAAAGCAGGCCAAAGGCTGCGTGATGTACTACGGTTTCCCCGAGATGGACGTTGAGAAGCTTAAAACACTCCAAACCGACGTATTGGGTCTGTTTGCGAGCAAAGACGGCTTCATCTCACCCAAGGTAGTCGGGCAGTTTGAGGAAAACATGAAAAAAGCGGGTGAGAAAATCGAGGTGAAAATGTACGAGGCCGACCATGCCTTTGCGAACCCGAGCAACCCGAAATTCGATAAAGAGGCTACCGAAGACGCGTACAAGCGGGCTCTGACCTACCTCAAGAGCCGGTTGAAGGCCTAATCTAAACTTTTTTGCCCATTCAGTAAGAGCCCAACTAAACGTTGGGCTTTTTCGTTTGTCTAATAGGTGCATGATGAAAAACTAACGCACGTATAAGTCATGAAACTACTGAAAAGAGGCTCTTTGCTGATGGTTGCATTACTGGCGACGTTGCTTACCAGTTGTGGGCCAACATACGTCAACACCCGGGCGGGCTACGGCCATCGACCCGGCTATTATGAGCGCCCGTATTACGGGTATCGCCCCTATGGTCACTACCGCCGTCCGCCGGTTATTGTGCAGCAGCGAACGTATGTGGTGCCTGCACCGCGCTACAAATACAAGTCGAGCCCCGGAGCCCGTTACGGTAACCCCGGCAACGGAAATGCGTACGGGAACCGGAGTCGTGGCCCTCGGGGAGGCTCACGCGGACCGAGGTAACACATAAACCTGGTTTTGGAGCCTTACCCCGCGGGGTAGGGTTTTTTTGTGGCCGAGGGTCCCGGTACTCGCCTGGAAAACCGGTAGCTTGGGTTCTGCATCAGAATGCGCTAATTTTATCCCAAAATCGTTTAGTGTACAAAGAGACGTAGGGCATGAAAAAGAACGTGTTATTTCTGGTTGCTGTGGCTACGGTGGTGCTCGCTGAGGCACCTGCCAGCGCGGCCGTAAGTCAATCGGCTGAGACGACGGTATCTGCTAAAGAGGAAATGATTTTCAAGCGGAAACGGAAAGGCTTCCGAAAGAAGAAAGGTTTTATGTGGGGGCTGTTCAAAAAGAACGACTGCGGTTGCCCGAAGCATTAACGAAAAGCGTGGTTCAATGCCGCCATAACCTACCTGAGATATGGGCCTTTCGCTGTTAAAAATGTGACGCTGGGCGGGTGGGTTAAAAGCCAAATTGAATAATAATAAGGCCAATCAAGCATCAGGGGCTTAATTGTCATTAATAAATTGTAAAAATCTGTTTTTCAGCGCAGAATTGCGTACCTTTGCGGCCAGAAAAACAGCGATATGCAGTCTATCCGAAATATTGCCATTATTGCCCACGTTGACCACGGCAAAACAACACTGGTCGACAAGATTATCCACGCATCAAAGCTCTTCCGCGAGAATCAGGAGTTTGGAGAACTGATTCTGGACAACAACGATCTGGAGCGTGAACGCGGCATTACCATTGTATCCAAAAACGTGTCCGTCCGTTATAAGGACGTGAAAATTAATATCATCGACACGCCCGGTCACAGCGACTTCGGGGGTGAGGTGGAGCGCGTATTGAAGATGGCCGATGGCGTTTGCCTGCTGGTCGATGCCTTTGAGGGCGCCATGCCCCAAACCCGTTTTGTATTGGGTAAAGCCCTCTCGCTAGGTCTGAAACCCATTGTGGTGATCAACAAGGTTGATAAAGAAAACTGCCGCCCCGACGAAGTACACGAGGAGGTGTTCGACCTGATGTTCAACCTCGGCGCTACCGAAGATCAGCTCGATTTCCCGACGGTGTACGGCTCTTCGAAGCAGGGTTGGATGGGCCCCGATCCCAAAAAACCAACCGAAGATATCACCTACCTGCTCGACACCATTGTGGAGACCATCCCGGCTGCACCTGTTGTAGAGGGAACCCCACAAATGCAGGTGACGTCGCTCGATTATTCGGCGTTTGTAGGTCGTATCGCCATTGGGCGGGTTGTGCGGGGTACGCTCAAAGAGGGTGCCAACATGGCCTTAGCCAAAGCCGATGGTAGCATCAAGCGGGTTAAGATCAAAGAACTGCAATTGTTCGAAGGGCTGGGTAAGCAGAAAGTAGCCGAAGTAAATTGTGGCGACATCTGCGCCGTGACAGGTCTGGACGATTTCGAGATTGGCGATACCCTCACTGACCTCGAAAACCCCGAAGCCCTCGCCCGGATTTCGGTGGATGAGCCGACCATGAACATGTTGTTCACGATCAACAACTCGCCTTTCTTCGGTAAAGAAGGCAAGTTTGTGACGTCGCGCCACCTGCGGGATCGGTTGTTTAAAGAAACCGAGAAAAACCTCGCCCTGCGCGTACAGGAAACAGACCGTGAAGATCAGTTCCTGGTATTTGGCCGGGGTATTCTGCACTTGTCGGTTCTGATCGAGACTATGCGTCGGGAAGGCTACGAACTCCAGGTAGGTCAGCCACAGGTACTTTACAAAGAAGATGAGAACGGTCAGCGCCTTGAGCCCGTCGAGACACTGGTTGTCGACGTACCCGAGGCAACAGCCGGTAAGGTAATCGAACTGGCTACGCAGCGGAAGGGCGAACTGCTCATCATGGAGCCTAAAGGCGACCTGCAACACCTTGAGTTCGAGATTCCGTCGCGGGGTTTGATTGGCCTGCGCTCAAACGTACTTACGGCAACCTTTGGTGAGGCCGTCATGACGCACCGGTTTAAGAGCTTCGAGCCGTACAAAGGAGCCATTCCTGAGCGGATCAACGGTTCACTCATTGCCATGAACAGCGGTCCGGCTACTGCGTACTCAATCGATAAGCTTCAGGATCGGGGTGTGTTCTTTGTCGATCCGGGCGAAGAGGTGTACACCGGTCAGGTAATCGGTGAGCACAATCGTCAGAATGACATTGTGGTAAACGTACAAACCGCCAAGAAGCTCACCAACATGCGGGCTTCAGGTTCGGACGATAACGTGAAGATTGCCCCCAAAATCAGCTTCTCACTCGAAGAGTGCCTGGAGTACATCCAGAAAGATGAGTATTTGGAGGTAACGCCCAAGTCGATGCGGATGCGTAAGATTTACCTCGACGAGAACGAGCGTAAGCGTAATCAGAGCAAGTTTGAGGTGGCTTAAGCAACCCAAACAAATCATACGTAGTAAAACAGAAAGCCCCAACTCCTGCGAGTTGGGGCTTTCTGTTGATGTTGGTGTGCGGTTCGGTCTGCCGGTTAGAAACGGGCCATCTGCATCACTAATGATTTGTCCGACTGAGCAAATGCCGGTCCGGTGTTTGGCTTCTGGAATGGCTGAACACTGGCCGAATTAGCATTCACGTAGGCCGTCTGACGACGGGTCAGCTGGTAGCAAAGCATAAATAGTAAGCTGCCGATTAGAAGCAGAACAATGTTTTTCATAACAGTCTGGTCAACGCGAGTAAGAAAAACAAACTTGTATGTCTCTGGAGTATTCATATTCACTATTACGAACGACAAGGTTCGGGTCCTGTTTTAGGTTATTGAGCCAGTGGCCAATAGCGATGATAAAGTGCAACTATTTGGTAACATCGTTCAATCAGAGACTGACACCGACCCGAATCGAGAGCCGGTTGTAAATCCGGGTTTCGTCGCGCTTTATCTCGCCCCACCGTAGCGGCTTCTCCACCTGAGCCTCCTGCCGCTTGTAGCTAAACGTCACCGTGAAGCCGCCCTTACCGGGTTTGCCAAGCCGGATTCCCACGCCGGGGTTAAGCATCAAACCTCCCCGAACAGTGTACCCGGTCGAGCTTTTATCGAACCAACTAAATCCGTACCCAGCATCGGCGCTAACAAACGCACTCAGATTTTGGTCTGAGGGCCGGGTGAACTGATACCGGGCGCCAACGCCCACCGGTGTCAGCAAAGCACCGGTGTACCAGTCCATTCCCACTAACCCGCCAACAGCCACCCGTTTGTTCAGACGAACGCCGTTGAGTGTCTGAACCGACAGGTTGGTGCGGTTCTCCACCACTTCGTTGAGGTTGGCCCCCGAAACCACCCGGCCAAACAGCCCGCCCACCTCGCTATGATGGAAAAACGGCCATTTTGAGCCAACTGACTGAGCTTGTGACGCCGAAAGTGGCCATAAGACACACAAGTAAAGCAAAAGTTTCACGCCCTTCATACGAGTTTTTAGCTAATGGCGTTGGGTCTCTTTACCGGTATTTTGCTCATCAGCCGCAACTGCTTCGGGTTACTATAGTCGTACTGATAGAATCCATCGCGACCAATCATGAGTAACGACTTATCCAACGGTATCACATCGTACGCGTCGATGTCTTTGATATGCTCCCGCAGGTTTTTGTCGATGTTAAGGGCGTCACTGGCGTCGAATGATTTGAGCCCGTAAGCGCCCTCGCAGATAAACAGGTTCGGGAAGTCGACGCCCAGGCCGTGCGGGTTGCGCATGGGGTAGCTTTTGATGAGTTTGGGGTTGAGCAGGTTCGAAATATCGACTACATCGAGTTGGTTTGTAAAGCCCTGACAGGTGTTGCCCGAGCGGAGGGTAACGTAGGCTTTGTCTTCATGCACTACCACCGGATCGCAGACGCGGGCGTGCTGGAATACCGACAGGCGTTCGGGTTTTTCGGGGTTTTTGTTGTCGTAAATAAACATACCCGTTTGTGACCCAATAAACAGCTTGTCTTTGTAAGGGAAAATGGTTTCGATACCCCATCCCATCTGGATTTTGTTGCCCACCTTCGGGTCGGCCGGGTTTCGAATGTCGAACAGCTGCATTTCGGTTGAGTTGACCGTGTACAGGTAATTGTTGTACAGGGCAAATCGGGCCATAGACCCAGCCGTGCCGTTGGTCGATTGCTGCTGACCACCGCCCCCTGATGTCGACGGGGCCGCATTCATCATACCGCGTGTATCGAAAAATACCGCGCCACCCCACCAGCCGCCGGTTGGGCCTACGTTGTCCTGGCAATTGGTTTGCACCTGTTCGGTCACGTAATCGACCCGCTGATCCTGCACATCGCCGGTGGCCTGATTGATGTACCAGTAGCCGCCCTCAAACTGCCCGTTGGGGAAGATGTTGTTGACCCGGTTGACGGGACGGATGTTTTTCACGTCGCTAATATCGAACGCCACCAGATCCATGTAACTGTCGGCGTACAGAATGTTATTGCGTACGGCCATATCTCCATTGCCCGGAATCCGGATAAAGCTCACCATTTGCGGGGCATTAGGGTTACGGTTGTCGATTACATGGATGCCTTCTTTGAGCTCATTGATAAACAGGAAGCCGTCTTTCGTGTAAATTTTGCCGGGTTTCTGGAGCGTGCGTGGGGCCTCGGAGCCGATACCCTGCCGTACCTGTGCCAGGGTCAATGTAACGGGTGTGAATCGTCGGAAAGTGCGGGTCTCGGTACACTTGTCTGTACAGGCTACCCCAAAAAGGGCCAAAAAGAGCACCGGTATTGAGTAGAGAATTCGCTTCATACAGAGCATTGATTAAGGATATAACCACAAGAGTCCGAATCGATGTAAACGGTTGGAACGCAAGCGAAAAAAACAAAAAATCGTCCGGCGGCCTTCTTGCCACCGGACGATCGATCTTGCACAAAAGAGTCGGTAAAGAGGATTGGGTGATTTCGCTAAAAAGCATCCAATCGAAAAAAGGGGGGTTACCTGGTAAACTGGAGCAAGGGCCAGTCTGGGTGAGCCGAGTGCAACCGGAGCTTTCCGGCTACCAACTCTACCCGGTTTACCTGCTGCAAGCTTGTGAAGTACGTATTTTCGGTTCGCATGGCGTCTTCGGGGCCGCCCCGCTTGGTTGCGCCCACACTACCCACTTGTGCCGAGCCGTCGGTTCCAACAGCAGCCACTGCTCCGTAGGAGTTTACTGCCGATAGGCCGGTGAGCTGATATTGCGTGAGGCCTCCCTCGGTGCTTTTGAGCGCTACCTCCAACGTAATCTTGTATGGAGTGGCGGGGCTACTGAGTGTCCAGTTGCCCAAGGGGCTCGTTGCATCAGTGGGGGAGATAGCTGTGCCCGGTCGGTCGCAGCTGCTGAACGAAGCCAGCAGCAACCAGAATATGCTCAGAAGTATGGGTTTCATGGTTGAGTATTGGTTAGTTACACGTATCAAATTCAGCTCGCTGAGCGCGCAAATCCCGTACAAGTGCCTCGAAGCCGGGAATAGTTTTGCCGTATTCAAACTCTACTCGGTGGGTCTGATCGCCCAGTTGCAGCTCGATGAATTCGGCACCGCCATCGGCACAGTCGGGGCAACCGAAACGCTTCGGGAGTCTCTGAAAGGCGTCGAACCGGGCCATGCTTTTGAGGTTCATTGCCTTTTCCTGGCTGATGGCACGCTGGCATGACTTGGTCGGGTAACGTTGCTTATCAATATGGCTTTCCTGGGTGAAGATAGCCTTGGTTCCTGCCAGCTCAAGTCGTTTCACGCAGTATCCCATGCACATGCCAAATGAAGTCCCCGACCGAACCACCAGTTCGTCGGAGACGGGGTCGAGGGCGGTGGCGGAGTCACCACACTGGCTGGCTCCGGTGAGCAGCAGCAAAAAAAGCAAGAGTGGTTTCATGACAAATTGTATGGTTAAAAATGGTAGTCCAAGCCCACGCTGACGCCCATAGTCTGGGGTCGAATGGTCAGATCGGAGCTTTCGCGGGTGCCTCGCTGTAGCGCCTGCTGAAAGATCCCCGCCATAGAAGCCGACCAGCGGCCGGTGGGCCGGTACCGAAAACGCAGGCCTGTTGAAGCCGAAAGCGTTACGGGCCGGTACACGCCGTCGCTGTTGGTGACGCTAATCTGATCGTTTACAGTGTTGCGGACAAACAGGTTGGTCAGGAGACCGCCCAGCAGCGACATGCCAAACCGCTTGCGGGGCCGGAGCTGAAAGCCCATCTGCACGGGTATCTGTACAAACGTGTAATTGTTGGTCAGGTTCTGCGCTATCTGTGCATCATAAACATTGCTGTTCTGCAAGGGGTTCGAGGTGCCTCCTTTGGATGGCGTGTTCGAGGTCCGGTCGTTGGATGTGCTCGGCCGGCTGTTCTGCAACACATCGGCGTAGAGGCTCGACGAACGATTTGCGCTGCCAACCATGCTTGCTACGAGCGTCTGCGTAGGGCTTACCACCGTCGACCGGGCCTCCAGATACCCAACGCCTGTTTCAATAGACCACCGCTCGCCCAGCTGACGTCCGGCCGAAATCTGGTACGCAATAGACCGGTTTGGCTCACTCTTGAGCGACAAGTCGGCAACCGCTGCATTGCCCAGTTGCGCAAAGGCATTGCCGTACGTTGTCAGGGCTGGTTTGAGCCCAACCGTCGGGTTGAACGACGAAGGGGTAACGCTCACCGACGCCCACTGTTCGGCTTTTTGTCGGCTCTGTGTCAGTTCGGCCGGAGCCGATAGGTCTTCGTCCGGCCGGAACCAAACAATCCGCTGGGTGCCATACATGGTATTGGGCCGAAACGGTCGGGTGTCCAGACTGGCAATGGCCACGGGCTCGGCGACCGATGAGGCACCTTGGGCCACTACCGGGTTTGAAGCTGCGGGCGGCAGGGCCGATGCCGTTTCTGTTGTTTCGTTCACGCGGGCGATAGCCAGCTCATCAGGGGGCGTTCCGGCTGGGCCATCCAGAGAGCGAGGGGGCGTTGGTACCCCTCCTGCCCCCGCCGTAGCCCGGCGGGGCGTTTTGGAACCTGCGCCCTGGTTTTGGGCCAGTGCATCGGTTGGGTTTCCGGTCAATCCTGCCGGCACGTTGCCGATGTCGGCGTTTTGGGGTTTACCCGCCTGCGCGATTACGGCCGGAGAGTCAGCATCCGACACCCGTGGGCTTGGTTCCGACAAACCCGCCGGAGCCTCTACCGGGGCCGACCCTTGCGGAGACGAAAGGCGCGTAGGGCGGTTTCCTCGTGCGCCTGTCTGGGCCAGCTGGTTCGCCGGGGTTGGTTGCACGCCAGGTTCGGCTTCAGTTGGTCGGGCCACGTTTGGTCGGGCCATGCTTGACTCGTTGGTGTTTGATTGGGCCGCTACCGACGGGGCGGCCTGCATGGGGTGGTCGCCCGCATTGCGCAGACTCCACCAGCCAACCAGCAGCAGAGTTACAACGGCAGCCGCACTCCACGCCCAGGTAGCCGGGCGGCTCCAGAACGGAATAACCACCACCCGATCGCGGTCGTCTTCGTCCAGCTCTCGTTCAATGGCGTCCCAGACACGGGGCGGTGGGGCCTCGGCGGCTTCGTCGAAAAGCCGCCGAAGGTCCGGGTCGCCGGTACCTTGCGGGGGTAAAAAGGTATATTCGTCGAATTCAGCCATTGTCAATTTTTCTGTTCTGCCGGGCGGGGTTCGGTAAACCGGCCGTCCGATTGAATTTTATGTTGTAGCAGAGCGCGGGCTCTGGCGTATTGCGATTTGGATGTTCCTTCCGAAATGTTCAGCAGCTCACTAATTTCGGGGTGGTTATACCCCTCAATAGCGTACAGGTTAAATACCGCTCGGCAACCCGGTGGTAACTCCTGAATCAGAGCCAGTAAATATTGATAGTTAAGGGTTGGTAAACTCTGGTCGGCCTGGGCCAGCAGAGGAGCTAACTCCTCAATGTCGGTCGATTGGCTCCAGGGCTGTTGGGTGCGGATGTACTTCAGGGCGGTGTTGATCACGATCCGCTTAAGCCAGGCTTCAAGCGGGCAATCGAACCGAAACTGATCAATAAACCGATAAATCTTGATAAAAGCTTCCTGCAATACGTCCTCGGCGTCGGTGGCATCCTTGGTGTATCGTTTGCTGACGACAAAGAGCTTACTGGCAAACCGCTCGTAGAGCTGTCGCTGCATCGCCCGGTCCTGTTTTCGGCACCCTTCTACCAGATCATATTCGCTCAGCATATCAATGTTGACACCATAAAGATTCCGCTCACCGCCAAAAGGTTGGAATGGGGTAAAAAAAATGTAAAGTTTGAGATGTAAACGCTACGATCAGCCTGTTCCTTTATGAACCGCAGAACCTTCTTACAACAAGCCGTGACCGTAACCGGGGCGTCGGTGGTTTCGCCCATCTTAGCGGAATCAAGTACTGCCAACAAGTTACAAAGAAAACAAAACTTTCTCATTGGTGCCTGTGATTGGTCCATCGGGGGGCAGGCTTCGCTCAAGGCGTTCGATACGGCCCGGCAAATCGGGTTGGACGGCATTCAGGTGAGCCTCAACTCGACCAAAGACGAGGTCCACCTGCGCGACCCTGCCCGGCAGGCACAGTACCGAGAGGCCGCCCGGCAAACAGGTGTGCAGATTGGCGGGCTGGCTTTGGGTATTCTCAACGAGGTGCCGTACAAGTCGGAGGCCCGCACCGAAGTTTGGGTGCAGGATAGCGTCGATGTGGCTAAGGCTCTGGACGTAAAAACGATTTTGCTTGCTTTCTTCGGGAAAAACGACCTTAAAAACGATCCCAAAGGCACACAAGCTGTCATCGACCGGCTCAAAGCAGTAGCGCCCAAAGCCGAAAAGGCGGGTGTTGTGCTGGGCATTGAGTCGTGGCTGTCGGCTCCCGAACACCTGGCCATTATCGAGGCCGTGGGCTCTCCTGCCGTGAAAGTGTACTACGACGTTTGCAACTCGACCGTGATGGGCTACGACATTTTCCGCGAAATGCGCGACCTCGGCACGCAGTACATCTGTGAGGTGCATATCAAAGAAAACGACTACCTCATTGGGCAGGGTGTCATTGACATGAAACGGGTGCGGGCTACCCTCGACGCCATCGGGTATCGGGGCTGGCTGCAACTCGAAGGGGCGGTGCCCAAGGGTAAGCCTATGCTCGAAAGTTACCTCGAAAACAACCGGGCGGCCCGGCAACTGTTTGGTTAACGTCTGTCTATCCTTCTCCCCACTTCCGCCATGAAAACCCTCCTGAGTCTACTTCCTTTGCTGTTATTGTGCCCGGCCGCCCGTCCGGTCGAAGGCCCCGAAACGCTTTATCTCCCCGATGATCTCGAAGCGACGCTCTGGGCTGAGTCGCCGATGCTATATAACCCTACTAATATCGACGTTGACGCCCGCGGCCGAATCTGGGTGACCGAGGCCGTTGATTATCGAGACTTCAACAACAAGCCCGAAACCCGCCTGAACCATGCTGAAGGCGAGCGGGTGGTGATTCTGGAAGATACCAACGCTGATGGTAAGGCCGACAAACAAACCGTGTTTGTGCAGGACAAAGAACTGGTGTCGCCCCTCGGAATTGCGGTGCTGGGCAATAAAGTGTATGTGTCGGCCGCGCCCAATCTGTTTGTGTACACTGACCAAAACGGCGACGATAAAGCCGACAAGCGGGAGATATTTCTGACGGGCTTTGGTGGTCTCGACCACGACCATGCCTTACATGCCCTTGTGGCCGGGCCTGATGGCAAATACTACTTCAATACCGGAAATGCCGGGCCACACGTAGTAACCGACAAAGCTGGCTGGACCCTACGCTCGGGTAGCCTGTACGTGGGCGGAACTCCCTACAATAAAGTTAACCGCGGTAATCAGGTCAGTGACGATGGCCGGGTCTGGGTAGGTGGTATGGCCCTGAGGATTAACCCCGACGGTACCGGCCTGAAGGTCATGGCGCACAACTTCCGCAATAATTACGAAACCTGCCTGGATTCGTACGGTAATATGTGGCAGAACGATAACGACGATCAGGTAGTGGCCTGCCGCACCAGTTGGCTCATGGAAGGATCTGACGCGGGTTATTTCAGCAAAGACGGCACCCGGTACTGGCAGGGCGACCAACGGCCCGGTCAGCCGATTCCGGTGGCTCACTGGCATCAGGAAGACCCCGGTGTACTGCCAGCGGGCGACATTACCGGGGCTGGCTCGCCCACGGGCATGGTGTTCTACGAAGGCGATGCTCTCGGCCCCGCTTACCGGGGAATGCTGCTGAGTTGCGAAGCCGGTCGGAATGTGCTTTTCAGCTACAAGCCGGAGCCGCAGGGGGCTGGTTTTCGGCTCGACCGCACCGATTTTATCAGCACGTTCCCTAAAGTCGATAGTGAGTACAAATGGAACGAGGTGGCTGATGATACCCGTAAATGGTTTCGACCGAGCGACGTGGCCGTGGGGACCGACGGTGCCCTGTACATTGCTGATTGGTACGACCCCATTGTGGGCGGGCACGCCATGCGCGATAAAAAAGGCTACGGCCGTATTTACCGCATTGCCCCCAAAGGTCGGCAATTGCGCTCACCCCGGCTCGACCTGAGCCGCATGGCGGGCCAAATTGAAGCGCTCAAAAACCCGGCCGTGAACGTGCGGGTATTGGGCTTTGAAGCTCTCCGACAACAGGGCGAAAAGGCCGTGAAGCCCGTGGCCCAACTCCTGAAAGCCGATAACCCCTATGTGCGGGCACGGGCCGTCTGGTTGCTGGCCCAACTGGGGGCAAAGGGGCAGAGTAAGGTGAATGAACTCCTTCAAAACCCCGACGCTCAGCTGCGGCTCACGGCATTTCGGGCTTTGCGCTCGCAGGGGGGCGATGTGCCCGCCCTATGCCGTCAACTCGCTGCTGACCCCTCGGCAGCGGTGCGCCGGGAGGTAGCCGTTGCCCTGCGCGATGTACCCTATACCCAGTGCAATGATATTCTGGCCACGTTGATTAGACAGTACGATGGTCAGGACCGGTATTATCTGACAGCCCTCGGTATTGCGGCCGATGGCAAGCAGGAGGCCGTATTTGAAGCCCTCCGTCCAGCCTTGCCTACCGATCCGGTAGCGTGGGATGAGAAAACGGCCAACCTCGTTTGGGAATTGCATCCGGCTGGTAGTGTGGGTTTGCTGGCCCGTCGGGCAGGGGCTGCGTCGCTGTCTCCGGTGGCTCGTCGGCAGGCTATTACGGCTCTGGGTTTTATTAAAACGCCTGAAGCTGCCCGGGCCATGCTCAATTTGGGCAAAGCAACCGATACCACCGTGGCCCGGCAGGCTGCTTACTGGCTCAACTTTCGGCGCGGAAACGATTGGGCTAACCTGCTGAACTGGGAGGAAGCGATGCCCACCCAGCTGACGCCCGCCGAGGAGAAAGCGAAGCAAATGCTCACGCTTCGGCAGCGGTTAATGGACGAGTACACGTCGGAGACGGACAAAGACAAAATTGTGCGGCAAATGGCGCAGGATACCGAAGGGGGCAAGTTGCTGGTTGGGTTAGTAGCCGATAAAAAACTGCCCGAACACCTCAAAAAACGGGTTGGCACCTTGATTTTCCAGAACCCCGAAGCGAGTGTCCGAACCATGGCCGAGGCTTATTTTGAGCGGCCAGCCCTCACGGCCTCGGGCGGTGCCGGGAAGACCCTCTCAGTGGCTACTGTTGCATCGCTTCAGGGCGACCGGGGCGCGGGGGCTGCAGTGTTTGGGGCGAGTTGCGCTACCTGCCACAAGCATGGCGGGCGTGGGGCCGAGATCGGTCCTGAGTTGACCCAAATTCACAATAAGTTCGATAAAAATGGCTTGCTCGATGCTATCATCAACCCCAGTACCGCCCTGGCTTTTGGGTACGAGCCCTGGCTGCTGACCACCAAAAGCGGCCAGACGTATTACGGGTTTCTGATTTCCGACGGAGCGCAGGCCGTGGTTATAAAAGATGTTGCTGGTCAGAAGCACACAATTCCCACGGCCAAAATTGCATCGCGGAAGCAGTACACCACCAGTCTCATGCCCGACCCCGCTGCGCTGGGTTTGTCGGAGCAGCAACTGGCCGATTTAGTTGCGTATCTGTTGAAATAGCGGTCCTGTTTACCCCACAAACCGACTCACCTCGCCGGTATCGGGGCACTGTTGCAGGAGTTCGGTGCTGGTTTGGTGCAGTACCGGATGAACAAAATGGGGGGCCAGCTCGCACAGGGGCACGAGCGTAAACCGGCGCTCGTGCAGGAGTGGGTGGGGGAGGGTCAGCCGGTCGGTTTGGAGCACCGTATCGGCATAGTACAGTAAGTCAATATCAATGACACGGGCACCCCACCGGTGCAGCCGCACGCGGCCTAAAGCTTGCTCAATGGCCTGTGTTTGCACCAGCACATCGGGGGGGGTAAGCTGCGTGTCGAGTTCGAGAACCTGATTCAGGTAAGTGGGCTGATCGGTTACGCCCCACGGTGCCGTTTCATACAGGCCCGATGCCCCTACGAGTGGCCCAACAGCCTGGACCAGCCGGGTCCGCGCCTGGGCCAACGTCTGCACACGGTCGCCCAGATTAGCGCCGAGCAGGAGGAAGAGCTGCATAATTTGTGTTGTAGGTAATCAGGGCGAAGCCGGCCAGAATAACAGCCCCTACCACGCCCGCCCAGGCAAACAAGGGTACGTACGGAACGCCCTTCTGCTCGGCAGCAATGGCGGCATAGGCCCAGGCAAATACCAGGATATAAAAGGCACTCCGGTACCGGTTGAACAGAAACACGCCAACCAGAAAGGCAATCACCAGCACAGCCGCAGCCCAGCCAGCTTCGGGGAGTAGGTTCAGGTCGAAGTTGGTCGATTTAAGAAAGACAGCCACGTTGAGAATAGTTGCTACCGTAAGCCAGCCGAAATAAATAGAAAACGGCACCCGCGCCAGCCACAATTCGCGCCGACGCACGCGGGTTTTTCCCACCTGTAACCGATCCATGGTCAGCAACAGGCTCACAAACATGACCAGAATCACCAGTAGGGCCAGCCCAATTTGCTCATTGTTGAAAATCGGGCTCCAGATCGCATTGCCGATTCCGTTCAGGATAATCCACGGCCCGGCGGCCCGGAAACGCTCGTTGTCGCGCTCAGACGGTAAAGCCTGAAACACCGCAAACGCCAGCAAACCCAGAAAAATGACGCCCCAGATGGCAAAGGCATACCCCGCCGGGGTAATCAACGTCTGGTATTTTCGCGAAATGTCGCCGTTGGTGGTGTCGGCAAATACACGAGCGTTGGAGAGGTAATTCATCACCAGCAACGAGATGATGACAAACACGGTAAGGAATTGGCGGAGTCGGTCGTTCATGGCGGTAAAAGGGTAGTGAGTAACGTAAAAAATGCGTAATCGCTAATGTAGAATAAAACCGGGCAAACGGCCATCCGGTTTATTTTCATTAGCTATTACGCATTACGCATTACGTTAATACTCCAGAATCTTGAACTCAGTCCGGCGGTTACGCTGATGCTCCTCTTCGGTTTTGGCGTTTTTCACAATGAGTTGGGTTTCGCCGTATCCCTTAGCCGTCATGCGGCTCGCGTCAATTCCTTTCGATACGATATAGTCGACGGCGGAGCGGGCCCGGTTCTGCGACAGGCGGATGTTGTACGCATCCGGCGCTCGAACGTCGGTATGTGAGCCCAGCTCGATACGGAGCGTTGGGTTGTCTTTCAGAATCGTGACGAGCTTATCGAGTTCAAGGGCCGCATCGGGGCGGATGTTAAACTTATCAAGGTCGTAATAGATGTTCTCCAGCACGAACGTCTTGTTCAGTTCGACCTTGTCGAGCCGCAGCGCCACGTTGAAGGTAGTGTCGGTTTCGGGTTTGGTCAGAAAAATCTGCGGAATACTCCGGCCCTGCATGGTAAAGGGCTCCCGGCGGGTGAGGTACCCCCGGCGTTCGGCCAATACTGAATACTCTTTGCCTTCCTGCAACGGATACTTGCCAAACGTACCCGGCTGACCGGTCACCACTTCGGCAACGGCTTCGCCCGTTGCTTCGTCGATGATACGCACCCGGGCCGAATCGAGCGGGGCCGGGGTTGGCTCGTTGGTCGCTACAGTACCCGCCAGAAAATACCGGACAATTTTGGGGGCATCGGGTTTCGGATCGTTCTGAGCAATAGTGGTTGTCGAGCTCTCGGGTGTAGTAGCGTCGAAAAAGTACAAATCGTCGTCGCCTTTACCACCCGCCCGGTTCGAAGCCAGAAACCCTTTGCCGGGCTCCATGAGCACGTAGCCAAAGTCGTCGGCAGGCGAATTGACGGGTTGCCCCATGTTTTCGACCCGGATTACCCCCTGCGAACGGGTTGCCACAAACACATCGAGTTTGCCCAGACCGGGGTGCCCGTCCGACGAAAAATACAACTTGCCGTCGGCGGCTACAAACGGAAACATCTCGTCGCCGGGGGTATTGATGTCGCGGCCCATGTTGACTGGGCGGCTAAACCGACCCGACGCATCCATGTTGGTACGGTACAGGTCGATACCTCCCGCGCCATTGGCTCGGTTCGACGCGAAGTAGAGCGTACGCCCGTCGGCCGAGAAAGCGGGTGAGCCGTCCCAGGCCGTCGAGTCACTGATCGGGAGTCGCTGCGGAGCGCCCCAGGTACCATCGCTACCCAACCGGCTGATAAACAGGTCGACATCGAGCCCGCCTTTACGCTTACCGTTATTGCCACGGGCAAAAATCATGGCTTTGCCGTCTTTGGTAAACGCCGGTGTCCCTTCGTTTACATCGCCCTGAAACACGTTGTTGCTAAACGGTTGGGCCGCATTGCCGGTTTCGTCGGGGGCCTGATTCAGTTTTACCTTGTACAGGCCCAGCATAGGCAACCCGTTGTTTTTGTACACCATGTCTTTACGGGAGGCCGTAAACACTAGTTCCTCGCCCCGGATAACAGGCGCAAACTCCGAACCCGGTGAGTTGAGGTTGCCCATATTTTTGAGCACGAGGTCGGTTTTCTTACCCGCAATGGCCTCTACGGCCCGTAGCGTGCCCAGTTCGCGTTGCGCTTTGTCGAGGCTTACCTTGTTGGTCGGCTTACTATCAACGTACTGTTGCAGATGCTTGAGAGCCTCGGCGTATTGACCCTGTGCTTTAAGGGCGTAGGCTAAGTTGAGGTGTGCATCGGGCTCAATACTACCGGCTTCGAGGGCTTTTTGGTAGAAGGGAGCCGCTTCGGCAAAGCGGTTCGACAGGCGGTACGACTCAGCCGCGTAGTAATTCACTCGCTTGGGGTCAATATCGCCTTTGGCGGCTTTCTCAAACTGAGTCAGCGCCAGGTTATATTCGCCGGCATCGAAATGTCGTACGCCTTTTTTGTATGCCATCATCGCTGAGTTACAGCCCGCAAGGCCGACCGTAACACTCAGCGCCACCAGTAACAAACGGGAAGTACTGATTCTCATATCTTTTGGAAGGAAAATGCACCACTGCGCCCAAGATAAACAAAATCGGGCGGGCACGGTTTACAATGCCTTACTTTAAACGATAAAAGAATGCCGGATATTGGATAATGCCGACCGGATTTTGGCCCGTCAATGACTTAATCTACCGTTCCAAATCCGACTTTGCCCTTGAGGTTTTCAAACCCATATCCTCCAATAATGAAGCTCCCATTGGAGATGCCGACTGCAAAGCCATAGTAGGTTCTGGAAGGGCTATTATCGGTTATCCGGCGAATTTGAGTCCAGGTAGAGTTAATTCGTTGGAATAGATAAGCAGCACCTTGTAAAATATTGCCGTTAATGGTTTTGGAGCTCGCGCCAATTAGCACATAGTCACCCGAAATGGCCACGCCTGACCCAAAATTATCAGGTGAAGCTACGTCACTCGCCGTCAGTCGGATCTGTTGTGACCACGCGTTGCCATTGCGGGTAAACACATAGGCTGCTCCTCCTTGATTAATCGTTGCATTGATTACTTTATATAAAGCCCCTACAACCACATAGTCCCCGTCTATGGACACACTTCGGCCAAAAAAATCGTTGTTAGCTCCATCACTGGCGGTAAGGCGGGCCTGCTGTGTCCAGGTGCCTCCTCCTCTGACAAACACATAGGCTGCTCCCTGATACGAATTGCTTCCAATAGTTTTTTGAGAGGCCCCTATGACAACGTAATCACCTGAAATAGCGACGCTGCTACCAAAATAATCTCCGAGGGCTCCATCGTTGGCTGTAAGGCGAGCCTGTTGTGTCCAGGTGATACCACTACGGAGAAATGCATAGGCTGCACCCTGATTCGTATTACTACCAACGGTTTTCTGATTCGCCCCCACGATCGCGTAATTACCGGATAGAGCTACACTAAAGCCAAAAGAATCATTGGCTGCTCCGTCGCTGGCAACCAGCCGGGCTTGTTGGGTCCATGTGGTACCACTACGGACAAATACATAAGCAGCACCCTGATTAGTGTTTGAACCAATTAGTTTTCTAATCGCTCCTACGATGATGTAGTCACCTGAAATAGCTACATCATAGCCAAAATAGTCATTAGCTGTACCGTCACTGGCGGTCAGTATAGCCTGTTGTGTCCAAGTATTACCAATACGGATAAATACGTAGGCGGCACCTTGTCTGGCGTTAGTACCGATAGTTTTCCCATAAGCCCCTACAATCGCATAATCGCCCGAAATCGCTACAGAATAACCAAAATTATTGTTGTCCGCTGCGTCAGAGGCTGTACGCTCAATAGGCAAGAGATTATTGGTATTCGTTGTAGCCAGAGGGAGCCAGTTCTGTCCATCGTGCAGAAATAGGGTACCTTTATCCAGGTCAAAAACCAATAAGCCCACGGCGGGGCTGGCAATGGCATTGCGCTGGGCTGTACTCAGGCGCGGTATCAGTAAACCTTGATTATTGGTTGGGCTTTTCAGGTCGAGAACGGCCGAGGGATGGGGCTGCCCACCCATGCCAATCTGGGCGAGCGCCCCGGCAGTCAGCCCAAGCCAAAAGAATAGGAAAAGTGTTTTCATACCAGGCATGCTTTACGTGAAAACGTAAAGGTAAATCCTGGTTACACAAAAATGACTTATTGAATAAGGGATTGACTGATCGGTAATTAGGTGGTTTGTGTGCCCATTTTTGCCAGGGCTTCTTCCACTGTGTTGGCCACAATGAGTAGCTCGCGGTTTTGGGATTTCAAAAAGCCCTCGCGCACCATCACATCCAGTTGCTGAAGCATCAGGTCGTAATAGCCGTTGGTATTGATGATGGCCACGGGACCATCGTATAGTTTCAGTTGACGCCAGGCCAGAATCTCAAACAGCTCGTCGAGCGTGCCGTACCCACCTGGTAACGCAATAACTCCCTTCGATAGCGTCACCATCTTGAACTTCCGCTCGTGCATGGTTTCTACAAAGTGAATTTCGGTCAGGGTTTGGTGGGCTACCTCAAGCTCGGCCAGAAAATTCGGGATCACCCCGATTACCTCGCCCCCGTGTTCGAGAACGGTATCGGCTACTACGCCCATCAGACCAAAGCCACCCCCGCCGTAAATCAGGCGAATGTTGCGCTCGGCCATGGTGCGGCCCAGTTCGCGGGCTACTTCGCTATAAATAGGTTGGGCTCCGTGATTCGAGCCGCAATAAACAACAATACTTTGCATAGTATTAAAGGAATGTGTAATGCGTAATGAGGATTGCGTAATTAGGCGTGCCAGCCTACCCGGTCTACTCCATTAATCATTACGCATTATACATTAGTTATTCCGCCAAACGTGCCCGAACTCATCAGGAGCATCACACCGACCTGCGCGCGCTGACTGTCGAGAAAAGCCTGCAACTCGGCGGTGTCGGTAAACACGTGTAGGTTGGGCTGATCGAAAGCGGTTTTAACGTCGTCGGGTGTAATCGGTTCGAGCCGTTTCATGGCCAGTGTATGAGTGTTGAAATACACGATGGGCACGTCGGCCGCGGCCAGTTTGTGCCGGTACTGACCCAGAAAGTTTTTGTTCAGGCTACTGTACGTGTGCAACTCCACAGCGGCTAGTAGCTTACGGTCGGGGTACTGTGCTTTTACGGCCTCGGTGGTAGCTTCTACTTTAGAGGGGGCGTGGGCAAAGTCGCGGAATACGACTAACTCGGGGGTTTCGGAGCGTTTTTCGAGCCGCTTGGCCGCACCTTTGAACGAGCTGATGGCTTCGTAAAACTGCGCATCGGTAATGCCAATTCGGTCGCAAACGACCATAGCCCCGGCCATATTCTTCATGTTATGCTCCCCAAACACCAGCACCGGAACTTCGGTACCGTCTTTGGTGATGAGCACCGTTTGCCCGTTCCGAATCTGGTGCGGATGCGCCGTATAGGGCAGTTTCGCCACATCGTCGCGGTCTTTTTGGCCTACCACATCGAGCATATCGTCGGTTTCATCAAACACAAGAATGCCGCCCTTAGGCATGGCGTCGGCCAGTAATTCAAACTGATCGACGTAGACCTCCCAGGTCGGGTAAATATTGACATGATCCCAGGCTATGCCGCTGATGAGGGCAATGTGGGGTTGGTAATGCATGAACTTCGGTTGTGGGTCGATAGGCGAGGAGCCGTACTCATCGCCCTCAATCACGATCAGCGGTGCGTTGGGTGTCAGCTTCACCATTGTTTCGAAACCCTCCACCTGCGCGCCCACCAGATAGTCGAACACCCGGTTGTGGTAGTTCAGCACGTGCATAATCATGGAGGTGATAGTTGTTTTGCCGTGACTACCGGCAATCACCACCCGCTGCTTGTGCTGGCTTTGGCGGTAAATGTATTCGGGGTAGGAGTACACCGGAATACCGAGTTCCTGAGCGCGGGCCAGCTCGGGGTTGTCGGCGCGGGCATGCATCCCCAGAATGACGCAGCTCAGCTCGGGGTGAATACGCTCCGGAAACCAGCCCATTTCGGCGGGCAGGAGCCCGCGCTCATCCAGACGGGTGCGCGAAGGTTCGTAAATTTCATCGTCGGAGCCGGTAATGGTGTGGCCTTGCTGCTGGAGGGCGATGGCCAGATTGTGCATGGCACTGCCACCAATCGAAATGAAGTGAATAGCCTGGGGCGTCATTCGCTGAGGGTTACGTACTAATAAAGTAAGGCCTAATAAAGTAAGGCAAAATTAGGGGATGTTTTCTGTTTGTTGATAAACCGGAAGCTGCCCAACGGGGCCACCGGCTCGGTTCGTGGCTGGTGGTTTGGACGAAAGTAGGCCATGAGCGCGTTATACCGGTGGTTCGATCGGAAAAGACCGGTGCCCGGAGTCGCATAAAATTTCGGTTAAGACCGAATCAAACCCCCCGCTATTTCGTTCTCTACATTGCGAATGGGTTATACTTGCAAAGCCGTAAAATTTACCCCATTTTCGCGACCCTTAAAATGGTTTGTTTATGCGAGTATTTACCCGGTTGGTGGTCCCCGACGGGTGACAACAGGCTCACAGACAAACAGACAAACTATTAAACAAACAATCTTTTTATGCGCCGAACGAAGGGATGAAGACCTACTATGACCTAATCGACCAGACGTTTGAATTTCCTACGCTGGAGTTCAAAACGGAGAATGACAATTTGTTATTCAACAATGTTCCCCTGATGGACATTGTGAAGCAGTACGGAACCCCCCTGAAGCTGACGTATTTGCCCAAAATCACCGAGCATATTGACCAGGCTAAGTCGCTGTTCAAGAATGCCATGAAGCGGTACAATTACAAAGGAAACTACACGTATTGCTACTGTACGAAGTCATCCCACTTTCGGTTTGTGCTCGAAGAGGCTCTCAAAAATGGTGTCCATCTCGAATCCTCATCGGCCTACGATATTCCTATCATTCGGGAACTGTACCGGCTCGACAAGATCAACAAGAGCACGTACATCATTGCCAATGGCTACAAACGGCCCCTGTACACGCAGTACCTGAGCGAGATGATCAACGACGGCTTCAACGTGATTCCGGTGCTCGATAACCTGAAAGAGATCGAGGCCTACGAAGACAACATCACGGCCGAAACCGTTAACCTTGGCATCCGAATTGCTACGGATGAAGAACCGAACTTTGCGTTCTATACTTCGCGGCTCGGTATTCGCTACAGCGACATTAATGAACTTTACCGGAGCAAAATTCAGCACAGCAATAAGTTTAAGCTGAAGATGCTGCACTTCTTTATCAATACGGGCATCAAAGACAGCGCGTATTACTGGAGTGAGCTGAGCCGGTTTATGTACAAATACTGCGAGTTGCGCAAGGTTTGCCCGGATCTCGACTCGATTGATATTGGTGGTGGTCTGCCTATTCAGACCTCGTTTCAGTTTACCTACGATTACCAGGCCATGATTGACCAGATCGTGGAGAGTATTCAGTGGATCTGCAACAAAAACAACGTGCCTGTACCGCATATCTTTACCGAGTTTGGTAGTTATACGGTAGGAGAGAGCGGAGCCGTTATTTATGAGGTAATTGACCAGAAGCTCCAGAACGATAAGGAGTTGTGGTACATGATCGATGGGTCGTTTATCACGCAGCTACCCGATTCGTGGGGCCTCGGTCAGAAGTATATCATGCTGGCCATCAATAACTGGGACAATCCGTACCAGAAAGTAAACCTCGGTGGGCTCACCTGCGACTCACACGATTTTTACAATACTGAGGCCCACAGTGCCGATTTGTACCTGCCTATTTTCGAGCAGGAGTCGGAGCGGCAGTACGTCGGGTTTTTCCATACGGGCGCGTACCAGGAGTCGTTGGGTGGATATGGTGGTATTCAGCACTGCCTCATTCCGGCCCCGCAACACGTGATTGTCGACAAAGACGAGGACGGCAACCTGCGTACCCGGTTGTTTGCCCCCGAGCAGAATAGTGAAGTAATGCTTAAGATTTTGGGCTATACCTCTGCCGAAGCCGGCCCCACCGAACTGGAAGCCGCCGAAGAAGCCGAGCAGCACGAAGAACAGGAAGCCGAGTTAGTTGAAAAAGAATAAGCGAAATACCATGAAAAAAGTATTCACTATTGCCGGTCTGCTGGCCGTTCTGACGATGAGTTCGTGTGCGCGAAAGGGAGCCTGCCCTGCCTACGGGAGTGTGATCAAGCACACGCCGGCCACCCAGGCCAAAGCGTAACAAAAAATCCCCGGTAGCCATACCGGGGACTTTTTGTTTATAAACCGTTAGCCGTCTGTAAAGATTCTCAGGCCTGATTGAGCACCAGCCGACTTGCCCCGAGCAGGTCGGTAGCGTGGCCATCGGCTTCGTGGGGGCCACTCACGTGCGGGGTAATCCGGACGGTACGAACCCCAACGCGCCGACCGGCCTGCATATCGCGGAGGGCATCGCCAAACATCCACGAATGCTCTGGGTCAATGTTGTATTTGGCAATAGCCTTTTCCAGCATGAGCGAATCGGGCTTCCGCAGAAGCGAGCGGGTTGTATAGTCCGGGTGATGCGGACAATAGTAAATATCGTCGATTACGTTGCCGCACTGCTGTTGCAGATGGTTGTGGCAGCGCATCACGTCTTCGCGGGTGTAAAGCCCTTTGGCAATACCCGCCTGGTTGGTAATCACAATCAGCATATAGCCGGCTTGCTTGAGCATCTGTAGGCCTTCGGCAACGCCGTCTGGAATAATCATATCCTCTACGCGGTACACGTAATCGGTACGATCTTCATTCAAAACACCATCACGATCAAGAAAAACACACTTATTCATACGCAGCGGACAGCAGGTGAGATACAACAAAGGAAGCAATTTTAAGACCAATTGTTGTTGTTATAATACAAAATTTTATTTAAAAACAACTAAAAGTCCTGTTTTGAACTTCGGCTTTGCCTGGTTAGCCTGCTCGAAATAAGAAATCAAAATGGGTAATTGACGTAAAACACACATGCCTTAGCCGGGTGGGTACTTATCGGCCAGCCGTTAGCTCGTTGACCAGTCGGTCGGCTTTGTAGATGTAGCGCATGGCGGCCACCATACCCCCCGCGTGCACCGAAACACTCCGGTTGGCATCGGGCACGAAAATAAACGAACCGGGCAGGCTTTCCATATTGCCATCAAATACCAGACCCACGGCTTCCCGGTTTTTGTTAATCATGGGGCTTCCCGAATTGCCACCGATAATGTCGTTGGTAGTGATAAAATTCATAGGCTGCCGAAGCAGGGCGGCCGGTGGGTTTTTCCAGCGGGCGGGCAGTTGCCACGGACCTTTGTCGCCAAATGAATAGTTGCGGTCGTAAAGCCCTGCAAAGGTTGTGATGATGGGGGCCTGCGTGCCATTGTACGCGTAACCTTTCACCACGCCATCATTGATCCGGAGCGAAAACGTAGCATCGGGCGGAACGGCCGTACCGTACACATCATACAGATAACGGCCCAACTGCGCCCGCAGTACGGTTTGCCGCTGTTGAAGGGGGCGCACCTGCCGATTGGCGGCTACAAACCGGCCCGTGGAAATTTTGGCCAGCGCCAGCAACGGATCGGTACTGGACGAGATGCCGCCCGCCCGGTCGACCAGCTCGTTGACAAACTGCGGGCTGGTAAGCTTAGTGTTTGCAATCAGGTAAGCCGCAGCTTCTTTGGGCGAGCGCCCGTTTAGGGCCGCCTGAACGTAAGGGTCACCCGCGCCCAAAACGGTTTGGGCTTCGGCCAGGTGCGCGGCCAGAAAAGCCTCTTCCAGCTGCCGACTTTTGAGCGTGGGGGGAACCATCAGCGAGCGAGCCTGTTGGGCGGCCTGCGGTTGCGACTGGGCCAGTTCGCCGTATTGAATAAGGTTTTGGGCAAAGGCCAGCAACTCGCCCTGCACAAGCGGGTTGGGGGCCAGGTAGGTGTTGTCGTTAAACAAGGCGCGCAACTCGGCCGTAGTCGATGCCAGCTCGTCCCAGGTTTGGGTCGGAATGTTCTTCTTCTGGGCTTCGGCCTTAAACTGCTTCTCGAAAGCGGCTTTGCGGGCCATCAGGTACGGGTCACGAAGGCCCGCCAATTGGCCACCAATGGCTTTGAGACTGTTTTCGAAGCTGAATATCTCGTTCAGAATGCTGTCGTTTTTGGCCGTCACGTTGTACGCCTGTAGGGCTTTTGAGCGATTCTGAAGCAGCGTAGTGATATAAGGCAGTCGGTGATCCCGGTCAAACTGGAGTTCGGCCACGGTTTTGAGCCGCTCGGTGCTGCCGGGGTTGCCGACCACAAAGATGGGCTCTCCGTCGCGCACGCCGTTGAGGTTAAACTTAAAGAAATGCGTAGTGCGTAAGGGTTTGCCCTGATCGTAAACCCGGAAAAACGAGCAGTCGAGGGCGTAACGCGGATAGGTAAAGTTGTCGGGGTCGCCACCAAAAAAGCCCAGTTGCAGCTCGGGCATAAACACCAGCCGCACGTCGTCGTACCGTTTGAAGCCATACAATGCGTACCGACCACCGTTGTAGAACGTGATGACCTGCAACTCCAGCCCTTTAAAGCCGGGCTTGTTGGCGTATTCGGTTTTGATCGCTTCAAATTCGCGCTCGCGGGCCTGCAACTGAGCGGTTTCGGCGCCCGCCCCCGCCCGGTCGATGGCCTCCTGTACCCGCCCGGTCACGTCGACAATCTGCACCAGCTGATCGACAAACAGCCCCGGTACTTTCCGTTCTTCGGCGAGGGTTTTGGCAAAAAAGCCATTGGCGTTGAAATCTTCCCCTTTCCGAACTACCCCCGTTCCTGACTCACGGGCACAGTGGTGATTGGTCATCACGAGCCCGTTAGCCGACACAAACGACGCCGAACAGTAGTCGGCAAACCGGAGGGCTGCCAGCCGGGTTTCATCAAACCATTTATCATCGGGGGTGAAATTATACGTTTGCCGGAAATACTCTTTGGGTGGCGTATCGAACGTCCACATCTTACCCATGTCAAATGGGCCGGCTTTTACGGTATCGAGTGAGTTGGGCGCCGTGGTTGGTTGCGCCAGAGCAGACCTAAACAAGCCAGTGAGTACTACACTGGCGATCCAAACGGAAGGGTTTCTCATGAGATGCGTTCCAGAAAATAATAAAACGCAACGGCTTGCGGATTGTTACCGCAAGCCGAACAATAGAGCAGTACCCCGTTAGTCGATTGAGTGATTAGATTATTTTTGGTTCAACCCTATTCATATGCATCCCTGCCAGGGTCTTCGACTACTGGCAGGGTTACAACACTTCAGCAACTTACACCATTTCGTTTTTCACCAGAAATTCCTGTGCCCGCACGTCTTCCTTTCGCACAAACGGCCGGATAATAAGCCGGGTGCCGCGCTGGTAGGTAAAGAATCGGTAGATCCAGTTGCTAAGTACAACCAGCTTGTTGCGGAACCCAATCAGGTAGAAAATGTGCACAAAAAGCCACGTAGCCCAGGCCAGAAACCCTTTAAGGTGAAGGTTGCGGGGCAAATCGGCTACGGCCCGGTTGCGGCCCACAATGGCCAGGTTGCCTTTGTTGAAATACCGGAACGGCTCCATTTCGCGGTTGCGGACCAATTGGCCAAGATTCTTGGCTAGCCGCTCACCCTGCTGAATGGCGGGTTGGGCCACGCCAGGGTGCCCGTTCGGAAAGTCGGGGTCGCCCCCTTTCATGTAGGCGAGGTCGCCAATGGCAAACACATTGGTCAGGCCCTGAATCTGATTGAACTGATCGACCAGTACCCGGCCGCGCTCAACACTTTCGGCCGGAATTCCGTCGATCAGGGCGCCCGTAACCCCGGCAGCCCAGATTAGGGTCTGGCTGCGGATCTGCTCGCCCGATTTCAGAATGACCGTTTGGCCGTCGTACGTATCTACCAGGGTTTTGAGCTTAACCTCCACGCCCAGCTCATCCAGATACGCGTGGGCGGCCTTGCTCGATTCGGGGTCCATAGGCGGTAACACCCGGTCGAGGCCCTCTACGAGGTAAATGTTCATCTTGGAGAAGTCGAGCCCCGGATAGTCGTTGGGCAGGACGTGCTTCCGCATCTCCGCGATTGAACCGGCCATTTCGACACCCGTGGGACCACCACCCACAATCACGAAGTTGAGCAGCGACTGCCGGATTTCGGGATCTTTGGTAATGCTGGCCTGCTCAAAACATTGCAGTAACTGACTCCTGAGGTTGAGGGCGTCGGTCATCTGCTTGAGCGGAAAGGCGTACTTTTGTACCTGCGCGTTGCCAAAAAAGTTGCTTTTGGAGCCCGTGGCCACCACCAAATAGTCGTACGACAGGTCGCCGATAAGGGTTTTGACGGTTTTGGCCGTCGGGTCGACACCCGTAACCCGCACCAGCCGAAAGTGAAAATCATCCTGATCGGTAAATACCTTGCGCAGGGGCTCGGCAATGGAGTCGGGTTCGAGCCCGGCTGTTGCTACCTGGTACAACAAAGGCCAGAACGCGTGGTAGTTCTGTTTATCAAACATGACAACCTGAAAATCGCGGCTGTCAAGATTTAAAGCGACATTGAGCCCCCCGAACCCACCTCCGATAATCACCACCCGTTTTTTGGTGGTGGCCGGAATATTCAGAGAAAGCTGATCAAATTCTAACATGGTCGTGTGCTGTTTTTCAATCGGTTGAGCCTCACTTATTCTTTACCACAATCCCGGAGGATTGTTTACTGGAATAACAAATATTTAGGCCGAAGTGTGCGATGACCGTTCATCCGGTTAGGAAAAGGTTGTCTGTTAAAGCATGTTAAATTGCCGGGTAGTTTGGACTGACGTTCCAACCAAATCACCACGTTTGTACTCCCCGTTACAAATTCACGTTTGTATGACGTTTCGTTACCTGTTTCTCTGGGCGTTGCTGTTGCCCGTTTCTGCCGCTTTTGCCCAGTCGGTTCGGCCCCGGGCCAGCGCGCCCGTAGCCACGGTAAGCGGGTATGTACGCGAGGCTGGCAGTCAGGAGGCCCTGATTGGGGTCAATGTGTACCTGCCGGGAACCTCAACCGGCACCACCACCAACACCTATGGCTTTTACTCGCTCACGCTGCCCGTGCAGGACAGCGTGCGGCTGGCGTACTCATTTGTGGGGTACGAAGCGGTTGAATACACGGTTTCGTTACGGCGCGACACCCAGCGTAATGTGACCCTCGATCCCGGCAAAACCTTGTCGGAGGTAACGGTGACCTCCAGCCGGACGCAGGAAAAAGTAAGCGATACCCCCCAGATGAGTCAGATCGATATACCGGTGCAGCAGATTAAGAAAATACCGGCGTTTCTGGGCGAAAAAGATGTGTTGAAGGTACTCCAGCTGATGCCGGGTGTGCAGAAAGGATCGGAGGGGAGCACGGGTATTTACGTGCGCGGGGGCGGCCCCGACCAGAACCTCATTATTCTGGACGATGCCGTGGTGTACAACGCCAACCACCTGTTCGGGTTTTTCTCGGTTTTCAACGGCGACGCTCTCAAAAGTGTCGAGCTGACCAAGGGCGGCTTTCCGGCCCGGTTTGGTGGGCGGCTGTCGTCGGTTATCGACCTGAACATGAAAGACGGTAACCGCGAGAAACTGCACGGTGAGGGCGGTATTGGGCTTATTTCGTCGAGGCTTACGCTGGAAGGCCCCCTGGCCAAAAACAAAAAACCGGGCGAGCGGTCGGGGTCGTTTCTGGTGTCGGGCCGCCGAACGTACCTTGACGTAGTGGCTGCTCCGCTTATTCGGGCACAAACCGACGGGCAAACCCAGGCTGGTTATTATTTCTACGACCTCAACGCCAAGGTTAATTACGACCTGACGGATAAAGACAAAGTGTACCTGAGTGGCTACTTTGGCCGCGACCGGTTCTATGCGAAAGAAGATGATTCGGGCACGGATGTGGGTCTGGGCTGGGGTAATGCCACCGGTACCCTCCGCTGGAATCACCTGTTTTCGCAACGCCTGTTTTCGAACCTTTCGCTTATTTACAGCGACTATAAATTTCAAATAGCCTCCGACGAGCGTGGCCGGAACAACAATGCCACCGACCTGTTTTCGCTTCGGTATAACTCCGGTATCCGCGATTTCTCGCTCAAGTACGACCTTGATTTTTACCCTAACCCCCAACACTCGCTGCGGTTTGGGGTGCAAACCATTCAGCACCGGTTTACGCCCAGCGCAATTGTGCTTAAAAATGCAGGCTCGGTGGGTTTCGATCGGCGGATCAACAATATCGACGTGCTGGAGTCGGGCATCTATGCCGAAGATACCTGGCGTCCCAACGAGCGCTGGCGCCTGAATGGTGGCCTTCGCCTGAGTCATTTTGTCCAGAAAGAGGTAAACTACATCCGGCCGGAGCCCCGGCTGTCGGCTGCGTACATGCTCAAGCCCGATTTGTCGCTCAAAGGGTCGTACGCGCTCATGAACCAGTACATTCACCTGCTTTCCAACACGGGTATCGGCCTGCCTACCGACCTCTGGGTGCCCACAACCGACCGCGTGGCTCCGCAACAGTCAGAGCAGGTAGCCGCCGGGTTGGCAAAGGACTTCAACAAGTCGGGCCTGTCGCTCACGGTCGAGGGGTATTACAAGACGATGAACAATATCATCAACTACCGAGAGGGGGCCAGTTTTCTCTTACTTGGCGATCCTACTTCGGCCCAGCAGGTGCGTTGGGAAGACAACGTGACCTCCGGGCGGGGCTGGTCGTACGGGGCGGAGGTGCTGCTTCAGAAAAAAACAGGCCGTTTTTCGGGCTGGGCGGGCTACACGCTCTCTTGGACACAGTGGCAGTTTCCGTTGCTCAACGGCGGGAAGAAGTTTTACCCGCGCTACGATCGTCGGCACGATATTTCGCTCGTCGGGATTTACGAGTTAAGCAAGCGTATCACCCTCTCGGCGGCCTGGGTGTACGGCACGGGCAACGCCCTCACGGTACCGCAGGCCGAGTACCGGGCCTACCGGCACGAGCCGGGCATCCGGGGCAGTAGCACAACCGGCGCTGCAGCCATTGTGTCGGGCCTGTTCGATTATGGAGCCCGCGTGAGCGACTACGGAACCCAGAAAAATACCTTCCGGGCCGAGGCTTACCACCGCATGGATTTCGGTATTCAGTTTCACAAGAAAAAGCGGCACCATGAGCGCACCTGGGAGTTCAGTTTCTACAACCTATATAACCGGCGCAATCCCTTCTTTTACCAGATTGAGTCGGTGACCGAGGGGCAGGTCCCCAACCAGACTACCCGAACGGGGCTGTTCCGGTATTCGGTATTCCCGATTGTGCCAGCGTTTAGCTACAATTTCAAGTTTTAGAGAGGGCCACTGCCGTAGCTATATCGCAAATAACCTTTTCAATCCGACCACGTATGTATCGTCTTATTCTATGCCTTGGCCTCATTCCGCTTTTTTTCTCCTGTGATAGCCTTCGCAACGAGGTCGACCCTGACCGCATCAATCGCGAAGCGGGTAAACTGGTAATTGCCAGTTTTATCTCCCCGCAGGATAGTGTTCTGACGGTGCAGGTGAACCGCTCAGTGCCGGTGTTGGGGCAGTCCAACACAATTCTGGATGTTACCAACGCCAGCGTAACCATAAGTGATGGCGCCCGCGTGGTGGCTCTGCAATATGCGGCTAATTACCGGCGGCAGGCCATCAACCTGTACTGGACCAACGCCCGTAACCTGCCCATTTTGCCCGGTAAAACGTACACACTATCGGTGAGTACGCCCCAGGGTGAGAAGGCCACTGCGCAGTGTACCATACCTGTGGGAGCGCCGGTGTTTGTGGTGGAGCGCGACTCGGCCCGCGTCGAAAGTGGCTACAGTTTCAGTAATGGTGTCCGGACACCCATATATGCAAAGGAATACAGCCTGCGGGTAAACTGGGCTGATTTGACAGGTGGCCGAAACTACTACCGGGTAGCGGCCATGTTGAGCACGCTGCAAACCGCACCGTCAAGTTCATCATTGGTACAGGTAACCGTGCAGAATACGTTTTTTAATAATTCGGACGTCGTGGCCGATTCGCCCGGCGACGATGGCGGGCAGCTCAGGTCGCGCAAGGGTGTGTATTACCGGTACTCAAGCGGAACTCCCACCATCGTAACAGGTCCCGGCGGCACTACCCTAATAACCTGTCCCACCTGTGCTACCACAATAACCAACCCTACCGGAACCACCGTCATTAACCCACCTACCGGCACATCGGCCAATAATGCCGTTGATACCTACCGTTTTGGCGACAATTTCCGGTCGGCTGAGCTGACGGTATCGCTGTTGCACACCGACGAGACGTACTACCGGTATCACGAAGCTATTCCGCGTCAGCAGGAGTCAGACGGCAACCCCTTTGCCGAGCCGGTGCAGATTCCGTCGAACATAAACGGGGGGCTTGGGTGTTTTGCCGGGTTTAACCGAAGGTCGGTGGTGTTGAAGTTGAAGTAAAAAGGAGCGAGGAGGTAGGAGTGAGAAGCTACTAAAACTTCTCACTCCTACCTCCTCGCTCCTATCTCCTGAATTAAGCCGTTTGGCTATTCATGATTTCGGTTTGCTTCCGAATCGACTCCATGTGGATAATCTTGTAGATTTCTTCCACCAGTTCGGGGTAGAGGTTCAGTTTCTTACCCAGTTCGGTACGCGTTTTCAGGATCTCTTTCCACCGCTCAGGCTGGAACAAGGTCACGTTGTTGTCGCGCTTGTACTCGGCCAGCCGCTCCACGAGGGCCATCCGGGCAGCCAGCATTTCAACAATCTGCCGGTCGACATTGTCGATGCTCCGGCGCGACTGCTCCACGAAGCTCTGGAACTCGATGTTCGACGATTCAACCTGACGAATTTGCAGGTGATCGAGCATCTCGCCAAATGCGGCTGGGGTAAGCTGCTGAGCGGCATCACTCCAGGCATTGTCGGGGTCGATGTGTGACTCAACAATCAGACCGTCGTAGTTGAGGTCCATGGCCATTTGGGCCAGCTCGTTGAGGTACGCCCGCTTACCAGCCATGTGGCTTGGGTCGCCAATGATGGGCAATTCGGGGAAGATCGACTTCAGTTCGATGGCCATCTGCCACATCGGTACGTTGCGGTACTTGCTGGCCTCACCCGTGGCAAACCCCCGGTGAATAGCGCCCAGCTTTTTCACACCCGCTCCGGCGATACGCTCGAACGCACCAATCCACAGGGCAAGATCAGGGTTTACCGGGTTTTTAACCAATACCGGTACATCCACACCGCGGAGGGCGTCGGCAATTTCCTGAACGTTGAATGGGTTTACCGTAGTCCGGGCGCCTACCCACAGAATATCAACGCCATACTTGAGGGCGAGTTCGATATGCTCGGGCGTGGCTACCTCTACGGCAAAGGGCAGGCCGGTTTCGGCTTTGGCGCGCTGAAGCCAGGGCAAAGCTTTCTCGCCCATGCCTTCAAAGCTGCCAGGCCGCGTACGGGGCTTCCATACGCCGGCACGAATGACGTGGACTGCATTCAGTTCTTTCAGCTGACGGGCAGTCTCTACAAGTTGTTCTTCGGTCTCAGCACTGCACGGACCGGCAATGATCAACGGCTTTCCATTGGTTTCTACCCACGATGAGAGGGGCTCAACCACTAATTCAGGCTTCATATGTACTCGGTATTCAACTGGTTTCTACAACTACTCTATCTGGAACTTTTGATTTAAAAATGTGGTATATTTGCAGTCGAATCTCTCCCAAAAAGAGTAGACAAATAGACCTTCGTCAAAAGCTGATTTTTAGTTTGTTGAAGCAGATTTTGGCGCAATTCCTAACCAACCAGAGTTGAGTTTGTTGTTTTTTACGTAACACACTGTTCCGGCTTGGTACTGGGGCGAAACACTAACACATTCGTACCCAGCTGATAGGGACTTACACTATGTCGAATAGAAGTAATCTTATGCCGACGACTGTCCAACGGATCCCGGAAGTTAAGCAAAATGCGGCTCCGGCCGTTTCGTTTGAGGACACTTCGATTGCCTTCTCTTGTCAGTCCGATTTCAAACTACGAAAAACGTACTGGCTTTTTGCGTTGATGAATAAGGGATGGCTGGTAAATTTAGGGACTTTTTTCATAAAAATTGCCCTTAAACTTCAGCTTCCAGTTAAAAACCTCATAAAAAGCACCATTTTTGAGCAATTCTGTGGGGGAGAAAGCATCCGCGATTGTGAGAAGACAATCAGCAAATTGCACGATGGCCACATCGGAACGATACTCGACTACTCGGTAGAAGGGGAAGAAAATGAAAAAAGCTTTGAGGAGACAACCCTCGAAGTGCTGCGCACCATCGAACGCGCCAGCGAATCCGCTGATATTCCGTTCTCTGTATTCAAAGTGACCGGTATTGCCAGCACCGACTTGCTGGAGGCTGTGCAAAAAGGCGACGTGCTGTCGAACGAGGACAAAGCCGCTTTTGAGCGCGTGCGTGAGCGGGTCGATCGGCTGTGTGCCAAGGCGTATGAGCGCAAGGTGAAAATCTTTGTCGATGCTGAGGAGAGCTGGATTCAGGGTACTATCGACGCGCTGGCGTATGAAATGATGGAACGCTACAACCGCGAGCGGCCGGTGGTGTTCAACACGTACCAGTTGTATCGGTGGGAAACCTACAACAACTTTGTGAAGGCTACCGAGACCGCCCGCGAACGGGGCTATCTGCTGGGCGCCAAACTGGTGCGGGGGGCGTATCTGGAAAAAGAACGCATCCGGTCGCACGAGGAGGAGTATCAGGACCCGATTCAGGCAACGAAAGAAGACACCGACCGGGATTTTAACAAGGCTATCGACTTCTCGCTCAATAACCGCGACGTGGTTTCGATTTGCCTTGGTACCCATAATGAATACAGCTGCCAGTACTGTTTCCAGCGAATGAAACAGCTGGGTATTGCCCCTAACGATGAGCATATCTGGTTTGCCCAGCTGCTCGGTATGAGCGACAATATCTCGTACAATCTGGCCAATGCAGGCTACAACGTAGCGAAGTACGTGCCGTATGGCCCGGTTGAGGCCGTAATGCCTTACCTATTCCGGCGGGCCGAAGAAAACAAATCGATTGCCGGCCAAAGCAGCCGGGAGTTTAAGCTGATCGAGAAAGAGATCGATCGGCGCCGGGCTGCTAAGTGTTAAGTGATCAGTAAGCAGTGGCAGTAGGCAGTGGCTTACGCGAAAGCAATAATCTTGCGTAAGCCACTGCCTACTGCCACTGCTTACTGCCTACTCCAAGATTATGATCCAGAAAAACCCGCTCAAATATTTCCTTTTCGCTTTTCTGCTAATTGGTATTGATCAGGCCTCCAAAATGGCCGTTCACCATTTTATGCAGCCGGGGTTTGCCGGTCAGATCAGCCTAATTGGCGACTGGTTGAAGCTACACTATGTACTCAACCCCGGTATGGCGTTTGGGATGCAGTTGAGCCACGACTACGGGAAACTGATTCTGAGTCTGTTTCGGCTCGTGGCTATGGTGGGTATTGGCTGGTATCTGGTACACCTGGCCCGACAGGGCGCGCCCGATGGCCTGCTCTGGGCGATGGCGATGATCATGGCCGGGGCTGTGGGTAACGTAATTGACTCCACGTTTTACGGGGTCTTGCTGGGCAATGCACCCTACGGGTCTATCACCCCCTGGTTTCACGGGCAGGTAATCGATATGGTTTTTGTGGATATCTGGGAGGGGTTCATTCCTGACTGGGTACCGCTTTGGGGCGGTCAGTATTACTCGACACCCATTTTCAACATTGCTGATGCCTGCATTTTTGTTGGTGTCTGTATCATCTTGTTTTTCCAGCGTCGGTTTTTCCGGGATTACCCTGATGTGTCGGACAACGATGCGTCACGGTCCGACGGATCGGAACATGGGCTATCAGATCGCTTTGATACCGATGGCCAATTGCCCGACGATGCGCCCCTGACAGGGAGTGCCGAGGTGCTGCCGGCTGTTGACGCGGCCGAAGAAATTGAGAAGGATCACGATCAAACCGAAACAGTTCCGGTGGCGGCCATTGAAGGTCAGCCTGCTCCAGAACTTGACAATGACCTGGGTAAAGCCCCGGTTTCGGAGGGCACGAATTCGGTAATGACCGAAGTCCCCGAAGAAACTATGGACCGCAATAAACAACGCGAATTGTAAGCGCGGCAGAGCTAATCGCATCGTCGGGCGGCTGTGAAGATCGAACAGGTCTTTGCTGCCGCCCGATTTTGTTGTAGGGTTTGAGGGTACAAGCTCACAAAAGGCTGGTATGTTTTTCTACAATCTTGCCCCATCTGTTCAACGCCTTAAAAGGCGCTATGATCGGGATTGCTGGCTTCTTTTTGTCTAATTACCCCCATTCTCCGAAGCCTTCAGGCTATTTTTCCGAAAAATCAATTCTTTAAACAGAATGGTAATTTTTTTGTAGATAGTGCAGTGATGATGCTTAATCATTTACAATCATGTTAGAGAAATTAGACGAGGTTCGGGAGAATATATTTCGGTATCTGGAAGCCAGAATCGAACTCTTTACCTTAGAAACACGCGGGAAGGTAGAAGAAGGAGTTATCCGGGCTATTCACGGAGTTATTCTGGGGTTTCTGGCTACCATAACACTCATTTTCGTGCTTAGCCTGCTCGCGGCTTTCCTTAATGAGGTGTTCGAAAGCCGCTACATGGGCTTCCTGATTGTGGCCGCTTTTTTTCTGTTGTTAACCATTATCTGGGTGGTAGCCAAAGATTCGTTCCTGAATATGATTCGCAAGATGGCTTACAACAGCCTTAAGGCCTCGAAAGAGAAAAAGGCCGAAGAGAAGTCGGAAGCGGTACAGGAGCTGATGAATCAGACCCGCGACTCCATGACTGGGTCGGGTCCATATCTGGCCCGCGAGTAAGCTACAAGCCTAAACCGTGCTGCCCCGCAGGTGCCACCTAAGCGGTTTATCCCTGCTCCAAACTATTTTTTTACTAATTTAGACCTGACAAACTCAATGGAAGATCCCAAAGTACTGTTTGCTGACACCACCGCCCGCCGGGCCGAACTGATGAAAGCAACGGAACGATTCAAGACCTCGATCCAGGATTCGGTTGACTCGATCAAAGGCGATGCCGCCGAGACGGGCAAAACCGTTGCTTTAGTAGCTGGTGTAGCTTTAGGCGTGTTTTTGATCGCCAACGCTATTTTGCCGAAATCAGCCGAGTATCGCTATGCAGAAAAGTATGGTGAGCGCGATGATGACGACGACGAGGAAGAGTACGATAACCAATACAACTTTGTGAGCGAAGACGCCGATCCGCGCTATAAGTCAAAGCATCAATTGGTTCAGGAAAAAGAAAGGACAGCTAAGAAGTCAGCAATTGGCGGTTTGATCGGTGGTTTGCTTACGTCGGTACTAACCAGCATAGCCCGCGAACAACTGTCGAACGCGCTAACACGCTTTCGGAGCAACAATGCAATTAATTCAGGAGCAAACACATACCCCACGGAGTCCTATCGCCCGCACGTCCCCACACAACCTGCTGGCTACCCTTCGCAAGTATAAACAGACTGGCCGCAAAGGCATCGCCGTCTTGCTCGACCCTGATAAGGTTGAGCAAGACGCGTTTTCGGCCCTACTGGATTTGACCCATCAACACCCGGTTGATTTTTTCTTCGTGGGAGGGAGCCTGGTTACCGAATATACCCACCGCGAACTGATTGCCGCCATCCGGGCGCGCACCGATGTACCCGTGATTTTGTTTCCCGGCAACAGTCTCCACATTGAACCCACGGCCGACGGGGTGCTGCTGCTCTCGCTTATCTCGGGCCGGAATCCCGAATTTCTGATTGGGCAACACGTGATTGCGGCCCCACTCCTTAAAAAAAGCGGTCTCGAAATTCTGCCAACCGGCTACATGGTAGTTGATAGCGGTGCTCCTACTACGGTTTCGTACATCAGTGGCACTATGCCGTTGCCGCACGACAAACCGAGTGTAGCGGCCTGTACGGCTATGGCGGGTGAAATGCTCGGCCTGCAACTCATGTACATGGATGCGGGTAGCGGGGCTCGCAGGCCCGTATCGGCCGAGATGATTGAAGCCGTGCGGCAAGCCGTCGACCTGCCCATTGTGGTCGGTGGGGGAATCAACACGCCCGACCGGGCCACTGCCGCCCTCGAAGCGGGTGCCGACCTGATTGTGGTAGGGAATAGCTTAGAGAAAAACCCCGGTTTGCTGCCCCAATTGGTGGCGGTTGTGGACGGGTATCGGTGATTCTGACTACTTTCGTGGTATAGACATCACCCAACTAACCTCATGCGGACAAACTCGCTGTTATGTATGTTGCTGGGGGGCGCTATGGCAACTGGTATAGCCGTGGCCCAACCCCAAAAAAGTAAGGCTAAAACAGCCGTAACCACCTTCCCCGAACAACGTATTCCGCAGGCCGAATCGGAAACGCATATGCGGTTTCTGGCTGCCGACGAGCTGCTGGGTCGCCGGACCGGCGATGCCGGCAACCGGATTGCGGCCCGCTACATAGCCGAACAGTTTCGGCTGCTGGGCCTCAAGCCCGCACCCGGTCAGGCCGATTATTTTCAGCGTATCCCATTTGAGCGGGTTTCGATGGCCAGCTCAGGCCAGCTTGTGGCCGGTAAAGATTCGCTGCGGTTGGGTAAAGACCTGGTGATTCTAGCGGGTAGTGCCTTCGGTCAAACGGCCGAGGTGGTGTACGCGGGTTACGGCCTGACCGATGGTGACGATGGCTACAAGGGCCGCGACGTAAAGGGCCGGATTGTGGTAGTACAGGGTGGATCGCCGGAGGCCAAGGGTGCCCGTGAGATTTTCCGGGCGTCGAATCAGAAGCGTAAACTGGCTGCCGATAAAGGGGCTGCTGCGCTCATCGAGCTTTATAGCGAGTCCATCCCGTGGGGTATGGCGAGTCAATATTTTAACCGCGAGCAGATTTCACTACCGGCAACGGCCGACGACAGTAAGCTGGTTCATGCCTGGGTCAACAACACCAACAACCGGCTGGGCCGTTTGAAAGAAGCTGGTCAAACGGTGTCGTTGCAAACGTCGGGCCGGGCCAATATGGCCGCGCCTTCGATGAATGTGGCCGGGGTGATTGAAGGTACCGATCCGAAACTCAAAAACGAGTACGTCATTTTGTCGGCGCACTTCGACCATGTCGGGGTCGGGCGTCAGGGGGGTAATGCCTATGCGCCAACCGATAGTATTTTCAATGGTGCGCGCGACAATGCCTTCGGGACGGTGGCCCTACTGACGGCGGCCAAAGCCCTGTCGGAGCAGCGGCCCAAGCGGTCGGTGCTGGTTCTGGCCCTGACGGGCGAAGAAGTCGGGCTGCTTGGTAGCCGGTACTATGCCGAAAACCCACTCGTACCGCTGAACCAAACTGTGTTTGACCTCAATAGCGACGGGGCAGGCTACAACGACACCTCTATTGTGTCGGTGATTGGCCTGGAACGCACGGGGGCCAAAGCGGAAATTGAAGCCGGTGCCAAAGCGTTTGGGCTGGGTGTATTTGCCGAGCCTGCTCCTGAGCAAGGCCTGTTCGACCGGTCTGATAACGTAAACTTTGCCGCTAAGGGCGTGCCCGCTCCCACGTTTTCGCCCGGTTTCAAGTCATTCGACGAAGCTATTGCCAAATATTACCATCAGGCTGTCGACAATCCTGAAAGCCTGGACTTTGCGTATCTGCACAAGTTTTGCCAGGCCTTTACACATGCCGGCCGCCTGATTGCTGATCGCCCAACGCGCCCTATGTGGATCGCGGGCGACAAGTACGAGGCCGCAGGCAAGGCGTTGTATAAATAGACGTTAGACGAGAAGACGTTAGACATTAGACTTTGCTGTGCAATATCTAACGTCTAACGTCCTTTTTGTCTAACGTCTATTTCGTTTACTTCACCCTGGAGGCTTTCACATCGAACATATTCATCAGCTTGCCTTTCAGGTTGTCGGCGTCTTCTTTTTCCAGCTCCATATTGATGCTCATGCCGTTGGCCTGGAAGTAGACCTTGATTTTTTCGCCGTCGGTTTCCTCTACCTTATCGAGAGCCTGGTCGCCCATTTTCTCCGACGCCATTTTTCCGGTCAGCTTTCCGTCTTTCCGTTCCAGGATCATCTTCACCTGAACGTCTCCGCCCGGCGTTCCTGCCACCGTTGTGTTCCAGGTACCGGTGAAGAAATCGGCCGATGCCGTTGCCTCTGCCGGGGCGGCTGGCGCCGGGGCATCACTGCCTGCCAGTTTGAACTCCGTGCCCATCACTACCATGAGTGAGCCCTCGGCTTTGGGGTTCAGGAAAACGACGTACACATCGTGTAGTTTGCCATCTGATACGACCCCTGTGACCGGTACCGACAGCATTTTGGGTGTAAAGTCCATTTTATCGGACGGCTCCAGGAACTCCGACTTACCAATTACCTTGCCGGTGGGGCTGTCCAGCCGCAACTCTACAAGACCTCCGGCCGCATTGACCTGTGGTTTAGGGGCCGTGGCTGCCAGCGTCAGCTCCGTGATTCCGTTCAGGTCAACGTCTTTCAAGCCAATGTAAGCCCCTGATTTGGCAGGAATGGCGAGGTTATTGCCGCCAAAGGCCATCTTGTTTACGTCGTTATACACGTCGAAACCGTGCACATCCACTTTGGCATTGCGAAGCGTAAACGTCTGTTCCGACCGAAGCGCTGGTAGTCCGTTGGCTCCCTGATCTTCGTAAGCCGCCCGCACAATGTACACGCCCTTGCCTTTGTCCGAGGCCGGTGCTTTAGTCACATACGAGCCGCTAACGGGCAACGATTTGGCTTTCGGCTTTTCGTTGGCAATGTTCAAAATGTATTTCACCATTTCCGACGCATCAGCCGTTGCCAGTTGCGGGTGGCCCGCCATGGCCGTTTCGCCCCAAACACCGCTACCACCCGAAATGACCTTTTTGGTCAGCCGTTCCAGCGCCGAATTGTCGCCTTTGTACTTCATTGCTACGTCGCGGTACGAGGGACCAATCGACTTTTTATCCACACTGTGGCAGGCCATACAGTCGCTGCCCTGAATAAGTTTTTTGCCGGTCGCAAAGGCCGCACTGGCATCAGCCGAGCGGTGGCCCATAGCGATCATGTTTTTGTCAAACCCCTCGGCCAGGTAATCAATGCTGACCGATACGTTTTCGGGTTCGATGCCCTTGCCCAGCGTGCCATCTTCCTTGTCCGAGACCTTGATTTCGTAATTGAACGGTCTGTTGGCTACGTAGAACGACTTGTTGCTTTTTGGCATCTCGAGGCTCAAGACTGGTGGTTCATTCCCCGCCGTAACCTCCATCGACTGCGTGTTTACGCCCCCTTTGCCGTCGTCAACCGTCAGTATGGCTTTGTACGCCCCCGCTTTGGTTAGGGTCAGGTTGGCATCGGGCGTTGTGAAGACTTTAGAAAAACCGTCTTTCGACGTGATTTTCCAGGTGTACTTCAGCGCATCGCCGTCGGCATCGGTCGTGCCTTTGGCGCTGAGCTTCAGGTTGAACGGCACGGCCCCGCCCATTTGGTTGGCGGCCATCTGAATCTGCGGCTTGCGGTTGCCGCCGTTGTACTCAATCCGAATCAGGCGGGCGTCGTCGTTGGCCGTAAACCAGCCTGAACCGTATTCGAGCATGTAGAGGTCACCGTTTTCGGAAAACTCCATGTCCATTGGGTTGCTGAACTTGTAGCTCGGCATAAACCGCTCCATGGAGGCATAGTTGCCGTTTTTGTCGAAGCTGACGGCCATCACCCAACCCCGCATCCACTCGTAGGCAAAGAACTTACCATCGTAGTACTTGGGGAATGCCCGTGGAGCAGCCGCGAACTGATCTTTATTGTACACAGGCCCGGCCATCGGGTTGCAACCCCCGCTACCCAGTAAGGGGAACTCCTCGCTTTTGCCGTATGTGTACCAAATCATAGCGCCTTTTGCCGGTGGCAGCTCGATCAGACCCGTGTTGTTGGGCGAGTTGTTGAGTGGCTTCAGAGCATCCCATTTTGGCCCCGACTGGTTGGTGGCGAAATTGTAGATGTTGTACGCCTTGTTGTCGCCCACAAAGTGCGGCCAACCGTAGTTTCCGGCGGCCGATGCCTGCCCAAACTCACACGTACCCGCCGGGCCACGGTTTGCGTCGGGCTTCGACGCGTCGGGGCCAACATCACCCCAGTAGAGCTTACCGGTTTTCTGGTCAACGGCAATGCGGTAGGGGTTCCGGTGGCCCATCGTGTAGATTTCCGGGCGGGTTTTGGCACGGATCGACGGGTCGGAGTTTTTGGCGAACAGGTTGCCGTCGGGAATGGTATATGTTCCGTCGGGTTGCGGCTTGATGCGCAGAATTTTACCCCGCAAATCGTTGGTATTGGCGCTCGACTTCTGGGCATCCCACGGGCTGCGGCCGGGCCGCTCGTCGCTGGGGCTGTAGCCATTCGAGGCATGGGGGTTGGTGTTATCGCCCGTGCTCAGGTACAGGTTGCCTTCCCGGTCCCAGTCGATAGAGCCACCGGTATGGCAACATTCTTCGCGCTGGGTATCCACTTTCAGCATTTCCTTTTCCGAAGCCAAAACGAGTTCGTCGCCCTTCATCGTGAACCGGGACAGCACGTTGTACGAGCCTTTGGTGGATGAATAAAACAGGTACACCCAGCCGTTCTGCGCGAATTTTGGGTCTTTGTTCAGGCCCAGTAGCCCATCTTCCGCTACCGACTCTTTGCCTTCTCTGTTGACATACTTCAGGCTAACGGGCAACTTGGCGATGGTTTTGAGTTGCTTCGTTTTGTTATTGTAAAGCCGCACCTCGCCTTTGCGCTGGATAAAAAGCACCCGGTCCTTATCCAGCAAGGTCAGTTCCACGGGTTCATCCAGTTTTTCTTCCAGCACCACTTTGGTAAAGCGGTTTTCTTCGGGCCGCGCCTTGCTGTAGTCGAGCGGCTTGGGCGCATCGCCACCGGCCGCGTACTGAATACCCGCCCACAGGTGATTCAGGAAAAGCGGTTCCGAAAACGACTCATCGGTATGGCCCATGGCCGTATAAAACGACCGGCCTCCGTCGTACTCCTGATACCAGCTCATGGGGTGGAAGTCAGGGTTTTTCCCACCGACGTAACTTTTCTCGTCGATGGTCAGGACGACGTTGATTTTGGGCGAAATGTCTTTGAAACTGTAAAATTCATCGGTGCGCTCAAACTCGTCGGGCATGCCTTTGGTGGCCCAGTGGTTTTTCAGCTTAACGATGTACTTGCCTTTCTGCACATTGCTGGGCGTCATGGGATGGTCCAGAAAATAGGCCCCCGCCAGCTTGCCATACCAGGGCCAGTCGTACTCGGTATCGGTAGCCGCATGGATGCCCACGTAGCCGCCCCCCGCCTGAATGTAGCGCTCAAACACAGCCTGTTGCTCATCGTTGAGGATGTCGCCGGTGGTGTTCAGAAAAACAACCGCGTTGTATTTCTTCAGATTCTGTTCGTTGAATAGGGCCGCGTCTTCGGTGAAGCTCACGCCGAACCCTTTTTCCTTTGCCATTTTGGCCAAGGCAGGTTTCCCAGCCTCGATAGACTGATGCCGAAAGGCGGCTGTTTTACTGAAAACCAGCACATTAACTTTGGGAGCCTGCGCCCACGCATAGCTTGCGCACAGCAGCAGAAGCGCCTGTACAAACGCCCACCTGCTCAGGCTGAATAGCTGTTTCATAGGAATTGGAATTATTGATTACTGGTTGTCCATTGCAAAGCCGTTTCGAGCAGCTTCACGAAGTTTTGGTTTTGCCAGGCGGTTTCGCTGTGGCCCATAGAGGTGTAGAAGGTCTTGCCTTTGCCCGTTTGCTTGTACCAGGCCACCGGGTGGTCTTTACCCATGCCGAAGTTTTTGGAGCTTACAAACAGCATATTGCCGCTTGGATTGATGGTCTCGCCGTTGATGGTGTAAATGATGTTGAAGCCTTTCTGACGCGGGTTTTCAAAAAATACGTACCACTCGTCGGAGTGCGACCATCGGGGCGGCAACTTGCTGAACAGGCTGTCGCGCTGTGGGTCGAGCAGCACATCGGCCAACTGAAACTGCGGGTCGATGGGGTGGTGCGAGAACTTGGCTCCCAGCAGGTTCTGCTCGTACCAGTCCCAGTGGTGGGAGTCGTCGCCGGCACCGTGAATACCCAGCAGGCTACCGCCGTTTTCGACGTATTGCTCCAGGGCTCGCTTTTGTTCGTCGTTGATGACCTCGCCGGTTGAGTTGTTGAAAATAACCGTGCTGAACTTAGCCAGTTGGGCCGGGTTAAACGCGCCCCCCTCTTCGGTTTCGTAAACGAACCAGCCGTTTTTCTCAGCAAGTGCCTTGATAACGGGCTTGGATGCGTCGATGGACGCGCCGTGCCGGAAGCCCGTCGTTTTGGAAAACAGCAGGATAGCCCGCTTATCGGCCGGGAAGTCGATTTGGGGTGCCTCGGTCTCGTACGATACCGGGAAACCGTTTTTGACTTTGTAGATGAACAGGCTCGCGGCAATGCCTAATAGCACCACAAGGCCAAGTACCGAGCACAGAACAATTTTGATAACTCGCTTCATAAGCAGAGACGGGTTAAGTGAGTGACGGCCTGCTCTTTGCAGGCTAAGGGTATGGCAAAGGTAGAGGGTATTTTTTATTGTCTATTTATCAGACAATAAAATTTATCGATATTTTGTCTTTGAAGAATACTATTTCGATACGCGGCTGATGTCGGATAGAACCGATAATTTTGCCAGCAGACCAGACATCCTCCCATGAAACTATTCGACGAACAGGCCTTTATCCATCAGCTATCCATCGACTGCGTCATTTTTGGCTACAAAGATTTAGAATTGAAGGTGCTGGCTTCCCGAATCAATATGAGCCGCTCGTTCTGGACGTTGCCGGGTGGGTTTATCAAACACGAAGAGGGGATTGATGGGGCAGCCAAACGGATTCTGGAAGAACGCACCGGCCTGAAAGATATTTATCTGGAGCAGTACCGCGTGTTTGGGGAGCCCGACCGCGTTAACCGCGATGTGTTTGGGGAACTGGAGGGTCTGCGCAACGAGTGGGTGGCCAAAGGGCTGCTGGACGATGCCAATATTGGGTGGCTCGGCAAGCGCTTTATTTCGATTGGCTACTATGCGCTGGTCGATATAAACAAGGTATCGCCCCGAAAAACGGAGTTAGACGACTCAGTAGACTGGTACAACGTGAAGCAGTTACCCACGCTCATTATGGACCATAACGAGATGGTGGGTCACGCCCTCGACGCCCTCCGCCAAAACCTCGATCAGAAGCTGATTGGGTTTAACCTGCTTCCCGAAACCTTCACGATGCGTGAGGTGCAGGAACTGTACGAAGCCGTGTACGACCGGCCCTTCGCCCGCAATAATTTTCAGAAAAAGATACTCGACCTGAACGTATTGGAACGGCTGGAAAAGAAGTTTACCGGCGCTCAGAACAAGGCTCCGTATTTGTACCGGTTTCGTCGGGAGTAAAGGGTGGAAATCATTCGTTTACTTTTACTGTACCTCTTTTTTCCTGCCCTACCGGTTAGCCTCCTCTATATCCGATAATTCAGTATGAGCCAGGCCAGCACCACTCAGAACCGAGAGAATAAACTCGGTTTTTAGGGTCGTGTACCGTTCGCGGGTCATGCCGGGTTGGCTTACTAAGTGCAGCTTCAACTGAGCGTAAGCCTCGGTTAGTTTAGGGTCTTGAAGAAGAGCGTCGCGAAAACGGATATGGTTTTTCAGGGCCAGGCTGTCGGCAAAGCAGACATACAGGTGGTGCTCCATCCAGGCCCGGCCGTCGGCCGTGCGTGGGGTAGTTACCCGGCTCTGCCGAAACGCAAACCGGCCCGGAATACCCTGTTCGCCCCGGCTGTGGTAGCCAAGCTGTTGGAGAATCCGGTCGATGGGCTTCAGCAACGATTTGTCGTGAATGATAATGTCGATGTCGAGGATGGGCTTAGCCACGAGACCGGGGATGGCCGTGCTTCCGACATGCTGAACAGTAACAGCCAACCCCTGAAGCGCGTGCTCCAGCGCGGTTTTAAGGCTGTCGAATTCCCTTTTCCACTCCGGCCGATACGATTGAATGAGTGCCTGCATGGCGTCTTCTAGTGTTTTACTTCAAAATCCAGCTGACGGCCTTCCACGGCCGCTTTTTTGTCCATCGATGAACCTACCAGTAGGCCAATAATCATCCCGAAGGGTAGCCCCACCCCCAATAGGCCTATGTTTTTGAGTAACAAGCCAATGGTAACGCCTATAGGCAACCCAAAGGCGGTAAATCCGAAGATCGCCCAGAGTTTTCTGTAGTGGTTTCGGGGCACAACCTTAAGCTCCTTTTCGACGGCCTTTATGATTTTACTCTCCGCTGCCTTCACCGTTTTCCCCAGCTTTTTGCCGGTGTCGTTTGCGTAATTGATGTGGTCAATTTCGTGATCAATCAACGCAACAATTTCGGGCGTCAACGCCCTTTGGGAAAGAGCGTTCAGCAGGTCGCTCAGTTGCTTGTACAGTGCGGCTGTTTTGGGGTGGGTTATGTCTGGTCTTTGGGTGAGGGTTTTCATGGGGAAGGTGTAACGGAAAAACGGTTGATTAACAGAAAGTGGATGAGGGCATGCGTCGTCAAGTTCGAAGTTTATGGGTAGGCCACTTCGCTTAATTGAATCATCGTCAAAATGGATTAGACCATCTCTCGTCTGTGTAAACATTTCTTCCTGAGAGTGTTCGAAGAAACGCTACAAGGGCGCTCTGTTCGGCTGGTGTCATGTTCAGGCGTTGCCCATTGCCTCCGGGCCGCAGTCGAGGGTCTAAGTTGTTGTTGCCAGCTACTGCGTTAACAATGTTGTAATGACCAATAGCAATCGGCAACGTTGCGAAGACCCCTGAATGCATAAATGGCCCATTGGAGCCTCCTGTTGCATTGACGACATCGCGTAATGTTGGCGATCGGGTAATGAAAAAGTCCGGACCGGCGACATTGTTCAGTGCCCGGGTTACTCCATTGTTTCGGCTGTTCGGGTCAATATCGAACTCGGGCGCCCGATGACACCCCTGACAACCAAATCCGCCCCCGATCCGGCTACCGGTAGCGTCGAACTGAGGAGCTTGCAAAAACAGCTGTTTACCTGAATTTTCCTGCGTGGTGAAATTCTGGAAGGGGGCACCATCGTTAGGAGCGGTAGCCCGCCCGATGTCGTACTTACTATCAAATGATTGAATGCTTCGAATAAAACTCGACAGGCTTTCCTGCAATCGTTGTTCGGTTATGGTTGGGCTTCCGTAGGCAAACTGAAACAACTCTTTGTAATAATCTATACCGTTTAGCTTGTTGATCAGGCTGTTAAGGTCAGGACGGCCGTTTTGTCCACTGAATCCCATTTCAGCATGATCCTGAATAGGTTTGGTAGTTTGGGCTTCCAGTGTTGCGGCTCGTTCGTCCCAGAAAAATTTGACCTCATCTGCAAAGCGGGTGTTAATTAGCCGCATAGAGTGCCGGCTTGTGAGGCCACCCTGTACACCGCTGCTTGCCAAAGCGGTATCACTGAACGCAAATTGTTGCTTGTGGCAACTACCACAGGCAATGGTGTTATCGATGCTCAAACTTTTATCGTAAAACAGCACTCTCCCCAAGGTTGCCTTCGCGTTGGTTATGGGGTTGGCCCGGCCGTTATCTTTAGTGATGTATGAGGGAACCGACTGATTGGCGTAATTGAGTAAGTTGGTAGGGTCTATTCGGGTACCGAACCTGGCTTTTATGGCAGCATACGGATCGACATCAACAGATGCACTTTGCTCGGTACAAGCGTAGCTGACAATAAGCAAGCCCACAATAGAGGCAAGAACAAGAGCACTTTTCATGATTGTGTACGGTGGTGTTACTGGGTATAAAAATTGCATAAGCCTACTTAGCTTATGCTCAGTCATTTGGTATTCTGAACGCGTTACCGTTGAAGATATTACACCAAGATGAATCGCTACTGTTTGTGTGGATGCCGTCCCCTCCATCTCCCTCCATGTGCACATACGGTACGAGGGATGCCTACTGTTGCATTTTGGGCATAAATAATTGGTTATGTGCTCGTAAACATTGATTGCGAGGCAAACCAATCGCATCCAATATACATAAGTATCACGGTTGTTGTATACAGATAGACTACAAAAGTCCCCGCTCTAAAGCTTTTGTACTATAGTGTAAGCAGAGTGGTCAGTAAGCCCTGCATCTGGAAATACCTTGTTACGTACAGTGCGTTTAGTTATTGTTTTTCTCAAACCAGTTAATGATTTGTGGATATAAGTCCGCAACGGTCGTTTTACTTTTTTTGCTCTTGTACAAGCTCAATAGGTATTCATTGAAGGCAGTAAACTTTGTAAAGCCTCTATAATTTGTCATGTAACTATTCAGGTTTTCAATAATTACAGGGAGGTCTTTGGGGTCTGAATAGTCACTCAAATACAGCGAAACCAGGCCCCAGTTCATGTATTCGTCAAAACATGCCATCGGAGATGGGTACCCTAGTTGCGCTGCTTTACCGGTTTCTTCCCATTTTGATAAGTCTGTCAATATCGATTTGATTTTAGTGGCATATTTTTCGGCTTCCGGGTTGATGAAGTTATGATTTAACTCCGTAAATAAAATATTTCCACGAAACAGTTTATACGATTTTCTCATTGTTTTTGCCTGTTCCTGGTTATAGTAAGGAAAGTTTACGTGTAGTTGAGCCTCTTTAAATCCATTATCCTCAAAATGTTGTGTGGATTGATTCCCATATACCAGTGGTGAAAACAGCACATTGTAGTAGTTGTATTTTGTGGTTGGGAAGTTCAACGATAACCAGGAAACCATCCGGCCAAAGTCTACATCCTTTTTGTAGAATCTTATTTGCTCTTTATAAACCTCTCTATTGTTGGTATAAAACGTTCTAAAATTAGATTTTCTAGCAAATTCATTCATTTCTTTCAATAAGGTTGGACTTATAGAATTGATATTGCTCCAATTAATAACATGGTAGTTAGGGTGTGGTACGATTTCATCATTGTCATTGAACAGGAAAGAGTAGCTGTCCATCTTTAAATTATAGTAATTGTCATTTTTCAACAAAGTATCTATAACTAATACAGCTTTTTCTGTTTTGTAGCTTGTGAAATAGGACAACACGCTTTTATAGTAGTCCGAAGAAGTATAAATCAAATTTTTATCAGCTATTCCTGTAGGGGTAATAGCTATTAGGACATTCATCAATTCATATACCTCGGGAATGTCGATGTTTACCTTTCCATCGTGCTTGTTCTTGAAGGCAGGGTCAAAGGTTACGATGTCAACTGGATTAAAATGTAATTTGATAGTATCTCTTTTTTCTTGCCTGTAAATACTGATCGTAATTTTTTCTTTTAAAACTACTTGTAGAGAATCATTGGGTAATACAAAATCTAGTTTTGAATTTTTGGGTAACCCAATTTCAAATGGATTAGGAATTTCATCAAAAGGAAATACACCTGGGTCATTGTTTAGCTTAACTACAATAGATTTCTCATTGAGGGTTTTGAAGTAGATTGTCTTTTGGGCGTATAGCTGAGTTACTCCCAGGAAAAGGATTAGAGAGACTATATTTTTGAGCATCTTCCTGTAGGTTATTGTATCGCGCATAACTCGTGAACAGACGAATTTTCAGAGCATCTAAGCTAAAGGTAAAAATTGGCCTGTTAGTTTGAAACCCTACAATTTTACGAACACTTTTGGCTATCCTTCTTCGGGGCCGGAAAGCCCCGGTCACTCACAACCTCCCTCTCTCCACAGCCTCAACGCCATGCCGCGAGAGAGCCTGTACCCCCGCGAGCAGGCCCGCAAAGCGTTCGTCGGAGGTGAGGCCCTTTTTGTAACGGGCGTAAATCTGCTGGATCACCACCGCGTTTTTGAACAGGCCAAACACGTAGTAGTACAGGATATTCGAGAGGTCGCGGCCGGAGCGGTCGGCGTAGCGATCGGCAAATTCCTGCCGGGTGAGGTTGCCGGGGAGCCACGTCAGGTTAAACGATTTTCGGAAGGGGTCATCGTCGGCTTCGGCCCAGTACGAGAGTGAGGTACCCACATCCATGAGCGGGTCGCCCACGGTACACATCTCCCAGTCCAGCACCACCCGAATGTCCTGCAAATCGGGGGACAGCACCACGTTGTCGTATTTGAAATCGTTGTGCAGCAGGGTCGGTGGGTTCTCGGTGGGCATGGTCTGATCGAGCCAGCGGGCCAGCTCGGTCATAGCGGGCAGATCGTCGGTTTGGGAAGCCAGATAGCGTTTGTGCCAGCCCTCTACCTGCCGACGGATATAGCCCTCGGGCTTGCCCAGTTGTGACAGATTGGTTTGCCCAATATCCAGCGCGTGCAGGGCCGCCAGTTCGTCTACCAGCCGTTCAGACAGGTGGCGCATGGTGTCGGGTGAGAGGTTCATGTTGGGGGCTGTCTGCGCCCGCAGAATCACGCCCGGTACCCGCTCCATCACGTAAAAGGGACAACCCATCACGGCCTCGTCTTCGCAAAAAACGACCGGCTTGGGCGCCCGCCCGTACCCCGCCGACTGCAACAGCGACAATACCCGAAACTCCCGGCCCATATCGTGCCCGCCCTTTATGTCTTTAGCCCCAAATGGCGGCCGACGCAACACGTACTCGCCCGTTTGGGTGCGAATCAGGTAGGTCAGGTTAGAGTACCCACCCGGAAACTGAGTGATTTCAGCAATCGGACCAATGCCGGTTTGCCTGTCGTCGAAATAGGTTTGCAGGGCAGCCTGATCGAGTTCTTCACCCGGCCGAATCGGTTTGGCGGTGTCTTGAGGAGTCATAAGGGGGTGTATTTCAAAATTGTGTAGCGGTAGGAGTGTACAACGGGTTGGTAACCCGTTGGGCTGTTAAGCCTAAAATTCTGGCCTGTCGGCCCAACGGGTTACCAACCCGTTGTACACCTCACTCGATCACAGTTCTTCTAAACCCGTTCGGCAACTTTCTTGCGCGTATCCAGGCCGTAATTCTTTAAAATACTCCGGGCGAGGGCGGTTTTGTGGACTTCGTCGGCACCGTCGTAAATACGGGCCCCGCGCTCGTGCCGGTAGTACCAGCCCAGCAGTACATCGTCGGTCACGCCCAGGGCGCCATGCACCTGAATGGCCCGGTCGACTACCCGAAGCATCATGTTGGCCACAAAAAATTTGATGGTCGAAATCTCGTTGCGAACGGCTGCGGCTCCCTGCTCGTCGATGTTGCGGGCGGTACGGAGCACCATCAGTCGGGAAGCGTCAATTTCGGCCCGGCTTTCGGCAATGAATCCCTGAATAAACTGCTTCTCGCCCAGCATCACGCCCGGCTCTATTTCGCGGGTGGCCGCCCGGCGGCACATCAGGTCGAAGCAGCGTTCGGCAATGCCAATCCAGCGCATACAATGGTGAATCCGGCCCGGTCCCAGCCGTTCCTGCGCTAGCAGGAAGCCCATGCCCTCACCCCCAATCAGGTTGTCGGCGGGTACGCGTGCGTCCGTGTAGCGCACCTCGGCGTGGCTGCCCCAGTGGTCGGAAGGGTCGCCCATGATCGAGATGTTGCGCACCAGTTCAAACCCCGGCGTATCGGTAGGCACCACAATCATGCTGGCGCGTTTGTGCGGGGCGGCATCGGGGTTGGTCACGGCCATCACCACGGCAAACGCGGCCCCATCGGCTGAGGAGGTAAACCATTTATGGCCGTTGATGATGTACTCATTCCCATCCCGAACGGCCGTTGTGCCCAGTTGGGTGGGGTTTGAGCCGGCAAACTCGGGCTCGGTCATTGAAAAGCACGACCGGATGTGGCCTTCTTTCAGCGGCTCCAGAAACCGGTTTTTGATGTCTTCGGAGGCATACTTGTGCATCAGTTCCATATTGCCAATGTCGGGGGCCTGACAATTGAAGGTGTAATGGCCAAAGGGCGTCCAGGCCAGCACCTCGCTCACCTGCCCAAACTCGCAGAGCGACAGTCCCAGGCCGCCTTCGGCCTCGCTATGTTGCAGGCCCCAAAGCCCGGCTTTGCGCACCAGCTCGCGTTTTTGATCGAGAATCTGGGCGACTTTGGAAAAATTACCCGTGAGGTGATCGGTGGTTTCGAGCGGGACGAGTTCGTTGAGCACAAACTCCCGGATGCGCGGGATAAGGGTACGGGTGCGCTCGGTGGCAAAGATTGGTTCCATGTTGTTTGATGATTGTAGATAGAGGCACGGGTTAAATGCACCCAGGCATCTATCAATAAGCCAAAAATAGTATTAAGCCAATACAATCTTGCCTATTGCCTCGGTTCGACGTCTAGTTTCCGCGTGTATTGCCACCACTCCGCTAGCCCGACGGCCAGCACGGTTACGTACTCGGCGGCTGTCAGCCAGAGGTTTTCACGGTAGGCTTCGGTTTGGTAGGTAGCATACGATACCCAAATCAAGGCCGACCATACGAGTGGGTACCGGAAGGGCGTAAACGGCGCAACGGCCACCAGCAGGGTACAGTACCAAGGGTGAACGGTGGTAGCCAGGGCGAAATACAACGTGAGCGAAAGCAACAGCCGAATCCCAAACGTGAGGTTCCGGGCCCCAAACGCAAGCCAGCCAATACCCCCAAGTGTAACCAGAGGTAGCCAATGCCCGACTTTCTGGATCACGTTGTAGCCCATCAGCCAGTACCCAACCTCCCGAATCAGATAATACACACTGGCGTTGAACTCGAATTTCTGAAAATACAGGTTGATGCTTGCCCCGACATTCTGCACCAGTTCCACGCTGGCAAATGGCAGGAAAAGTAGCCCGGTAATCAGCCCGACAAAGGTGCTGTAGAGGAGCCCACGCTTCCAGCCGAGATACCGAATCAGCAAGGGCAACCCCAGCAAAGGCAGCAGTTTAGTCGAAACAGCCAGAGCGAGCAGGAGAGCCGAACGCCAGAGCGATCGGGGCTGCCCGGTGAGCGTCTCCGGGTGCTGATTAGCCGGGGTTGTATTGAGAGATGACATCTCTGGGAATCGAGCCCCGGTGCCAGAGTTTGTTTGAAGAGATGTCATCTCTGGGGCTTGAGCTTCCAAATTAGAGTCTACATCGAGAGATGACATCTCTGTGGCTTCATTAACTGAATTGGACCCAATCTCTTTGAGCGCCCAAACTGCCCCGATACAAAAGAAAATCACTACTCCCTCAAAGTGAATATTTCCCGTCAGTTCCAGAATCACCAGCGGGTTGAGGGTATACAAACAGGCCAGATTGGGGTTTTGGCCCAGTCGCTGTAACAGTTTGGGCAGGAGGAAAATAGTACCCAGTTCGGCCAGTAGGATAGGCACCCGTAGCCAGATAACCGAAGCCGACAGATTATCGCCCCCAAGCCAGGCCGCCAACCCAAAAAACGCCTGGTTGAGCGGAGGGTACACCGTAAAATAATCGGGTGAGTTGAGCCGGGCGAACAGGTCGGGCGTAAGGTTGGCCGCTTCCGCTATGTTGGAGCCGACCAGCGACCGGGGCAAGTACAGGTACGGGTTGAAACCATGAACAAGCAACCTACCATCCCAGATAAACCGGGCGTAATCGTCGGAGAGGTTGGGCGGGGCCAACAACAGGATCACCCGAAACAGCACGGCCGCAAGAAGCAGAAACCGGTCGGGGTGTGAGCCCGTAGCCGGTAGCGATTTGATCCGTAGGGAGTACCCCCAAACGGCCAGAAAATACAGCCCGAGCAGGCCCGCAAACTGGGTTCGCTGAAGGGTGTAGGCTATTAAAACAAACAGGGCCGACGACAGAATAAGCCAGCCCACGCGGATCGGGGTTACGGTCATGGTAAAACGTGCCGCTTCGGATGGCGGAGCGGCCGGGCACAGCAACCGCTCAGATCGGTACCGACTGGGTCGGCTGGGGCATGGGGCTGGTCGAAGGTCTGATGGCCGTTCGGCGCACTGTAAACGAATGGTTCAGTGAGTAATAACAAACCATGGCAAACCCGACCATCAGCATGATGTGCAGAAAAAACATTCGGAAATCCTGCACGTAAAAGGCCAGTACCAGCCCGCCCACAAAGTAAAGCGCCAGCAAGCCCTCGGCTACGGTGAGCCACGTAATTTGTCGGCCAATGTACTTGTTGGTTTGCCATAAATCGCCGGTTTTGTTGGCGTTGAACTTTGGCGTCCGCACAAACGGTGTTTTCTTGCCCAGGTACCCCTCCAGCACCGCAATGGTGTTGTGCAACGACAGACCCATCATGAGCGACGAGTACATCGGGAAGTAAAACGCGACCATCGCCTTTCGTTTCTGGGAGTACAAAACGTACGGAATTCCATAAAACGAGATGAGGATAAACAGGTTGAGCTGGAAGAAATTGATGATGTAAAAAACCACTTCCCACTCAGGGTGCCGCGCCCGGATGTAAAGCAGCGGCACACTCAGCACCCCCAGCACCAGCACCAGAATAAATGTGGCACTGCTGAACAGGTGCATACCGGCATGGAGCTTGGTTTTGAGCGGAATTCCCGGCGTGCGCAACACGGTGCCGTACATTTTGCGGGCCACCTCGGCGGCTCCTTTCATCCAGCGGTACTGCTGCGATTTAAGGGCGTCCATAGCCACGGGCAACTCAGCGGGTGAGGTCACGTCTTCGCGGTAGCTGAATTTCCAGCCCCGCAACTGCGCCCGGTAGCTCAGGTCGAGGTCTTCGGTGAGGGTATCGGCGTGCCAGCCGCCCGCATCGTCGATGGCCGCCCGACGCCATACCCCCCCCGTACCGTTGAAATTGGCAAACAGATTGGCCGCGTACCGCCCGCTTTGCTCAATGGTAAAATGAGCGTTGAGCCCAAATGCCTGCAACTGCGTGATGAGCGAAAAGTCTTCGTTGAGGTGTTCCCAGCGGGTTTGTACGATGCCCACTTTAGGGTCGGCGAAGTTGGGCAGGGTTTTGAGCAGAAAATCGGGGTCAGGAACAAAGTCGGCGTCGAAAATAGCCACAAACGGCGCGTCGGTGAGGGTGAGGCCGTAGGCGAGTGCGCCAGCCTTGAAGCCCTTGCGCTCGGGCCGACGAATGTGCCGGATCGGAATACCCTGTTCCCGATACAGGGCCACCCGCCGGGCAATGATCTCGACGGTTTCGTCGGTCGAGTCGTCGAGTACCTGAATATCGAGTTTGTCGGCCGGGTACCGGAGCTTCACCATCGAGTCGATGAGCCGTTCGGCTACGTACAACTCGTTGTACACCGGCAGCTGCACCGTCACGGGCGGCAGCTGATCCCACGGAATGGCGTTGGCCGGGCGGATATTGTCCTGCCGTTTTTGTTTTGTACGGAGGTACGTCAGAATCAGGCTCAACTGCCCCAGGTTGTAGAGAAACAACAGCAGCAGCGCCAGACCGTACAAAATCAAAACAAGTACTTCCATAGGTTGTCAATGCGTGTTCAGTGGTAGAATCGATGCCAACAGCATAACTACAAACCGGCTACAGATACCGGAAAATGGTCGTCAGAATTTTATAGCCAGCCAGTACCGTTCCCTTTACGGTTCCCGAAATCTTCGAAAACCCGATTCGTTTGCGATAATTCACCGGAACTTCCGTGACCCGCATTTTTTGTTTGGCGGCCTTCAACTGCATCTCAACCGTCCATCCGTAGGTTTGGTCGCGCATGTCGAGGGCCAGCAGCCGGTCCATCCGAATGGCCCGAAACGGCCCCAGATCCGTGTACCGAACGTTGTACAGCCACCGGAGCAGGGTGGTTGCCAGCCAGTTGCCAAACACCTGTTGGGGAGTCATCGAACCCCGTTGCCGGTTGCCCAGGGCCCGCGAGCCAATCACCATGTCGAAGCCCTCCGTCAGAATGGGAGCCACCACCTGCGGCAGTTCAGCGGGATAATCGGAATAGTCGGCATCCAGAAAAACGACCACGTCGGGTTTTGGTTCTAAATTCTGAGCATAAACAATGCCCGTCAGGCAGGCCCGGCCGTAGCCCTGCACAGGCTCGTCGAGCACGGTAGCTCCGGCCCGGCGGGCCTCTACGGCGGTTTGGTCGTTGGAGTTGTTATTGACCACGATCACCTCCTGCACGTAATCGGCCGGGATTTCACGGATCACATTGCCCACGGAGTTCTCTTCGTTGAAGGCCGGGATGATGACGACTATACGGGGTAAATTCAATTGTCTGGATGTAAAAATGCCCGCCAAAAATACACATTCTGACGGGCAACTACTGATTAGGCAACGGCCACCGGGGTGGTTGGGGCACCGGTCGGGTTACACACCCGGCGGTGACAGGTTAATTACATCTTTGATCAGCCCTGTGCGGAGGTTGAACACCCAGCCGTGCAGGTTTGGAATCTGGTGGCTCGCCCACATTTTCCTGACGCTATCGGTAGCGGCCAGGTTTCGCACCTGTTCCTGCGTGTTTAGCTCCACCAGTCGGTCAAACCGTTCGTGGTCATCGGCAATCTGGTCGAGTTCGGCCTGATACATGGTTTTTACCCGGGCGATGTTATCCAGCCACCCGTCGATCAGGCCCAGTTTGGTGCCTGCCATGGCTGTTTTCACGCCCCCGCACTCGTAATGGCCGCACACAATCACATCGGTCACTTGCAGTACCTCCACGGCGTACTGCACCACGCTCAGGGTGTTCAGGTCGCCGGGTACCACCAGGTTGGCAATGTTGCGGTGCACAAACATTTCGCCGGGGTCGGCACCGGTAATTTGCTCGGCCGTTACGCGACTATCGGAGCAGCCAATCCACAGAAAATCGGGTTTCTGTCCCGACGAAAGGGTATCGAAATAGCCGTCGTTGAGTTCAAGGCGATCCTGAACCCAGGCTTTATTCATGAGCAATAAGCGATCAAATGGGCGCATACGTGGGTTCGTTTCGTTTCCGTTGGGTTACCTGCCGCATTTCATACTTGATTCCCTGATTTTTGGCCGTCTCGGCAAAATCAACCAGCAGGGTGTACACATCACTATCCACAAACGTAGCGTACCGCCCGTCGATGAGCACCGAATCGCCGGGACGCAGCGCTTGCAGGGCTTCTTTCAGTTGCGGCTTGCTCAGGAAGTACATATCGCGCTGAAACTTGATGAGCACGTTGTTGCCTTCCCGAATCACCCGGAACGAAGCCTGCGAGTTTGTGTACAGTACAAACAGCAAACCAACCACCGCGCCCATGGCAATACCGATGAGAAGGTCGGTGAAAATGATGCCCACCACCGTCACCAGAAACGGAATAAACTGGCTCATACCTTCGCCGTAAATGGCTGCCAACACCCGGGGTTTAATCAGGTTAACACCCACCACAATGAGCAGGGCCGCCAAACACGCGAGCGGAATGTGGTTCAGGATAGAACCGGCAAAAAATAGCGATAAGAGCAACAGGCCCCCATTCACCAGTGTCGAGAGCCGGGTTTGGGCTCCGCTCACGATGTTGGTTGTGGTCCGAACGACCACCGATGTTACCGGTAGGCCACCGACCAGGCCCGACGTGATGTTGCCGATACCCTGTGCCACCAGTTCGCGGCTCGACGAGGGTACCCGCCGGAGGGGGTCAAGGCGCTCCGACGCTTCGAGGTTGAGCAGGGCCTCCAGGCTGGCTACCAGTGCTAACGTAAGGGCAACTACGTACACGCGTCCGCTGCCGAGGGCACTCAGGTTGGGGAAGTTCATCAGGGACGATAAACTCGCGCCCGACAGGTCGGGAATCCGAACCATGTGGCCACTCGAATCGCCCAGATACCACTCAGGCATCGACACCCGGAAGAGCTGATTCAAGCCCACACCTGCTACCACAACTACCAGCGCGGCCGGTAGCCAGTCGAAAAAGCGGTTGCCCCGGTTGGTCATAGCGCTCCAGCCAAGCAAAATGGCGAGTGAAACCACGCTGATGATGACCGCGCCCGGAGCCGGGTCGGCAAAGGCCCGCACCAGTTCGGTGAGGGTGTTTTCGCGGTCGGCCAGTTGCTGAAACTCAAAATCACCTTCGAAATCGGTGTCGCGGCCCAGCGCGTGCGGAATCTGCTTCAACACAATCACAATGCCAATACCCACCAGCATCCCCCGAACTACCGAGTTAGGAAAGAAGCTGCTGAGCCGCCCGGCTTTCAGAAAACCGAGCAGTAACTGAAGAATACCGGCCAGGACCAGCGCGACCAGAAAACTTTCGTACGAGCCGAGCGACCGGATGGCATCGGCTACGATAACGGCCAAACCGGCTGCGGGGCCACTTACGCTCACTTCGGAGTCGGAAAGGGCGCCAACTACTAAGCCGCCGATGATGCCCGCAATGAGGCCAGAGAGTGAGGGACCGCCCGAAGCCAGCGCAATACCCAGACAAAGAGGGAGCGAGGCCAGAAAGAGCGAGACCGAGGCCGTCAGATCCTTACGGATATGGTCGGTCGGGTGACGAACAGGAAGATCAGGAGCCATACAAGGGGAATAAGGTTACTGGGTCATTAACTAATCTACAGTTTTGCGTGTACCAAACGGGTTGCGTGTACGACAAATCGGTCGGGAATGCTCCCGCCCATTGCCGTCCGAAATCAGCCTTTTGTACCTATCAAACTGATTCAATCCGACTACTTACTACTATTGAACGAATTAATTGAGGCAACTAAAAAAGAAGTAGTGAAGGTAATTCGCCTTAAATATAGATTAAAACCGGTGTTTTGTTTTTAGGAGGAAGAGGGCTGACGCTTTCTTTTTTGTGGGTGAAAAGCAAAAAAGCCAGCCTACCTCAAGGGCAGGCTGGCTGGCAAATTGGTTAAAATGAGGAAAGTAGCCGGTACCCGGTAAGGCGAGTAGGCCGGATGTTTTTACGACGATCGGTAGGCCATATCAAATACCGACCGTACGTGTGGGCCCAGAAAAACGCGGGCGTAAATGCGAATTAGCGCCAGACCATCAACAATGAAACTGAGCGCGGTAAAGAAGGCCAGCGCCAGCTGATTTTCGTGGATGTGGGTGAAAATGAGGTCTTCCCCCACAAACGTCGGGGTGATCGGAAAACCCGAAACCCCCAGACAGCACAGCAAAAACAGGAACGCCAGCAGCCGGTGCTTGTAGGCATGGCCATGAAAACGACCCAGATCAATACTGGTTTCGAGCGTTTTCAGGCGGGTAAGTACAATGAACCCAAGTACGCCAGCTACCACAATCCCGCTCAGGTACAGCAGGGTCTGCTCGAACCGGAAATGCTCGTTGAACGAGATGGCCAATGCCACAAAAAAGTGATTCATCAGAATCAGAACCCAGCTCATGCGGGCTTTTTTACGCTCGGTGAAGGCTTTCAGGACCATCAACAGGCCAAGGAGCGAAAAGACCATAGGCAGGGTGTGCTCAAAATCGGGTGAGAGGGCATCTTCGTTGACCAACAGGAGCAATCCGAGCCCGTAGATCGGTACAAAGAAGAACAGCACCCGGTTGAGCGTCAGAAAATCGAGCCGACGGCCAATAGCTTTGAGCGGGTTCCACAGAAACCGGTACATGAGCGAGTCGAGGTTCCATTCTTTGAGGCAAAGCATGTAGAACGTGTAGGCGATTTTTTTCGGGTAAAACCGCTCAATCGACTGCGGATGCGGTGAAAAATGATAAAACTGCTCCCGAATCTGATAGCTCACCACCGAAGGTGACACCAGCAACTGGTACGTCCGCAAAAACGCGTTGCCCGCAAAGTGAAACAACGCCAGATGCCCCCAACCGGCCGCAATCTCGATAAACATAAGCCCAATCTGTGCAATGGATGCGTAGGCGATCTGACTCTTTACCGACGATTGCACCCGCGCAATACCCGTAGCCACGAGAGCCGAACATAAGCCCACGGCCCCGATGAGCACTCGTACCGACACTTGCTGCTCCCAGAACGGATAGGTGCGCAACAACAGAAAAACACCGAGGTGTACCGACAGCGATCCGTAGAAAATAGCGCTCGATGGGGTGGGGCCTTCCATAGCTCGGGGTAACCACGACGAAAACGGAAGCTGCGCTGATTTGACAGCCGCCGACAGCAGAATCATGACCGAGATAAACACCCCGATCAGGGTGTGGCTTTGCAGATGCTCATGCACCAGCTCGTAGTTGCGCAGTTGCAAAAACGTGGTGTTCTGATGCCAGAGGTGGTGACTCATCCACATGGCCAGAATCAGACCTACGTCGCCAATACGGTACAGCGAAAACACTTTTACGGCGTTCTTGACCGGCAGATACCGGTCCCGGTAAAAGGCAATCAGCAAAAACGACGAGATGCCCAGAATTTCCCAGCCGATAAACAGGGTTTCGAGGTTGCCCGACAAAATGGTGAGCGTGTACCCGACATAGAAGAACAGAATCGTATTGAAAAACCGCTTGTAACCTGCTTCGCGGTGCATGTACGCCCGGCTGTAGCGCGTGATCAGAAACGTCAGAAACGCGCCCACAAATAGGTACACAGCCGTGACCACGTCAAAGTCGAAGTCGACAAAAAACTCGTAGCTGCTCGTTCGGAGCAACACAATCTCTTTCACGTCGAGCGTGGGGTGGCCCGCCAGCAGCCAGACACCCAGAAATAGAACGGTCCCCAGCAGATGCAGGCCAACGGTGAATACGGCAATCTGCGAGATAAGTGTTTCGCGCCGGGCCGGAACCAGCAGGCTGACCAGGTAGCCTACCAGGGGCAAGAAAACAAAAAAGGGAAGTAACGAAGCCATTCCGGAAGGTTATGAGAGGATAAAGACCGGGAAATTTTCCCCATTCGATTCAACCAATGGCTCCACATCGGCAACGGCGTCGAGGTGGTCGGTAAGGGGATGGTAATCGACAAAATCGCCTGCTTTGAACACGTACAGGGCGCGGGTTTCGGGGTGTACCGCCACCAGGTTGATCCAGTTGTTGCTGTACCACTCGTACACCGCCGGAATTTTCTGGATGGTAGCGAGTACTACATCCGGGTAATGCTCCACAATCATGAGCAGCCGCAGCGGGTCGTGGACCTCAATCATCTGGCTGGGTAATCCCGGCCGTAGATCGCCGTCGATACCGTTGGCCACTCCAATCAGGCCCATCACGTTATGCGGCAGCTTGGTACCCGCCCCCAGTTTCTGGTTGTCCATCCGGGAGAAAAAGTACTCCAGATTGATGCCTCCGCAAACGGGCGTGGCTGCTTTCAGAATATTGAGCAGGTAATGGCCGTCGGGGTCAATGGCGTAATTGTACGAGTTCATGAGCGCCCGCCGGTCCAGAAAAAGGCCCTTGGTCATGGCCCTCCGACCCACAATGCATAGGGCGTTGGTAGCGTGGTTGAGCTCAGGGCGCGGTTCAAACAACGACACCGACCGGATTTTTACCTTGTCGTGAATTTGCTCGGGGGTAAGGCTCGAATCAATCGACTCAAACCGGCGCGACCGTTCCTTGGCGTTCAGGTCGAGGGCTTCGGCAAACGTTTGCCGGTTGAGCTGATGGAACTCCCGATTGCCAACCTGCAGCGCCTGATCGTCGAAAAACGCAATTTCGTCGCGGGTGGTATCGTGCAGAGCACCTACAAACTGCGTATCGTCCGGAATATCAATGCCGCGTTCGTGGAGTAACACCCGTACCTGCGGGTGGTTGGCCATGTAGCACAGCACCCGCGCATTGGCCGAGCCCGACCGCCCTGAGCAGGCACCACAGTCGTAGGCCGCGTAGTGGGGGTTGTTGATGGTACTGGAACCATGCCCAACGACGTACACGAGCGAGGCAAAATTTTTGACCAGCCCGATGCTTTTGAGGACTCCCTCGACCCGGTCGGCCATTTCGGGGACGGTAAACCCTACCTGCAGGTCGTTTTCGGGGGCGTGCTGATGGGTATGTTCAATTGTCAGCCGGGCGGCTCCGTCCATATGCCGAAACGACGACGCCATCGATGGGCTCATGGTAGGTCGGAAAATATTCAGGAAGAGCCGCAGCGCCGACCAGAAACCGAGGGTTTGCGAGATAAGCCAGCCGCTGTAAAACGAGTGTGCGTGCTTGTTGAAATGCACGTCTTTTTGCTTCTTCGTCGTGCGCCCCTGCTCTTTGACAAGGTACTTGGGCGTGACCGGAGCCGGGCAAACTTTCTCGTAGAATTTGCCGGTTTCGGGCTGGAAGAAAAACTCAACCCCGAAGAAACCGGGTGTTCCGAAGGTTTCGCAGCGGGGGTCGAGCTGCTCCAGATACCGGCGCATCGACTCTTCGCGGTCGTCGATGCAAAACAGGGCCTGAAAACTTTTGCCTATCGTTTGTTTGCGGGTGAGTTTGTTCTGCTGAATCCCGGCCAGTACCTGATCGTAATAGCTCCATTCAAACGCTTCCTGCCACATCATCAGCACCTCGTCGCGCTCGGTAACGGGGGTGTTGGCAAAGAGGTCGGTGGGTTTGTGAGACAACGTCTGGCTCAGAGGCTGCCATTGGGTACCGAAATGGGCGTCAAGTGCGTCGATTTCGAGTAGCAGTTCAAACGTGATCAGGTCATGCAGGGAGAGCTGCCGGCGGTCGAGTAGCGTTTGGGGGCCATCCTCAATGGCCGATACCATGCCCGACCAGCCCTGATGCGCAAATTGCCCGTCGAAGAGGTAGGTCTCGTACAGGGTTTCGTCGCCCACGAGCAGATCGAGCAACTCGCTTATGGAAGGCGTGCCGTTGAGCAGGAGGTTACGGGCTCGGCGCGTCCGGAAAAAACTGGTCAAGCTATGGCGCTCCATCTCGCGCAGGGCGTCCAGAAACGTCGTGTTGGTGACCGGAAACCCCCAGATCGCAATGCCCTGATCGAGGTACGAGCACAAAATCCGAAACAGAAGCGGATGTACCAGCGAATCGAGGTCAATGTGGTACTGCTTTTTCCAGGTGCTGCGTAGGGTGCCTATGCGTGGGGTACCGGTGGTGGGGTAGGGTTTCTGGAGCAGCTTTTCGAGCCAGTTTTCGAGCCGGGCTTCGCCTTTGTGTCCGAAGATTACTTTTTTTAGAACAACGGGACTGATCTGCCCACTGCTGTACATCGCCCGGTACTCATTGAGGGCCAGTGATACCTTGTAACCGAACACCTGAGATGCCGACCGGATGGCGTCGAAAAACGGCCGATCCTGAAACGAGTGCAGTGTATTGTGGTGAACAAAGTCTTTCAGCGGGGCTTGGGCGGGTAGGTAGTGCTTGAGGCTGTGAATGACCCGGTGTTCGTCGAACCCAGAGTGGTTTGTTTCCATAAACGGTTGTATGGCGTTAGCACTTCCTGATACCAGGAACGGGAGCAAAGGTGACCGGCACCAGTTAAAAAGTACTTAAGGTGAGTTTAAGAAGTGATTAAAGACCGAGCCGGGAAGCCGTTCAGAAAGCAGGGAGCGCCTTTTTCATTAATCTCCTTTTAATATGGGCTTAAGGGTGGCTTAACTCGCCCGGCCGAACCTTGCAGGGCATTTACGAACGGAATACATCTAAATTGACGTAATGGAGACCACTTCCAAAGCCCCTACACATTATGTGCCTGCTAAAGGATTTGCCGGTTTAACGCAAAACTGGCAGTCGGACCTACTGTCTGGTTTTCTCGTTTCACTCATTGCGCTGCCCCTTAGTCTGGGCATTGCGTCGGCCAGTAACTTCCCGCCAATTATGGGCGTGCTGACGGCAATCGTGGGCGGTATGGTCGTGGCTTTCTTTGCCGGTTCCGAGCCGACTATCAAAGGCCCGGCGGCTGGTTTAATTGTGATTGTAGCTGGGGCGGTCGAAGAGCTCGGTCGGGGAAATGTAGAGATTGGCTGGAAGCTGGCGCTGGGGGTTATTCTGGTGGCGGGTGTTGTGCAGGTGCTGTTTGGGGTGCTGAAAGTGGCTAAACTGGCCGACTTTTTCCCGCTCTCGGCGGTGCATGGTATGCTGGCTGCCATCGGCATCATCATCATGTCGAAGCAGATTCACCTGGCTGTAGGGGCGCACCCGGCCGATCTGAAAGGCAAGGAACCCCTCGAACTGATTGCCATGGTGCCCCATAGCATTGCCACAATGGAGTGGCATGTGGCCGTTATTGGGTTTGTGAGTCTGCTGATTATGTTTGGCTGGCCTATGCTCAAAAGCGCGGCTATCAAGCGCATTCCGCCCGCACTGGTTGTATTGGTCGTGGCCATTGCACTGGGTCTTTACTTCCATCTCTCCGATACCCGGCAGTATGGTGATATTAAACCGCTGGTAAACCCCGGTGAGTTTAAACTGGCGCTCAACGTCGATTTTGGGGCCTGGACCGGCGACCTGTTGCCCATTGCCCTGAAATATTTGGCCATGTTTGCCCTCATTGGCTCGCTCGAATCCCTGCTGACGGGCAAGGCCATCGACCTGCTCGATCCGTACAAGCGCAAATCGAACCTGAGTGCTGACCTAACCGCCGTTGGTATTGGCAATATGGTATCGGCTTTGCTGGGCGGCCTGCCCATGATTTCCGAAGTAGCCCGCTCGTCGGCCAACCTCAACAACGGCGGTAAAACCCGCTGGGCCAACTTCTTCCACGGCCTTTTTTTGCTGGTGTTTGTGGTGGCACTGGTACCGTTGATCAAACTGGTTCCGGTAGCAGCTTTGGCGGCTATTCTGATCTCGGTCGGGTTCCGGCTCGCCAACCCGAAAGAGTTTCGGCACATGTACGAAATCGGACCGGAGCAGCTTATCGTTTTCGTGGTTACCATTATTGCAACCCTTGCTACTGATTTGCTCATTGGTATTGCCGTCGGGATTGTGGCCGAGTTTATTATTCAGGTTGTGCTGGGGTTACCGCTCAAGTACCTCTTTAATCCCGACCAATACATGAAGTCGAACGGTAACCAACATACGCTGGTGATCAACGGGGCCGCGGTCTTCACCAACTACCTAAGCATCAAAAAGCAGTTGGACACCATTCCGCAACAGGAAGGGCAGTGCGTCACCGTCGATTTGCACCATGCCCGGTACGTAGACCATACCGTTATGGAGAACCTGCATAATTACGAGCGCGATTTCCAGCTGGCTGGCGGTCAATTTAACGTCATCAATCTGGATGAGCACAAACCCTTATCGACGCATCCGCTGGCGGCCCGTCGGAAGCAACCTGCCTTGTAAAGGGTGATTTGGCCTGGTGGTAGTCTATCGTTCTGTAGCAAGTTAAATGCCCTAAATTCTCTCAGAAGTTTGTTTGTATTTGGGAAACAGCATCCGCGTTACGGATGCTGTTTTTTTGTTTGATGGTGAACGGTAGAACCGCTGTACAATCCAATATGGAGGAATTGGCCCGCGGATACCAGCGATTAAGCTCATTTTCGCGGATTGATACAGGTAATCGGCGTACATCTGCCCAATCCGTGTCATCCGCATGCTATTGGTATCGATTGGCTAATTCCGACAACTTCTAAAAACGGTTAAAGCCGTAAGGGATGGTCTGGCATCGACTCCCTTGCGGCTTTGTGTCTCTGTAAAGACGCCTGATACCGCCTAAAAAAGCAGCTCAGATAAACACCTGGTATTGCAACGTCAGCTGGCCACGTCGACCGGCCGGGGCGAGTTGGGTGCCCGAAGCACCATAGTAAGGCCGATTCTGATAGTCGAGGGTCATTTTTGAGTTGTGCCCCCGAATGAGCCAGTTCAGGCCGATGTTGTACACGCCCAGAGGTTGGGTCAGGCGGGTGTAACGGGCAATCTGCGCCTGTGCGTAGGGCATGAGGGCGCCGTTGCCCCGGCCCAGCAGATCCTGAGGCAGCAGATACCCGACCTGGCTGTACACCACGTTGCCCGTTCCGAACATCGGAAAGGCATTACCCTGAATACCTGATGCGCCCGGCAGCGTTATGGTGGAGCCGCTGGCGGGGTTCATAATGCCGTTGAAACGCAGGTAGTCTTTGCCGTAGTCGGTATGGAAGTAGCCCAGATAGGCGTTGATGGCGCTACCGTTTGCCGGGCTGACCGGCATGTCCAGAAAAGCGGCTAACGACCACAAATTCAGGTTTTGGTACACGGTATCCGCTACGTTTTCGCGGTGCCAAACGGCGTTTTTCTGGTAGACGAACCCGCCCTCCAGGTTGAGCATTCGTTTTTTGCCCAGATACGTACCCGTCATGTAGCCGGGCGTCTGATTGGTCTCTTTGTCCAGAAACTGATACGCCACAAAGCCCTGAACCTGTTTGTGATGTCCCTTCAAGGCAAACGTTGCGTTCGACGACAGGGCCGGGGGCGTTGCTCCGGTGGTTTGAATCGGAAACGGATCGCTCAGGGCAAATCGGTAGTCGATTTTGCCTACCTGCCCGCGGGCATACACGGTTAGTTTGCGCGAAAATTCGTCGGTTTGGTCGACGGTGGCCTGGGCAAATACCGGCACATCCATCGTCATGATGGAGCTGACGCTCGGCTGGCTAAACCGCGAGAGGCCGTTCACAATGGTGAGCCCACCGCCTATTTTCAGGTAATCCTTATCACGGAAAACCAGGTACTCGCCCACGGCATCGTGGAAGAAAGCCGCAATTTTCCGGTTGCTGGGCGTACCGGCCGTGTTGAAACCGGGAAATCCGTTCAGGTAATTGAAGTTGTTCATCCCGAACTGGAGGTAAATGAGCGCGCGGTCGTTGAGTTGCCCGAACATCTGCATCCGGGTTCGGCGAAGTCCAATATCGAGGGTTTGGGGCTTAGCCTCCTGAATAACGGTTGTGCCGGGGTTACTCTGATTGAGCCGAAGCCAGGTCTGATTCAGAAACGTGACCTTAAAAAAATGGGTACCCGATGCGTTGAGGTTGTACTTAAGCTCGTTTTTGTCGGCTGCGGGCGTCGGGGCCTGTTTGGCGACCCGGACAATGGTATCGTTGGCAGGCGGGGCGGGCGTAGGCGAAACGGACTGGCCGAGCACGGCCCCGGAAGCCAGCAGAGCCCCGGCAAAAAGCAGTTTTTTCATAACTGATGATACGTGGCTTCCGGGCATTCGGAAACCGATAAACGGATTGGTATAAACGACAATTGGGCCGAAGGCAGGGGGCTCATTTCTGAACCCCCTGCCTTCGGCCCAAACTACCGGCCTGCCCGTTAAAAGAATCTGACGATATTGTTAAAATGGCATTAAAGCAAATCAATGCCAGCTATCCAGTCCGAGTAGTTTTTTGCCCAGTGGGGATAGGGGAGCGGTCTGGTAACGGGTTTTCTCCCAGCCGCGCGGGTCGCCCGGAAAGGCGTACCCTTCGGGGGCCACGCGGTCGCGCCACGAGGTAATGCGCCACTGCCGCAGGGCTTCGTTATCTTCCTGAGCGGGCATCATCGAGATATACTGCGCTATGCGCACCTTATCGGTGGTGAGGTTGGGCCGAATCCCGTGCGGAAGGGTGCTGTTAAAAATCAGCAGGTCGCCCGCTTCCATCTTCACTTTCACGAAGTCGAAGCCGGTGGTGTCGGGTTTGAACCGGTCGCGGTCGGCGGGTTGGGTTAGTTTCCAGGTATCGTATGTCCGGTACAGCTCAGGTATGCATTGAAAACCGCCCATGTTCTCGTCGGTTTGGTCGGCGAGGGCCAGTACGCCCTGCACGTTTTGGGGCCGGGTTTCGGGGTCATAATCCCAGTGGATAAACCCTTTGAACTCATGCCCCGGCCGAACCGGAAAATTCAGGTTGGCCCGGTCGATGGTGACCCAAAGTTCTTCGACGCCCCAGATGTCGACAAAGGCGTCGTAAACGCGCTGCGTCTGCCGGTTATCCCACTGGTACGGGTGGTTGTAGAGTTCAACCATGCCGCTATTGGTTAGCTCCTTCATTTTCATTTCGGCGCGGGGTGGAGCGTACCAGGTGGCCGGGTCATTTGGGTCTTTTTCTTCAAACTCCCAAAGCAGGTTGGCCAGTCGCTCGGCCTGCTCTCTGGGTACAGCCTGTTTGATAACAATGTAGCCGTTTTCCTGCCAAAACTGCCAGTCGGCTTCGGAGAGAACCCGCAAGGGTTTTCCGTTGCTGCGGTCGTTGAGGGCAATGGCGCTGCTGGTTGCGGTCGAGGGGTTGCCCGGAATATCCGTATGGGCGTTGTTGGGAACGGTAGCCGCAGGGGCCATCGTCGGCTGCATGGTTTCCATCTGAATAGAATCTTTACGTGGTTTTATATCGCGGCACAACGTTACCAAGGCTTGTTTTGCCACCGGGTTTGAGGGGTTGTCGTACTTCAATCGGGTATTTCGGCGGGCTACCGGGCAGAATCCGCTCCAGTTCAGGAAACAGTATCGGTATGGCTTACCGGCTTAAGCGCGGTCGTGTTCACTTCGGTACGGGCCAGCCACCACAGCCAGACCAGCGAAACAATGCCCAGACCACCCACGGCACCCGCTACCCAAAGCCCCGCCGGTATGGGCAAAAGCAGCCAGATACTCAGCCCGGTGCAGGCCAGCAGCCGGAAGGCTTCAAAGCGGTACGCCCACGGACGTCCTTCAAAAAAGAAACCGAAGTTGATCACTGTGATGCCAATCAACAGAGCAATGGCCCCCTTCTCGCCCCAGCCCAACTGGGCCTGAAATTGCAGAAACGGGAAGGTTGCCAGCACCAGCAGCGTGTACTGAAACAGAACGTAATAGTTGACACCCTGCGCTACCTCGGTGTCGAATTTCTGGTACGACTCCCGGCTGACTTCGGGAATGGGTTGGTAAACCGCCATCTTGGCATCCCAGCCGGGTTTGTAAAACAAGACTTTCAGCTTGTCGGTCAGGGTAGGGGCATTCCGTAACTGATGCCCGATGTGTTCGTAGTGCGAGAAGTTAGCCCAAACTGGATTCCAGCTGTTGATGGGCGTGGTGATTCCGTACACGGGTCGTTCTTCCTCAACCTGAAACGTACCAAACAGCCGATCCCAGATAATAAACGTGCCCCCGTGATTTTTATCAATGTATTTGGGGTTGCGCCCGTGGTGTACGCGGTGGTGCGAGGGGGTGTTCATAACCCACTCCAGCACGCCCATGCGGTCAATCATTTCGGTATGAATCCAGAACTGGTAGATCAGGTTGATACCGCCCACTACCAGCAGTTGCGTGGTGTCGAAACCCAGCAAGGCCATGGGCAGGTAAACCGGCGCCGTCCAGACACCCTGAAACCAGCTTTGGCGTAGCGCCACCGAGAGATTGTACTCTTCGCTTTGGTGGTGTACCACATGCCCGCTCCAGAACAGGTTGATCTCGTGACTCAGCCGGTGCGCCCAGTAATAGCACAGGTCGTAAAGCACAAACGCCAGAATCCAACTCCACCAGGTATGCGGCACCTGAAACAGGGCAAAATTGGCGTGTACCGCTTCGTAAAGCCCCAACGTAATCACTTTCAGAAAAATGCCGACCACCTGTTGCGAGGTACCCGCGCTTAGATTGGTGATACTATCGTTGAGCCGGTACAGCTTGGTTTGCCGGTAGCGGTCGAGCCAGATCTCGATACCCATTGCCAGAAAGAAGAACGGGATCGCCAGCATGATGGGGTTGAAGTTCATACGTATGAAGTGCTAAAGTCGGAGAGAATGCCGCAATGGGGTTTTGTCCAAAATAGAAACAAATTTAGAAAATACCAGACAAAATAGATACTTCTGGCCGGGGTATTGCATGGGCTGGTGCGCCAATAAAAATCCCTACAGAGACTCTTGATAAGCCATCTGTAGGGATCGTATTTATTCTTCAGGTATCAGTTGGGTAGTTTCCCCAACAAGCCGGGTGCGTAGCTTAACAACAAACGCTAAACCAGAAACAATAAACAAAGCTTATGCCTGCTTGGTCACCTGAATGTTCAGCACCAGCCGAACGTCGTCGCTGACAACTACCCCACCGGCTTCGGTGACGGCATCCCAGCTCAGGCCAAATTCTTTACGCTTTACTACGCCAGCCAGTTCGAAGCCAGCCTTGGTCTGACCGTAGAAGTCAACCATTTGGCCGCCGTACTCGGCTTTCAGCGTTACGGGTTTCGTTACACCGCGCATGGTCAGATCACCGTGCAGCTCGTACGTGTCGTCGCCGGTTTTCTTCATGCTTGTCGATACAAACGTGAGCTGAGGGAAACCCGCTGCGTCGAAGAAATCAGCTGACTTCAGGTGACCGTCGCGCTGTTCGTTGCCCGTGCTGATGCTATCAATTTCGGCTGAGAACGAAACGTTTGCGTTTTCGAAGTCGTCGCCGGTTGTTTCAATTTTACCGTCGTACTGCCCAAACGAGCCGGTCACGGTTGACACCATCAGGTGCTTTACTTTGAACTGTACTTCTGAGTGTGAAGGGTCGATGACCCAGGTGGTAGTTGCGGTTGCCATGAGATGTAAGAAGTTGTTCTGTGTAATTACATTTAATGTATATACATCTAAATGGAGTGAATTGTTCCAACCGATCAAAAATTTTCAGAATTAACGTGCGTGATGAGCTATCCTTCCATAAACATGCATCGCGGAGATGATTTCTTTTCGCTAGTTAATCTGCGACAATCTGCCTGATGCGTGTCATTCGTGTGCCAATTCGTTAGGCTTTGCATATTGATGTAAACAGAACGCGGATACACGCTGTACCGAAGCCGTAGATCCCGCTTTGGCAGAGCTGTAAACGCCCGCATCCCGAATAGCCCCAGTTATTGCGAGCTGTTCGGGATGCGAACGGCAAAACAAGCTACCGAAAACCGACTCAATGCCAGCTACAGCCATCGAGCCACTCCTGACCGGGATCGATGGGGGCTCCGTCGGGAGCAACGAGCGACGTAGTGGCCACCGGGGCCTGTTGCGGGTTTTGTTCGTATTGACGAATCATCCAGCGCAGGTAGCCGGGGTTTCGGTTCGACGTTCGGTATTGCAAATCGGTCTTGTGCTCTACCTCGGTTGAGCGGCCACGCAGGTAGTTTTTCTTGATGGTCATGAGCCTGTTGTGCGCTACCTCGCGCACCCGTGCGTCGCTGTCTTTGTTGGTAGCCAGCCCGATAAGACTCTCTACAAGCTTGTGTCGCAGTAGCAACTGAATCTGGTCGCTATGGTTGTACTGCCCTGTCAGGCGCATACCAAACGCCTGTCCCATCAGTGCGCTGACCAGTTCGCTCATGCCGGGTTGTTGCGGGTCCAGCGCCTGCTGATTGATGAGCCGGGCGCACCGCTCAGGATTGAGCAAAAGCCGGAGCGTCAGGTTAATCGCGGCTTCGGACGGGCCCAGCGGGTCGAACGTGATACCCGTTCGGCGTTTAAATACCTCGCGGGGATTGGCGTTGAACCCGTAAGCGCGGGGCGGAATAAGCTTCAGAATCGGTTCCGGAAGAGCCAGATTTGTCGGCATTAAGGTGTTTATGAGGCTGCTCAGGGCCTGCCGTTGCGTTTGGGCGGGTACCACCTGCGTAACGAGTTGGCCATCGCCCCGGGTCGCGTAGGTGTAATCGAGGCCACCCAGCACTTTCACGGCCGCTTCGACCTGATACCGATGAAACATATACAGCGGCACCAATACTTCCTCCAGGTTAGCCATGGGCGTGCCGACCGGGATTTTCTTCTCACTAAACTGATTCAGAGCGATCTGCCGGATTCTCATCACCCGGTTCAGTTCGGTTACTGCATCGGTGCCGTTGTCCCAGAGGTGCGTTTGGGGGTGAGCCCCGCCTTCGGGCCGCCCGTCCTGATCGCTCAGGTATTTGAGGCCGCGCCCGATATAATTGGTAATAATTTTGTCGAGTTCGGCCTTTTCGTTGGTTCCTTTCGGAAAATGCTGATACCCGTAGGCAATAGCTACTTTGTCCCACTCACCAATTTCGGTGGTATAGGCGTTGGCCAATGAGAGTTTAGGTTTGCCCGCGTTATCCACGATATCCACCTGTGGGTGTGGATAATCCATAACCGAGGCCCGGCTATTTACACTGGCGGCATAGTTGTGGGGCAGGCCGAGGGTGTGCCCAATTTCGTGGGCAGCCAGTTGCCGCAGCCGCGCCAGTGCCATTTGTACGGCTTCGGTGGTGTCGGCGCCGTTGGTATCGAAACTGCCCACCAGCCCTTGTGCAATGAGGTAATCCTGCCGAACCCGTAGCGAGCCGAGCGTTACTTTACCTTTCAGAATTTGGCCGGTGCGGGGATCGGTGATGCTGGCCCCGTACGACCACCCGCGCGTAGAGCGGTGTACCCACTGAACCAGATTATAGCGGACATCCATCGGGTCGGCATCGGGCGGGAGTAGTTTCACCTGAAACGCATTGCGATAACCGGCCGCTTCAAAAGCCTGATTCCACCACTTGGCACCATCCATCAGGGCCGATCGAATGGGTTCGGGGGCGCCGGGGTCCATGTAGTACACAATGGGTTCAACGGGGTCGCTGATGGGGGCCGAGGGGTCTTTCTTTTGTAATTTATGGCGGGCAATGTACCGTTTGCTGATGGGCTGGCTAAACGGCGAGGCATAATCAAAGAAATCGATACCGAAATAGCCCGAACGAGGGTCCATCACGCGGGGTTTGTACGCATCGGAGGCCGTGAGGTCGGGGAGTTGCACAAACGAGTGGTGCTGCCGCATGGTTACGATGGTTGGGGTAGGCACCACCTCGCGCAGGTACGGGCCGGGGGCGTCGCCGGTGAGGGTAATGGTGGCTTCAAATTCGGTGTTTTGCGGAAATGCCTTGCTGTGGGGCAGGTATAGCGCGCACCGGTTTGGGTCGATACGGAACGTACCCTGCCGGGTTTGGGCGATGGCTTGAATGGCTCCCACGGCATCCTGAAGCAGAAACGGGGTAAAGTCGACCAGCACGGCTCCGCTCTCTTCGGCCACAATCTCAAACCCCCCGTGCACCGACTGCGCAAACGATTCGGCTACGGCCCGGCGCTCCAGCGAGTCGGGGCTGAGGGCGCGGTAGCCGTAGTTGGTTTCGATAAGCAGCACACGATTGCCGCTCCGCTGAAACTGAACGACGTGTTCCTGCCCCAGCCGCCCCCGGTCGAGGCCAATGTCGTTGGAGCCGACGCCCTGTGCCAGCGTAGGGTAGTACAGCAGTTCCTGATTGAACCGGTTTATTTCGAGCCAGATTTTGCCTTTTTTCGCGTCCCAGTAAAATGTCAGAAAACCCGGTCGCTTCTCCATCCCGTTGGTAAACGAAGTAATGGTTTGGGCACGAAGAAGCAGGGGAGAAAGCAGTAAAAGTAGATGAAGTAGTAGGGTACGGGTAGCAGTCGCAAGCATAGCGTAAGAGTTTATCCGGGAAATTGCCACACAATCGCCAACGATGCAACTGGCGGAAACCAAAAAAGCGGCCCCGACTATGGCGGGGCCGCTTTTGTATTGGGAAGGATGGGCTTATTTGCCCTGACCAGCCGTAAGCAGGTTGAAGAACTGATCGAGTTTCGGCGTCAGGATGATCTCCGTCCGGCGGTTCGTTTTCCGACCCGTTGCGGTAGCGTTATCATCTTTAGGCTCGTACTCGCCCCGGCCACCGGCCGTCAGACGCTCAGGAGCTACGCTGAACTTGCTTTGCAGCAACCGAACAACCGATGTAGCGCGCATTACGCTCAGGTCCCAGTTGTCTTTCACAAACTCACCCGCGATGGGGACAACGTCTGTGTGGCCCTGTACCAGAACGTCCAGCTCTTTGTGGTCATTTACTACCGACGCTACTTTGCCCAGAACGGCCTCAGCCGCTTTGTTCACTTCGTACCGGCCCGATGCGAACAGCAGTTTGTCGGCAATCGAAACGTACACAACGCCTTTCTTAACCTCTACCTGAATGTCCTGATCGTTTACATCGGCGAGTGACCGCTTCAGGCTCATTACCAGGGCCAGGTTCAGTGAGTCTTTCCGCTGAATCGACTGGTTCAGGTTGTTTACCTGCTTGGTTTGCTCGTTCAGTACTTCAAGCGATTTCTTGATGCTCTCGGCACCTTGCTTGCTTACTACCGACAGATCGGCCATCCGGTCGATCAGGCTGTTATTGTTCTTGCGCAGGTCAGCCAGTTGGGATTCCAGTTCGGCGATCCGGGTTTTGTTGGTGGCCAGATCCGTGTCACGGGTACGCAGGTCCGACTGGAGGCCCGTCAACTTGCGGTCACAGTCGCTCAAATCAGCAACTGCCTTGTTACGGGCGTTCTCTAATTCATTGTAGCTTGACTGCAATTGAGTCAGTTTTTTCTTGCTAACGCAGGATGATAGCAGCGACATTGCTACCAACACATAGATGGCTTGTTTCATATGGTTTAAAACAAACAAAAACAGGAGGTTGAATTTGTTAAACGATAACAAAATTACGTTTGTTTCACTATTTACTTAGCATTCGGTCAAGAATTTGTACTTTTTCGCTAAGCAAGTATAGGTTTTACCACTTTCCCGGCGACATCGGTCAGGCGAAACGAGCGGCCCTGAAAAGGGTATGTAAGTTGTTCATGGTCAAAACCTAACAGGTGCAAAATAGTGGCGTGCAAATCGTGTACGTGTACCTTGTCTTTCACGCCATAGTACCCAATATCGTCGGTTTCGCCGTAGCTGAATCCTTTCCGAACTCCCCCGCCTGCCATCCAGACCGTAAACGCATCGAGGTGGTGATCCCGACCCATAAACGGTAGCGTTAGACCGTCGCGGTTTTCCTGCATGGGCGTGCGGCCAAACTCCCCGCCCCACACCACAAGCGTATCGTCGAGCAGGCCGCGCTGTTTGAGGTCCTTGAGCAAACCGGCCACCGCCTGATCCGACTCCCGGCATTTGTTTTTCAGGCCGATTTCGAGGGCCCCGTCGGCGCTCGTGCCGTGCGTATCCCAGCCCCAATCGAACAATTGCACAAACCGCACTCCGCGCTCAACCAGCCGCCGGGCCAACAGGCAGTTGCGGGCAAACGACCCAACATTGGGGTCGGCTCCGTACAGGTCCATGATGTACTGCGGCTCGCTTTTGATGTCCATGGCGTCGGGTACGGACATCTGCATCCGAAAAGCCAGCTCATACTGACTGATTCGGGTTAGAATCTCCGGGTCGTTGACCTCGTTGTAAGCCTGCTGGTTGATTTCGGTGATGGCGTCGATGGTTTGTTTCCGAATATCGCGGTTCATACCGGCCGGGTCCGACACATACAGCACGGGGTCGCCATCCGTACGGCACTGCACACCCTGGTACACCGTGGGCAGAAACCCGCTGCCCCATACCGACTTGCCAGCGTCGGGCTGTTTGCCGCCGGAGGCCAGCACCACAAAGCCGGGCAGGTCGTCGTTTTCGGAGCCCAGCCCGTAGGTAACCCACGAGCCAATACTGGGCCGACCCAATCGGGCGCTACCCGTGTGCATAAGCAACTGCGCGGGGGCGTGGTTGAACTGGTCGGTGTGCATGGCTTTGAGAAAACTGATTTCGTCGACAACGCCCTGCAAATGGGGCAGGTAATCGGAGAGCCACGCGCCCGACTGCCCGTACTGGGCAAACTTTCCCTGCGGCCCGAGCATTTTGGGTATCCCCCGGATAAACGCAAATTTTTTACCCTCGAGTAGCTCCTGCGGGCAGTCGCGGCCGTGGTATTTGACCAGTTCGGGTTTGTAATCAAACAGTTCGAGCTGACTCGGCGAGCCGGCCATGTGAATGTAAATCACCCGTTTGGCCTTCGGGCTGAACTGGGCCGGCCGGGGTGTCATGGGTTCGGTAGGCCCGGCCAACCCCGCTGCGGGTGCTGTTTGGCTACCTCCCCAGCCGCAACTACTCAAAAAGGAGCCAAGAGCCATAGCCCCCAGACCCGTGGAGCAGGTCTGGAAAAAATGACGCCGGGTTTCGCGCTGCAAAGCGGCCTGCTGAAGTTCTTTGAGAAGCTTTTCCATGTCTTACCCTACCCACAGCCGCCTGAAAACAGAGTACAGCGACCGATACGTACATTAGTGGTTAAAAACATTACACATTACACAGGGTTTAGGATAAGTTTTTTTGACAGGATTACAGGATGTACAGGATTTTCTTCCCTAAAAAGAATCGGTTCTTCCGATTTTATAGTGGAGTTGTATAGCTCTGGCCTGGCGGTCCGCCGGGTCGGCCGGAGGGCCGTCAGGCCAGAGCTACCAGTTTCGCCAAGCATCCACTACACATTCGGAAGAACCAAATAATCTTGTACATCCTGTAATCCTGTCAAAAAACTTGTCCTAAACCCCATTACACATCGTTATTCTTTGGTAATCACTTCGTCCAGATTCAATACCGTGTTGGTCGTCACCGTGAGGGCAGCCAGAGCCGGGCTTGCCCGCTCGAATCCCATCAGTTGCTGAGCCTCGTCGGGGTGTTGCCGGTAGTGTTGCTCCGTGTTGCGGTATAGCCGGAGGAGCACCGCGAGTTTGCGCGGCTCAATTTCACGCAGGGCCACCCGCCGAAACGCGGCTTTGATCTGTTCCTCGGGTGTGCGGGCCTGTTCACGAACGCAGTCGGCCAGGGTCTGGGCGGCTTCTACGTACACCGGGTCGTTGAGGGTTACCAGCGCCTGAAGGGGTGTGTTGGTACGAAGCCGCCGAACCTGACAAAACTCGCGGCTCGGGCTGTCAAACGTAATCATGGAGGGGTAGGGGGCCGTGCGTTTCCAGTAGGTGTACAGCGCCCGGCGGTTACGGTCGGTGGCATCGCTCAGTTTCCAGCTTTCGCCGTTATAAGGCGACTGCCAGATACCGTCGGGCTGCGGGGGCATCACGCTGGGGCCATACATTTTAGGGTTGAGCAAGCCACTCACAGCCAGAGCCTGATCGCGTACCTGCTCGGCCGCCAGCCGCACCCGTGGCCCCCGTGCGAGGTATTTGTTGGTGGGGTCGGCCGCAACCAGAGCCGCTGAGGCCGCCGATTGCTGCCGGTACGTAGCCGAAAGCACCATGCGCCGGAGCATTTTCTTTACCCGCCAGCCGTCGGTTTCCATAAACTCGGCGGCTAAGTAATCGAGCAAGGCGCGGTGTGTGGGCGTGCTGCCCTGTGTTCCGAGGTCTTCAACGGTTTCGACCAGGCCCGTACCGAACAACTGTTCCCAAAACCGATTGACGGCTACGCGGGCCGTGAGGGGGTGTTTTCGGTCGGTCATCCAGCGGGCAAGGCCTAGTCGGTTGCGGGGCAGGCCGGGCGCGAGGGGCAGAATAGATTTGGGTACGTCGGGCTGTACGCGTTTGGTTTTAACGAGCCAATTGCCCCGATCAAATACCTGCGTAGCCCGGGCGAGGTCGCCGGTGCCATCGAGCAGGATTGGCGTTGATTGGGGGCGTTTGTTAAGCAACAGCGCGTATTCCGTTTCAATAGCCCCCAGCCGGTCGGCGGGTTGGCCGGGCATGGCGCGCTGAAAGGCAATCCATTTGATGCTCACCCATTTGTTGCCGCCTTTAGGGTTATCGAGCCGAAAAAACAGGTTGTGCCGCCCGGCTACTTCGGGTATCGGAAAGATCTGAACGGTATCGCGGGCGGGTGCTGGTACGGGCAGGCTCACCAGCACGGGGCCGTTGAGGCTATCGCGCCGGATGGTGAGCGTAGCGCCGGGTGTTTCGTTCGACCAGGCCAGCAGGAGCCGGTTTTGCCCGGTCAGGGTCACGTTGGGTAATCGCCCGGAGCCCTCGTGCAAAATCCCGAAAAATTTAGCGTCGAGTAAGGAGGCTTTCTGGTACTGATCGAGCGCGTGCGAGTTGAATTTAGGCTCCAGTGTCCGCAAAAACTGGCGTTGTTGAGCCGTTTGGCCGGGCGGGGCCAGCCGACCCATCCAGCTGTAAAGTTCCTGCACCCGCACCGAGTCTTTGTCTTTGTAGAAACGAAGGGTTGGCGTATCGGTCGTGACGTCTTCGTCGCGGGTGTTGTTGAAAAACGCCATGTATTTGTAATACTCTTCGTGCGTGAAGGGGTCGTAAGGGTGGCTGTGGCACTGCACGCAGGCAAAGGTGGTACCTCCAAACACATCCCAGGTGGTGTTGACCCGGTCGATCACGGCGGCTACCCGAAACTCCTCGTCCTGGGTGCCCCCTTCATCGTTGTTCATGGTGTTGCGGTGAAACCCGGTCGCCACGAGCTGATCGTCGGGCGGAAGGCCCGTAACCGGGTCGCGGTTGGGCATCAGGTCGCCCGCGAGCTGCTCCGTCAGGAAGAGATTGTAGGGCTTATCGTCGTTAAAGGCTTTGATGAGCCAGTCGCGGTAGCGCCAGATTTGCCGGCCGGGGTCACGTTCGTAGCCTTTAGTGTCGGCATACCGGGCGAGGTCGAGCCACATACCGGCCCATTTTTCGCCGTAAGCCGAGGAAGCGAGCAGCCGGTCGACCTGTTTCTCGTAGGCATCGGGCGATGTATCACGGACAAACGCGCTCACCTGTTCGGGGGTTGGTGGCAGGCCCGTGAGGTCGAGCGAAACCCGACGGAGTAGAGTAGCACGGCTTGCCTCGGCCGACGGGCGCAGGGTTTTAGCCAGCTCGGCGTCGGTGGTGGTATCCCGAACGGTACGGAGGCCGTCGAGCACAAAATGATCGATTTCGTTTTTCGCCCAGGTTGTTTCGTCGCTCTCGGCCATGCCCGGAATAGAAATACCCAGGCGGTTCCAGAACGAGCCCAGTCGGGGGACTTCGGGTTTCTCGACGGGCGTATAGGCCCAATGGTCGCCCCATTCGGCACCCTGATCGACCCAATCGCGCAGCAACTGGATTTCTTCTTCGCTCAGGGGCGGGCCATCGAGAGGCATCCGCTCTTTGGGATCGTCGAGCGTGAGTCGGCGAATCATTTCGCTGGCGTCGGCGTCGCCGGGAACAATAGCGGGTTTGCCCGATTTGGTGGGGGCAAGGGCTTCGTGCCGGAACAACAGGCTGAAGCCCGCCGTCTTTTTTACCCCGCCATGACAGGCAATGCACTGCTTGTTCAGAATGGGCTTGATCTGGGTATTATAGTCGACTTTTTGCTCGAAAACCCCCAACATGGAAAAGGAGGACAGCAGGACTACCGTACCCAAACCCCCGATCAGCAAATGTTTCGGCTTCATGGTGCTCTACTGTGGTTTCTGGTTTGTCGTTTCTGGTTTTGGGCTTCCCCAACAGGGTATCGAACCCAAACCGATTTACGAACCACCGAGGTTGTCTGGTGCTTTGCTATCAAAGGCGTAAGGAGGGCCGTTTTTACGCCTGCCTATCCGCAAAATTTACAAGTACATCCGGGAAAAAAGCAAAACAGCCCAGCTGGTGCCGGGCTGTTTTGAATGTGTACGTAGGCCTTTGACTACACGTCGCAGATTTGAACCCCTTTTTTGAGCGATTCGAGCATACCGGCCTTGTCTTTGGGGGTCGGCATGTATTCCTGCCCGATAAACCCTTTGTAGCCGGTGGCCACAATCGCTTTCACAATGGCTGGGTAATAAATCTCCTGCGTCTCGTCGATTTCCCGGCGACCGGGCATGCCGCCCGTGTGGTAGTGGCTGAAATACTGCCCATACCGACGGATGTTGCGGATGTGGTCGCCCTGCATACTCTGCATGTGGAAAATGTCGTACAACAGCTTGAACTTGGGTGAGCCTACCATTTCGCACAATACGGCTCCCCACTGCGGGTTGTCGCACTGGTAATCGGGGTGGCTATCGCGCGAGCTGAGCAGTTCCATAGTGATGGTCACGTCGTGCTTTTCAGCAATGGGCATGATCTTTTTCAGACCAGCCTGGCAGTTGAGCAGACCCTCGTAGTCGCCCAGGCCGTTGCGGTTGCCCGAAAAGGTGATGAGGTTTTTAACACCCATACTTGCCGCCTGCGGAATGAGCTCGGTGTACAGGGCCACCAGCGCATCGTGGTTTTTGGGGTTGTTGAAACAGCTGGGCAGCCCCAATCCTTTGGGCCAGGCATCGGGCTGTCCCATGGCCGAGGTAAGGCCGTATTTCTTCAACACTTCCCACTCTTTGGGGCCGGTCAGCTCGATAGATTCAATGCCAATGGCCTTGCAGCCCTCGGCGAGCTCTTCGAGCGGGATACTGCCGTAGCACCACCGGCTTACCGAGTGGCGAATGTTTCCCTTCAGGGCAGGCATAGCGGGAGTTGTTTCCATCGGGTTAGCGAGGGCGTCGGTCAGCGACAGCGTGAAGGCACTGCCGGTGAGGGTTTTGAGGGCATTTCGGCGTTTCATAATGAGTGAATGAGTGAATGAGTGAATGAGCGAATGCGTTGAAGGTAGCCACTGACGAAAACGCTTGCTTACCTATTCACTCAATCGCTCATTCACTCATTCGCAATTATAATTCGCGAATCCGGATGTTCCGATACCAAACTTTGTCGCCGTGGTCTTGCAGGGCCAGGTGGCCTTTGGCGAATTTACCGAAGCCTTCCCAGCTCTTAAACTTGCTGTTGGCCACCATTTTGTCCCACTCAGGGCCATTGGTTGCGTATTCCACAATTTTCTTGCCGTTCAGGTAGTGCTCGGCGCGGCCGTTTTTAATCACGAGCTTAGCCTTGTTCCACTCACCAGCGGGCTTCACAGCCGTCAGGTCGTTGGGGGGCAACATGTCGTACAGTGAGCCTGCTTTGTGGTTACCCGCCGATCCGGCAAATGAGTCGGGGTGCTTGGCGTCGTCGAGTACCTGCATTTCGGGACCAGTGCTGTAGGTAGCACCGTATTTGGGGTCTTCGCTGACGTGGTAAATAATCCCGCTATTACCCTTCTCCGAAATCTTCCATTCGATCTCCAGCTCAAAGTCGCCGTATTCTTTATCCGTCACCAAATCGCCCGCACCCCGGCCGCCGGTGAAATGAATAGCGCCATCTTCAACGGTCCATTTATCCGAAACAGGCTGACCGGCTTTTTTGTAGGTATGCCAGCCCGCCAGCGACTTGCCGTCGAACAACTTTTCCCATTTTCCTTTTTTCGGACGGGCGTCGGCATCGGCCGTGAAGAGCATTGCAAAAGCAGCCAATGCCAGGGTTGTGTGTTTAAGGTATTTCATGAAGGTAATTTAATATTCGTTTATCCCTGTTGTACATAAAGCCTACAAACAGGCTTCACGCGTTAAAAAGAGTTGTTAAAATCGGCTCTACCCGTGCGCAAGCGGGTCGCTTACTGGTCAGCCGTGATTTCTTTCAAAAACTTGCGGAAGGGCTCGGCAAACTCGGGGCGCTTCAGGGCAAACTCGACGGTTGTTTTCAGGAAGTCGAGCTTGTTGCCAATGTCGTGCCGCTTGCCTTCGATCCGGTGGGCGTACAGGTTCTCGCGCCGGAGGAGCAGCTGCATGGCGTCGGTGAGCTGGAGTTCGCCGTTTTTGCCCATTTCGGTCTGGTCGAGGGCCGCAAAAATACCGGGCGTAAGCACGTACCGGCCCGCAATGGCGAGGTTAGAGGGGGCTTCGTTTACGGCTGGTTTCTCCACCAGCTGATCGAGGGCCATAATCCGGTCGCTGAGGGCACTGCCGCCCACAATACCGTACCGGTTTACCTTCTCGTGGGGCACTTCTTCCACCGCAATCACCGACCCGCCGTACTGCTCGTAGGTGTCGAGGAGCTGCTGGGTTACCGGAATCACGGCATCCATGATGGTGTCGCCGAGCAGCACCGCAAAAGCCTCGTTGCCCACGTGGTGCCGGGCGTAGCGGATCGCGTCGCCGAGGCCGTTGAGCTGCCGTTGCCGTACATAATGAATGTTGGCCATGTCCGACAGCCGACGCATTTCGTTGAGCAGCATCTGATCTTCTTTCTCTTCGAGTCGCTCTTCCAGCTCGTAGTTGCGGTCGAAATGGTCTTCGATGGCCCGCTTGCCCTTACCGGTGATGATCAGAATGTCTTCAATACCCGAGTCAACGGCTTCCTGCACCACATACTGAATAGTGGGCCGGTCGATGATGGGCAGCATTTCTTTGGGCTGTGCCTTGGTGGCAGGCAGGAATCGGGTGCCCAGACCAGCGGCTGGGATAACGGCTTTACGAATCATAATTTGAGGATAAAGGAACAGGGAGAAGGGAAAAGGGGCGCCGGTGCTAAATACCGTTCACCCTTCTCCTTTCTCTTTTTTCCTAATTGATAAAAGGCTTGATAACGCGTGCATTTAACTTCCGCAGCTCCACAAAAAGCTGATTGAGCATGGTGTCGTCCTGATAGACACCGATAATAGACCCACCGGACCCCGTAAACGAAGCCGAGGCACCGCAGGCACGGGCCGCCCGAATCAGGGCCAGATTGCGCTCACTGATGTTGTAGATCTGGGTGCGCAGGTCGAAGTTGCGGTTGATGAGGTCGTGCAACAGGTGCGTTTGGTTGTTCACAATGGCGTCGCGGCCCTGCCGGGCTACGTCGGCAATGTCGGCCAGCGTCTGCACCACTTTTTCTTCGCCTTTGAGCCAGCGGGCGCGCACGTCGTTGTGTACCCGCCCCGACTGTTTGCCCAGGTCGGTGTCGTACGCAATGTACAGTTTAGGCAGCAGACGCGGGTCGAGGGGCTCGTATTCGCCATGACCCTGCCGGTCCATAATGCTCCGGTCGAAGTCCATGTACACACAGCCCTCGTAGCACTGAATTACCCGGTCTTGCAGGCCGGCCGTGATGCCCAGCTCGTCCATTTCGGAGCCCAGTACCAGATTGGGCAGAATGGGCAGCGGAATCTCGACGTTGTAAAACGTCATGAGTGCCCGGAAAGCCGCCACAATAATGGCACTCGACCCCGACAGACCCACTTGCCGCGGAATGGAGGTGTTGTAGCGGATCGAAAAGTTGCGGTTGGCCAGCCGGATACCTTCGCGGTCGCAGTGGTCCACAAAGGTTTTGATGGCCGCCTTGAGCAAGGGTACACCGCCATGATACCCGAGGGTGCTGACGGCGTCGCGCAGGTCGTACAGAGACCGGAACTGGTTGGTGTCCTGGGGTTGCGGTTCAATGTTCAGCTCGGGCGATTCGTAGAGCGTAATCGACGCGCCGAAGTTGCGGACACTGATCGAGATGGTTTTACCAAAAAAGCCGTCCGACGGATTCCCCATGAGGCCCGCCCGGGCGTAGGCGCGGGTTTCGATAATCAAAGCTAAAAAGACGTTGGATTAAGGGTTCGGGACGCTGGAGATGGCCCGGCGGCAGCGGTTTAGCAAACCAGTGCGCCGGGAACCAACGTCTTTCAACGCCCAAAAATACAAAAGCGACCGAAGACTATACTGTCCTCGGCCGCTTCGTTACTAACAGCGCTCTACTTCTGTTATTGACGGTCGGAGCCTTGCTCCTTTGGATTGTGGTCATATCCCTTATTATGAGGGTCGTAGCCCTGATTTGGGTCGTCGCCCGCTTCGAGGTACGTCGCATCATTCCGATCAAATAAAGCTTCGTCGGACGGGTTTTCGGAGATGGCGCTCAGTTTGGCCGCAGCTTCGTCGGACATCAGGCGCCCGGTTTGCTCGCCTTTGATCATGGCGCGGGGATCTACGTCCCAGCCCTGCGTACTGTCGAGGCTTTCGCCGGTTGGCAGCGCTACCTCGCCTTCGCGGGCGTGGCTCTGTTTCGTGGCCTGATTGTCCTGCATGTGGGCGGTATCCATGTCCATACCCGACGTAGCATCTCTGAATTCATTGGTACCAACCCCTTCTGATACCCGACCGTAGTCAGAATCACCGTGTTGGTTTGGATTTTGCGAGTAAAACTCGCCATCGACGTTTTCGGGGTCGAATTGTGATTTGGTAGCCATAACGTTGGAGTGATTTGTCGATATAACTCCGCATTATGGGTCAATGTTCTAAAAATGGTTTGCCCTTTTCCTGAACGGCATCGCGTAGTTCGGCCCGGAGGTCGTCGGTGGTTTGCTGGAGTAGATTTACCCGCTCGTTGAGCTGAAACAGGAGGTATTCCATGTTGCGGAGCCGCTCGTCGGTGGTGATGGCGGCCGAGGGCGAAGGCGGCATCGATCGAAACATGAGGCCTTCGCCCCGGAGTAACCAATCGCCGTTTACGTTCGGAAAAGCCACCAGAATTTTCTCCAGGGTATCGTAACGGGGTTTTAGCCGACCGTGTAGTACGTGGTATATTTTTTCGCCCCGATGTTCGCCTAAGTGGCGGGCAAATTCGAGAACACTCAGGTCAAGGGCGTCAATCAACTGTTGTAGGCGGTGGTGAATAGTCATAGGCCGTGGTGAATTGATAGCTACACAAAACTATGTAAAAAAGAAATTGATTGAACGGCCCTGGCAGATGCATTGTCTGTCGGAATGTTTACCGGTGAAACGGCGTTTTGTTTACGTGTGAGGCCGTCTTTGTGCGGGTTACGTGCCCTTGGGTAGCGGGGCTGTATTTCGGGAGGGGTGAGTCTTGGAAAATTACGCAAAACTGTGTATTTTTACTTGCTTGCTGGCACCCCTGTAAAAGGCAAAAGGGACCGCAATGTGGGCCCCCTGCTTGAACAGTAAACAACAAATACTAATGAACACGCAAAACAAAAACATCGCTGAGACAAATCAAAACGGTACCGGGTTAAAACCTGATCAAAAAATCGGATCGGGTGGGTACCCGCCGGGCGAAACGGACCGTTCGGAGGCTCCTGTACCAGCCTACAAGTACCTCGAAGGCCACCCCCGTCAGTATCGGTTCGACGCCAAAGAAGGCATATTCAACATCAATGGGGTAGAGAAACTCGGGCGTTCGCTTACCTTTCAGCCAATAGCCTGGCGCATTTTTACCGACAATATCCTGAATATGGGCACCAAAAACTGGGCAGAGATTTTCTTCATCGATGAGAAAAACTGTGTCTCGGCGGTGCTGTTTCATGGCTATTCGGTCGACAATATTTTCCGGCTCATCGAACCCCTGTACTACGACGACCTCACGCTGGCCGATGTGGTGATTACAGCCGTGGCCGAGAAAAAAGAAAACACTAAGATTCAGCCGAAAGGGGTGTATTTCATTGCGTCGTTTTCGTACCAGATGGGCGAGCCCACCCGCACGGCCCAACTGAAACAATACGCCCGGTCGGTGAAGCTGTTTCGGCAGGAAACTCTCACCGACATCGCCAACATCAAAACGGCGTACAACTACTACAATCCGTTTTACAACGAACAACTGCCGGCCACCAACGAACCGTTGGCCCTGAACGCCGACCCTGTTTAAGCCTATGCACGTTTATTCACAACCCCGGTTAGCCGATCGTTGGGCACCGGGCACCGACAACTGGCTGCCCATGCCCGATTACCGGGCCATTGCGCGGGTATCGAACTCCGACCTGACCCGGCTCAAGGAAGAACACCTCGGCCTGGGCAACAGCCTGCCGGGTGGGGGGCAGTTGGGGCGTCGGCCGTCGGAGCAGACCCAACGGGTTGGCAAAGCCTTTCATCAGCACTTGCTCGAACCGGAATCGGTCGGGACCATCCTGCAGCAACTCATGCCCGATTTGCTCGCACCGGGCCAACTGGATCGGGGGTCATCGGAGCAGGTGGCTGAGCTGATGGATGTGGTTCGGCAGGATGCGTTTTGCCGCCGGTACTTGCAAAAAGCTGAAAAAGAGCGGGTGGTGCTTTTTACCGAGCCGCAAACCGGCATTGCCTGCAAGGCCCGGCTCGACCTGGTGTACACAAGCCCCAAACGGCAAAAGGCGCTGGTGCTCGACTTCAAAACCACCTCGGCCCGCACACAGGCTCAGTTTTTACAGAGTTGCTACGACTACGATTACGACCGGCAGGCGGCTTTTTACCTCGACAGCCTCCGGTATGCGGGCGACGAGTGGGCCGCTACCCGTCAGTTCCGGTTTGTGTTTATCGGGGTGATGAAGCAGCAGCCCCATCGGCTGTTTGCCGTTGATGCTACCTCGCTACCGGGGTTTGTGGAGTACGGTCGTAAAAAATACCGGTTCTGGCTCCGCAAGTGGCAACAGGAAAATGGTGTATCGCTCTCGGATTAGCCCTGCCTAACGCAGGCTCTTGCCGAAAGCGGTAGCCGCAAACGAGACAATCATGGAAACGTTCACAATAGAACCCCCAATGACCAGCAGCCTGACGTTACTGACCGTAACGCCGTCGGCCCTGCAATACAACTGGGGTGTCGATGGGCTGGTGCTGTGGATCGAAGACCTCAGCAGCGATAATAGCCTGCTGGCGCGCATGCCCGATCTGATTGAACGCATCGGGTTTGCCATTGAGCTGCAGACCGGCTGGGACCACCGGTACGATTTGGGAACTCTGCACCCGCTGTACGGCTACCGGATTCTGCTGCGCGATGCGACCGGACTCTGGCACGCCATTCGCGTGGACGAAGCGGGGCGGTTTGTGCACACGGTGCCGCTCGAAGAGCTGGACTACGAAATCGCCTACGATATGGTGATGTGGGTCGACCTGTAGGGGCCGCACCCGTTGCGATAAAAACAGAACGCGGGCCTCCCGCGTTTTTTTATTCATTACCAACTACTCAACGTCTTGAAACGAACAACCAAAATACTACTGGCGCTGCTGGTGCTGCTCATTGTAGGGCGGTTGCTGCTGCCTTACTTCGTGCTTCGCTACGTGAACAAAGTGCTGGCCGATATGGGTAGCTACACGGGCCGTATCGAAGATGTAAACATTGCCCTGCTGCGGGGGGCTTACCAGATCGAAAACCTGCGGATTCGTAAAATCAACGGCAAGGTCAAAGAGCCGTTTCTGTACATACCCAAAGCCGACCTGTCGATCGAATGGAAATCGTTGTTCAAGGGCGAGCTGGTGGGTGAGGTCGAGGCTTACGAGCCGGAGCTGAACTTTGCCTTTAGCAACAACGAGTCGGAGCGGCAAACGGGCGAAGAAGTCGACTGGACGGTGCTGGTGAAAGACCTGTTGCCCATACAGATCAACCGCTTTGCCGTAATCAACGGCCGCATCGACCTCGCCAGCCTGATTACAAAACCCCGTGCCGACCTGTCTATGCAGCGCTTCAACGGTGAAATCCGTAATATCCGAAACGTAGAAGAGGTGTCGGGTAAGCTGCCCTCGCCCGTGTGGGCTACGGGCGACATTCCGGGCTATGGCGGTACCATGCGTTTCGATGCCAACATGTACCTGCTCAAACCCATGCCCGATTTCAACTACGACCTGCGGTTCACCAACATCGAGATGACCAAGCTCAACGAGATGGCACGCGCCTACGCCAATATCGATTTTGAGCGGGGGCGGTTAAATGTGTTCAGCGAGATGGCCATGAACGACGGTAAGCTGAACGGCTACGTGAAACCGCTGACGAAGGAGATGAAAATCTTCAAACTCAACGAAAACGAAAATCGGTCAGTGGGGCGGTTCTTTACCGAGTTGCTGGCGCAGGGCGGTACGGCCCTGCTCAAAAATCAGAAACTCGATCAGGTAGCCACCCGGATTCCGCTGTCGGGCACCGTAGAGGAGGTGAAAGTGGGTTTGTGGCCCACTATTTTTGGGGTTTTGCGCAATGCGTATATTCAGGCATTTAAGGGTGAGTTCGACAACGATATTACGTTTAAAGATGCCCTGAGCAATTTCAGGGAAGACCTGAAAGAGAAGCGGGCAGAGCGTAAAGCCGAACGCAGGGAGAAACGTGAAAAACGGAAAGAGGAGCGGCAGCAGCGCCGGGAACAACGCCGGGAGGGACGCCCTTAAAGCCCCGCGAAGCCGCGCAATTTGGGTATCTTTGCGGCATGAAATGGCTCCGTGACTTTTACCGCGAGTACAAACCGTACGTGTTTTCCGACGGGTGGTACTACATTTTCATCGTGGTCTTTATTATTCTGATGTTTGTTTTCTTCTCCTGAATGGCCAATACCTCCACGTTACTGGCCATTGTGAACCCCTTGTCGGGAACCGCCACAGCGGCCCAGAAAGCAACGCTTCAGCAGTATCTTACAGACCGGGCCAGCCGGGCCGGCTACACTCCCGAAGTGATTGTGACCACCCACGCGGGCCACGCCACCGAGCTGGCGGCAGCCGCCGTACAGCGGGGTGTTGGGCGCGTAGTGGCCATCGGGGGCGACGGCACCATCAACGAAACGGCGCGTGCACTCCGGCAGTCGGGTACGGCGCTGGGTATTGTACCGATGGGTTCGGGCAACGGGCTGGCGCGGCACCTCGGCGTACCGTTGGATGCCCGCCGGGCTATCGACAAAGCCGTCGACGGGCGGCCGGTGCTTATCGATAGCGGAGAAATAGGCGGACACCCCTTTTTCTGTACGGCCGGTTTGGGGTTCGAGGCCCACGTGGCGCATTTGTTTGCCCAACAGCCCGTGCGGGGTCTGGCTACGTACATCCGAACGGCCTACGGGGCCTTCTGGGGGTATAAGCCCGGCCGGTACACAATCAATGGTGTCGAAAAAACCTTGTTTTCGCTCGCGTTTGCCAACGCCGGGCAGTTTGGCAACAATGCCTGGATTGCCCCCCGGGCTAACATCGCCGATGGGCGGCTCGATCAGTGCGAGGTGCGACCCTTTCCGAAGTCGATGAGCGGAGGGCTGGTTTGGCGACTGTTCAATAAAACGCTCGAAGGTTCGCCGTACTGGCATGGGCAACCGGTTGTCGAAGCGACTGTTGAGACCGATGAGCCATTGCGGATTCATGCCGACGGCGAACCGTTGCTGTTGCCTGAATCACAATGTACGGTACGGGTGTTGCCGTCGAGCCTGCTGGTGTTGCTGTAATGAATGAGGGTAGGCAGAGCCCCGAGCTGCCGCCAATCAACGAACCTAATGTCTATAAACCAATGAGCAAAAAATCCCGCTCCGACCGCCATACGGGACCGTTTGTGTACTCCACCGACCCCGACTTTTCGTTTCCGTCTGATGAGACACCCGTTGAAACCCCACCTCCGGCCGCGCAACAACTTAAAATCTGGCTCGACCGCATGGGGGGCGGCAAAGTGGTGACGGCCGTGCGCGGGTTTGTGGGTACCGATGCCGACCTGAGCGATTTGGCCAAACAACTAAAAGCCGCCTGCGGAACAGGCGGCTCGGCAAAAGAAGGTGAAGTCCTGATTCAGGGCGATCACCGCGATAAAGTGCTGACCTGGCTCACCAACAAGGGCTACAAGGCCAAGAAAGCGGGAGGCTAAAGTGGCAGTAGGCAGTCGGCAGAAAAGCTTGCGCCAGCACTGCCAACTGCCACTGCCGACTGCCTACTCAATACCCCCCATCCATTTCTTCATGGGTTTCGACAGCAGCAACAGCAGCAGGCCAAACCCAAGGCTAAACATGGCTACACTCTGGAACATGGCTGGCATTTGCTGCACGTTTTCCTCATCGAAGCCACCCGCAAACAAACCGGCTATGAGGTTACCCAGCGAGGCCCCAACAAACCAGATCCCCATCAGCTGACTGGTGTAGCGTTTGGGTGCCAGTTTTGAGAAGGCGCTAAGGCCTACGGGGCTGAGGAACAACTCGCCCAGGGTGTGAAACAGATACGTAAACGTCAGAAACAGGGGCGAAACCAGTGTACCGGTTGCCTGCCCGGCCAGCGCCTGATTTGAGGCCACCACCATAAACAGATACCCTGAGCCCAGCAACAGCAGACCGGTAGCGAGCTTGGCCGGTGCCGGATAGCTAATCTTACGTTTGTCGATAAACACCCAAAGCGAAGCCAGAACCGGTGAAAAGATCAGAATAAACGCCGGGTTGAAATTCTGAAACCAGCTCGACGGCATCTGCCAGCCCAGAATATTCAGGTCGGTATAGCGGTCGGAGAAGAGTTGCAGTGAGGAACCCTGCTGTTCGAAGCCGGCCCAGAACATAGCAGCCGCCAGAAAGAACGCGAACAGAACCACCACGCGCTTTTTCTCAACCGTGGTGAGGCCGCCACCCAGCAGGATGTACGCAAAGTACCCGATAGCTACCAGCGAAATAATGGTGCCCATGGCCTGTGCCAGCCCCTGCGCCGTAGTCATGTCGATAACTCCTGTGAGCTGTAAACCAGCCAGCAGTAAGACGAGCGCGGCCAGGAAAATGAGCATGGAGCGATTACCGCCCGTTGTTGCAGCCGCGTCGGCGGGGGCTTGTGCAATTACATTGCCATGATCGCCCAGGTACCGTTTACTGAAGATTTTGAACGTAGTCAGGCCCAGAAACATGGCTACCGCTGCCGCGCCAAACCCGTAGTGCCAGCCCACTTTCTGCCCCAGATACCCCACAATAGAAATGCCCAGCAGCGAACCGATATTGATACCCATGTAGAAAATCGAAAAGGCCGAGTCTTTGCGGGCTCCTCCTTCGGGGTACAGCTCGCCGACAATGCTGCTAATGTTGGGTTTGAGCAGGCCCGTGCCGATGGCAACCGTACAGAGACCGCCGAAAAATAAGGCTTCGCTACCCGGAATAGCCAGAATAATGTGGCCGAGCATGATAATGATACCACCATACCAGATCGATTTTTGCTGGCCAAGCAGGTTATCGGCAATCCAGCCGCCCGGTAAGGAGAGCAGGTAAACCGAGGCTGTATAAATGCCGTAGATAGCGGCCCCTTCCGATTCGTTGAGTCCCATGCCGCCCCCTACCTTGTCGAGCAAAAAGAGGAGCAGAATAGCCCGCATACCGTAGTAGCTGAACCGTTCCCACATTTCGGTAAAGAAGAGAACAAAGAGACCGACCGGGTGGCCAAATAAGGTGGCCGAAGGTACTGTTTTCGTCGCCGTAGCTTCCATTCAGAAAATTTAAAAAGCAGATGAAGTTTCGTGTGTAAGGCAAACCGAAGTTGCTTATGCACAAAAACGGGAAAAAATGTTGGTAAATATACTCCCGAAGTAGGAAATACCCAATCTGCGGCCAGTGGCAGCCACAGCCGCAACCAGCTAAAAATCACCCTAAATGTGTGCAACCTCTGAAGCGGACGTTGTACATTTACCTGTACTTCATCAAACTAAACACCTTATGATTACCTCCGTACCTACCCCTGCCATACCTGAGGTTGTGCGCGCGGCCGAGCGCTTTCACAACCTGACTCCCGACGAACTGATTGCCCACGCGTTACTCAATGGCGAAGGCCAATTGGCCGATAATGGCGCTCTGATGGTCGACACGGGCGAGTTTACGGGCCGCTCGCCCGAAGACCGGTTTATTGTCAAAGACGCCAAAACCGCCGATACTGTCTGGTGGGGGTCGGTCAATATCCCGTTTGACCCGGACAAGTTCGACGCGCTACACCAGAAAATGCTCGACTACCTAACCACCCGAACCGTGTACACGCGCTATGCCTACGCCGGGGCTCACCCCGATTACCGGCTCACGATTCAGGTGGTGAATACGCTGGCTTGGCATAGCCTGTTCTGTTACAATATGTTTCTGCGGCCCTCGGCCGACGAAATGGCTCACTTCGCTCCCGACTTTACCATTATCTGCATCCCGGAATTTCGGGCTAACCCCGAAACCGACGGCACCCGCAGTGGCAACTTTGCCGTGCTCAACATGACCAAAAATGTGCTGCTCATCGGGGGTACGGGCTACGCGGGCGAGATGAAGAAAGGGATCTTCTCGGTACTCAATTTTAAACTGCCCGTTGAGCAGCATACCTTGTCGATGCACGCGTCGGCTAATCAGGGGACTGCCGGAGTGGATGGGCGAGAGGGCGATACGGCTCTGTTTTTCGGGTTGTCGGGTACGGGAAAAACCACGCTCTCCGCCGACCCCGCCCGGCTTCTTATCGGCGACGATGAACACGGTTGGGCCGATGCGGGCGTGTTTAATTTCGAAGGGGGCTGTTACGCCAAAGTTGTGAACCTGACCGCCGAAATAGAACCGCAGATTTTTGGGGCCATCCGCCGGGGCGCTATCCTCGAAAACACCCGCCTGAAACCCGGCACCCAAACCGTCGACTATACCGATATTTCAGTAACCCAGAATACCCGGGTTTCGTACCCGATTTATTTTATCAATACGGCCAAAGAACCGTCGGTAGGGGGCCATCCTAAACATATCTTTTTCCTGACGGCCGACTCGTTCGGAATTCTGCCGCCTATTTCGCGCTTGACGCCGGGGCAGGCCATGTACCATTTTATTTCGGGCTACACCGCCAAGGTGGCTGGTACCGAAATGGGGGTGAAAGAGCCTAAAGCAACGTTTTCGGCCTGCTTTGGCGCGGCCTTCATGCCCTTGCATCCCACGCGCTACGCCGAGATGCTGGGCGCCCGGATGCAGCAGTTTGGGGCCAATGTCTGGATGATCAATACCGGCTGGACTGGCGGAGCCTACGGGACCGGTCACCGCATGAACCTCGACTATACCCGGGCTATGATCACGGCCGCTCTGAATGGCGAACTCGACCCGGTACCTTACGAAAATCACCCAGTGTTTGGTGTTGCTGTACCGCAACATTGCCCCAACGTACCGGCTGAGGTTCTGAACCCGCGCGCTACCTGGGCCGATACGGCGGCTTACGACGAACAGGCTACCCGCCTGGCCGAGATGTTCCGGAAAAATTTTGAGCAATATGCCGAGTTTGCCAATGATGAAATCCGGGCAGGTGGCCCCGTACTGAGTATTTAGAGGGATGCATTCACCCGGTTCGCCGACCCCCGCCAACGAAAACCGTGCATCAAAACAACTTACCCTAAACCATACAACCCTGTCCTTCTTTTCCGAATTTTGGGTATGAAATCTGGCATGGCCACTATTCTTCCGTTTGATCTATCCCGAGCTTTACCGCTCGACTTTTCGGGAACCAACCCCGACCTGCTGCCGGGTTCGGGCCTCGACCTGACCAATACCGCCGTGTTCAGCGAGTACGTGTTTGGCAAATTACGGGCAGCCGGGGCGCAGGTAGGCATTGGCGGGTACAACGAGCACCGGGTCATTTACCGCCGGAGTGCTCACTTCGGCGACGTACAGGCCGAACCCCGCGAAATTCATCTCGGCATCGACCTGTGGGCCGAAGCGGGTACGCCCGTATATGCCCCCAAAGCGGGTGTTGTGCATAGCTTTGCCGACAACGCCAATTTCGGCGACTACGGACCCACCATCATTTTGCAACATGATGTGGCCGGTGCACCCGTATTCAGTCTGTACGGTCACCTCTCAAGGGCGTCGCTGGAGGGGTTGTACGAAGGCAAGGTCTTCCGGGCAGGCGATAAACTGGCCGAGATTGGCCCCTTTCCCGAAAACGGCGATTGGCCCCCTCACCTGCATTTTCAGCTCATGACCGATATGCTCGGTAATCGGGGTGATTTTCCCGGTGTGTGTTCGCTCTCCGACCGGGCGCGGTTTCTGGAACTATGCCCCGATCCGGCGGGCTGGCTCTGAACATAAAACGGGTTGGTGTAAGCCGGACAAACCGTGCTACACCAACCCGTTTTGGAGTACGTACCAACCTGATGCTTAGTCGCGCAGGCTGCTCAGGTATGTTTTGTTGCCGTTTTTATTGATGTAGTACTTACCACCCCGGGGGCCGGTGTACACGGGTTCGCCATTGGGGCCTTTCTGGCTACGGTCAACCGGGGCTTTGTAATCGGCGGGGCTGGCTTTTTCTTCTTTAGCTTTGGCTACCTTCTTGTCAGCCTTGGCCATAGCCTTATCGTCGGCTTTCGCGGCTTTCTTATCGGCTTTGTCGTCGGCCTTGGCCGCTTTTTTGTCTTCTTTGGCTTCCTTCTTGTCGGCTTTAGCGTCGGCCTTGTCAGCCTTGGCGGCTTTCTTGTCTTCTTTAGCCTCTTTCTTCGCTACTTTATCGCCTTCGTCTTTAGCTTTTTTCTTATCGGCCTTAGCTTCTTTTTTGTCTTCCTTGGCTTCCTTTTTCTCTTTCTTCTCAGCTTTAGCCTCTTTTTTAGCCTTCTCTTTCTTCGGCTTTTCGTCCTGAGCCGGGCTGTTAAACGCTACCAGTACGCTCAACACAAATGCGAGTAATGCCACACTGTTTTTCATGGTAATGCAATGGTTTTGAGTTAGAATAAAGGTTTAGCACTTGAGACGGTAATATGGGTAGAAAATCACTAATGCAACAGAAAAAGAGGCAGAATTTACGTAAATTTGAATTTATACCCGTTACGTGCCCATGCTTGCCGACGCCCCGTTTGAGCCGCTCAATACAGCCAATAATACCCCCACAGACCGCAGCCCGACTGATGGCAGCCCCGTTGCTTTTCTGAAGAGGTATTATGGTTACGACCATTTCCGGCCCATGCAGGAGGCTATCATTCAGTCGGTGCTGGCCGGTAAGGATACCGTGGTGCTCATGCCTACCGGGGGCGGGAAGTCGGTGTGTTTTCAGATTCCGGCGATTATGCTGCCGGGAATCACGGTGGTGGTCTCGCCCCTGATTGCGCTCATGAAAGATCAGGTGGAGGCCCTTCAGCTCAACGGGGTGGCCGCTGTTTACCTCAACAGCACCCAATCGGCCCGCGAACAACGCCAAATTGAAGACGATTGCCTCGCCGGAAAAATCAAACTGTTGTACACCTCGCCCGAAAAACTGCTGAGCGAGTCGTTTTTTATCTTTTTACAACAGCTCAACCTGTCGCTGTTTGCTATCGACGAAGCGCACTGTATTTCGTCGTGGGGGCACGATTTCCGCCCGGAATACACGCAACTACATGCCCTGCGGGCGCAGTTTCCGGCTATTCCGATGATTGCCCTGACGGCCACCGCCGATAAACTCACCCGGCAGGACATTGCCACCCGGCTCGGCATGGTAGACCCGCAGGTGTTTGTGGCTTCGTTTAACCGCCCCAACCTAAGCCTTCAGGTATTGCCGGGTACCAACCGGTTGCAACAGATTGTCCGGCTGTTGCAAATGAAACCCGACACCTCCGGCATTATCTACTGCCTCAGCCGAAAGGCCACCGAAAACCTGGCGGCCAAATTGCAGGAGAAAGGCCTGATGGCGGGTTTTTACCACGCCGGCATGAGCAATTCGGAGCGGAGCATGGTGCAGGAGATGTTTCTGAAAGACGACATCCGCATCATGTGCGCCACCATTGCCTTCGGAATGGGGATCGACAAGTCGAATGTGCGGTGGGTGATCCACTACAACATGCCCAAAAACATGGAGGGATTCTACCAGGAAATCGGGCGGGCCGGCCGCGACGGTAGCCCCGCCGACACGGTGCTCTTCTATAGTTTTGCCGACGTAGCTACGTACAAAGACATGCTGAGCGAAGCCAAGCCCGCCAATTTGGGGGTTCAGCTCGCCAAGCTCGAACGGATGCAGCAATATGCCGATGCACATACCTGCCGTCGGCGGATTTTGCTCAGCTACTTTTCCGAAGAACTCACCGAACCCTGCGGTAACTGCGATGTATGCCGTAACCCACGGGTCACCTTCGACGGGACAATTCTGGCCCAAAAAGCGCTGTCGGCCATCGTGCGGGTGCAGGAACGAGTACCTATGAACTTGCTGATTGACATTTTGCGCGGCTCCCGGAGCCAAACGGTGTTGCAATACGGGTACGATAAGGTAAAAACCTACGGCGCGGGTAAAGACCTCAAGTTCGATGAGTGGCGGAGTTACCTGCACCAACTGATCAATATTGGGGTCATCGAGATTGCGTACGATCAGCATTACGCGCTCAAGAAGGGAATTCTGGGCGATGCCGTTCTGTTCGAAGGACGTAAAATTGAGCTCGTCCGGCCCGAAGATGTGCTCAAACCGGTGGTTGAGAAACCCAAGGCTAAAAATCAACAGGCTAAAGATGACCTGTTTGAGCAGCTACGTACCCTCCGCAAGCAGGTGGCCGACGAGCAGAACGTACCACCGTACGTTATCTTCACCGATACCACGCTCGAAGATATGGCCCGTCAACGCCCAACCACGCCCGACGGCCTGCGCAATGTAAGCGGGGTGGGCGAGCGCAAACTGCAACTGTTTGGCCGTCGGTTCCTCGACGTGATCACGGGCTACGTGCGGGGGGCAGGCCCGCGAGGGTAACAACCTGCGCGGATCGACCCATCTGGTGACGCTCGAACTCTACGAAAAAGGCTACTCGATGGAGGAGATTGCGGCCGAGCGGCAGGTGACTACGCAAACCGTTTTGAGCCATTTGTTGTACCTGCGCCGGTCTGGTTACAGCATTGATCTGGAAGGTATGATTACCTCCGCCGAGCGGGCTGAAATCGAAGAAGCCATCAACCTGATTGGCTTCGATAATAACAGCGCAAAACCCGTCTACGAGCACTTGGGCGGGCGTTTTAGTTACGATAAAATAAGGCTCACAGCGGCTTTGATGGAGATATGAAAAATCCTGTTTTTGCCAAGGCCGTTGGATAATTCCGGGGTTACGGATTAGGGTTCCTGCAGATTATCAGCTATATTCGTACTATAGTTATTGACTAACCCGTTACTTAGTGACGGGTTTTGTCGTCTGAATGAACCTCAACAAATACGACTGCTTTGATCAAGGAAATTAGTATCTCACTGCTTTTGGCAACCGGGAAATCAGTTGCTGGAGCGGTACCTGCCAAGCTTGCTGCCACCTTATTCGACACATCGCGTACTACGTTTTCGGGCCGGAATCTGGACAATCCAACCCTGCTCAGCGTGGACTCGGCAAACCGGGTTTTTCCGGTTTATTTCTGTGGCGAAGAAGTGCCCGTAGGTCAGCCGGGTGTCTGGCGTCGGTGGATTCAAACCCTGCGCGGGTTTAGTAGCAAAGACGACTGTCTGTACGATGTACGGCAGCGCGCTACCTCCTTTTTCCCCATTATCGACCCCATCCTCCGCAAGTACCGAATCCCCCGCGATTTTCGGTACCTCCCCCTGGCCGAAAGCGAACTGGTCAACGACTGTGTGTCGCCCCGTGGGGCATCGGGTTACTGGCAGCTTATGCCCGAAACCGCCCGCGAACTGGGTTTGCGCGTTGATGGCAACGTGGATGAACGCTACGACCTCCGCAAGGCAACCGTAGCGGTTTGCCATTACCTGCACCAATTGTACCGGCAGCTGGGGTCGTGGTCGCTGGTAGCGGCTGCCTACAACGGCGGACTGGGGCATGTGCAGTCGCGGATGCAGCAACAGCGGCAGAAAAACTATTTCAAGCTGAGCCTGCACCGCGAAACCAGTCATTACCTGTTTCGGATTCTGGCGTACAAAGAGCTGATCTCGAATCCCAAACAGTACGAACTGCTCCTGTCGAAGTCGGCCGTGGCCCGGCTCACCAAGCCATTGCCCCGGTTTATCAAACCGGTTCCGCTCAACATGGTGCGGAATGGTAATGAGCTGATCCCTACGGAGCCCGAGCCGCTCGAATCAGACATGGACAGTGGTGCGCCGGTGAACCCGACCTGGGGTCCGCGCCCCGACAAGTCGCTTGAGTCGCCTTCGGAGTTTGAACGGATTCTGGCGCAGGCCCTGTACCCCGAAGCCAATACGGATTTGCAGGGGCATCAGGCTCACTTCCCTGTTACCCGGCTTCTGGCCATTATGGCTATTCGGTTCCGGCGGCCCCGTTACCTGCAATATCAGGAAGGCGAGGGGTTGCGACCGGTTCACGAAATGGAGTGGATTTAAGCCATCCGGCTCGTTATTAAAGCACGCAGTTAACGCATCTGGCACTCTTAACGGAATTTAAATCCGTCTAAAATAGGCCATTCCCGCGTTTGCTGCGTGCTTTTTGCGTTTGTGGCAGAGGTGCCCGCGCCAGATGCGGTTACGGGTAGTCTATTTCGTCGTCTAAATTAGTAGAGTAACCTTAATCCATAAAAAGAAAAAGGATCTGCCGTAACGATGAGACGATTGGTAGTGGTGTTGATGCTGGTCTGTTTGACCGGTATGCGGCTCGTGTATGCAATTACCGATGTAGCAGGGCGCTCCACGGCGTTGCTGGATGATAAATCGGCCTGGGCGAACCTGCCGCCCGTCTACTTTTGTGGCGAAGCCGTACCGGTACATGAAGAGGCTGTAGCCCGCCGGTTGGTGTCGGCCCTGGTGCAGAACACCCATTACAACCGGACGCTCTACACCATCCGGCAACGGGCTTCTACGTTCTTCCCGCTGATTGAGCCCATTCTTGAGCGCTATAAAATCCCGGCCGATTTTAAATACCTGCCTTTGGTCGAGAGTGCCCTGCGGAGCCGGGCACTCTCGCCGGCGGGGGCTATGGGCTATTGGCAGCTTATGCCCGCTACGGCCCGCGAGCTGGGCCTTACCGTGCGCGGCACCAACGACGAACGGCAGCACCTTCTGAAATCGACCGACGCAGCCTGCCGATATCTACGGTACCTCTACAATCGGCTGGGGTCGTGGACGCTGGCGGCCGCTGCCTACAACAACGGTATCGGGAATCTGCTGGCGAGTATCCGGCGACAGGGCGAACGGGATTATTATTACCTCCGGCTCAATGCCGAAACGGGTAAGTACCTCTACCGAATTCTGGCGTTTAAAGAGCTTTTTGGTAATTATCAGTGCTACCGGCTGGTGTTGCCTCCGCAGGTATGGCGTACCCTGAGCGAACCCTTGCCCAATGTAAGCCCTGAAATCGTGCCTGAGCAGGAGCTGATTACAGAATCGTTCATAACCGACGTGACGCGGGCAGCCGTGGCCGAGTCGATGGGGGCGAAACAGGCCGCCCCCGCCAACCGGCAGCAGGATCTGCCTTTGCCTAATGCGGCCGATGTGTTTCGGGGTGGGATAAAAGCCCGGCTGGCTGAGGCTGGTACGTTGCAGCGTGGCCAAATATGGGTGTTTCACCTCACCCGCGACGGTATGGCCGACGGCCGACCCGTGGAGCAGGGCGATATTTTGTACGCTGTCGTGGAAGATATTGACCCGAAAACAAATAAAGTTTTTCTGCGGGCCGACAAACTGTTTTCGCTCGAAAACCGGCAGACGTACACGCTGGGTTTATCGGCAGTAGATGCATCGACGGGTCGAATCGGAATCAGCCTGCCCGATATGGAACAGGTGAAAGCGGGCTGGATTTCGACCTGGAAAATCCTGTAGATTGGGCCGTACCGGCGCTTCATTTAGGCTACGGTCCCAACGGACCGAACTATACCGGAAAGCGGGTTGTTTTCGTTGGGTCTATAGTCAACCAAACGGATCGCTTGTGATAAAACACAGTAAAGGAATTTATAACTGGCTGTCAACGAGTATTCTTTTAGAGCTTGTTTTTGTATTTTCGACAGTTCACGCCCAACGAGTACGCTCCACGCCGACCCTGGCCGGGCGTATGCATTTCAGCGGTGAGATGGTGCCAACCGAGCAGGCCGATGTTTCGATGAAGCTGGCCGTAACGCTGGCGAGTAGCGGGGGGTATTTGCGGCACGTAAATGGCCTGAAACAACGATCCGCGCCTTATTTTGCTATTATTGAGCCGATTCTGGCCCGGCATAAAGTCCCCAACGATTTTAAATACCTGCCCCTGATTGAGAGCAACTGGAAAGCCGATGCTGTGTCGACGGCGGGCGCGGTGGGCTACTGGCAGTTTATGGATGAAACGGCCAAAGACATGGGTCTGAAAATCAACGGCCCGGTAGACGAGCGCAAAGATCTGCGGAAATCAACCGAGGCTGCGGCTCGCTATATCAAGTTTCTGTACAACAAGCTTGGTTCGTGGACACTCGTAGCCGCAGCCTACAATGGCGGTATCGGCATGCTTCAGAACAAAATGCGCCGAGCCGGTCACCGCGACTATTATGCCCTGACGCTGAACGAGGAAACCGGGTATTATCTGTACCGGATTCTGGCCATGAAAGAACTGTTTAATCGGGCCAATTACTATGCAGGCATGGCCGATAGCGGCCTGATGGCGTCGATTGGTAACCCTTACGAGCGCGAACGGGCGCAAGCCCGCGAAATGGGCTGGCTCCGCGATACCGAACCCGAACTGAGCGGCACGCCTGTTGGCAATGATCCATTTGCAGTGGTTGGCAACCGGCCCGAGTCGGTGGTGATGGACAGTGTGCTGGTGCGCCTGCTGGCCACAAACACACCCGCCGAGGGGGCGGGCTTCACCGGCGATGTATCGGCCCGGCTGCTCAAAGCTGGTAAGGCCAAACTGGGCGAACGCTGGTCCTTTAAACTCACGCAGGATATTACCATCGGCGAAGACGAATTCCGGGCGGGCGATGTGCTCTATGCGCTGGTCGACGATGTGGATGCGCGCGGTATGGTTTACCTGCGTGCTACCAAGCTCGTATCATCGGTATCGAACGCGGTGGTTCCCGTGACACTCTTAGCCATGAACCCCCGAACGGGCCTGGCTGGCATTTCAATCCCGAAAGCTCCCAAACCTGACTGGGAAGTGAGCTGGAAGGTGCAATAAAAAGGGAGGGAAGGAGAAGGGAAAAAGGAGTAAAGGGAAAAAAGGTCGTAAGGCCGGCAACCCTTCTCTTTTTCCCTTCTCCCTTCCTCCTTTTTTCGTTACTCTTTTCCCTCCCCCTTTAATCCCCGTTTGTAGGTGTCAATGGCTCGTTGCCGGGCCATGGCATGATCGACCATGGGCCGGGTGTAACGCAGGCTGTTAAACTCGGGGACCCACTTGCGGATGTACTCGCCTTTGGGATCGAATTTTTCGGCTTGCGCCGTAGGGTTAAAAACCCGGAAGTAGGGGGCTGCGTCGGTTCCTGAGCCGGCGGCCCATTGCCAGCCCCCGTTGTTGGCCGAGAGGTCGTAGTCGCGGAGTTTGCGGGCAAAATAAGCCTCGCCCCACCGCCAGTCGATGAGCAGATGTTTGCACAAAAAGCTGGCCGTAACCATCCGTACCCGGTTGTGCATCCAGCCGATGGTGTTGAGTTGGCGCATACCCGCATCCACGAGCGGGTAGCCGGTTTCGCCCCGGCACCATTTTTCAAACTCTTCTTCGTTGTTTCGCCAGGGAATATTGTCGTATTCGCGCCGGAACGACTGCTTCTCCACGTGCGGGAAATGGTGCAGTACCTGAAAATAAAAGTCGCGCCAGCACAGCTCGTTCAGGAAAGTGGCGGAGCCGCTCTCACGGGCCTGCCGGGCCAGGTCGCGGATACTGATGGTGCCAAAGCGCAGGTGAATACTCAGTTCGCTGGTGCCGGGTTTGGCGGGCAGGTCGCGGGTGTCTTTGTAGTGCTGGAGTAGCGAGTCCGACACGGTCATGGCCGGAAACGACTCACCGAGCGGGGCGAAGTTCATGTCGGCCAGGGAGGGCACTGGCATCCGATTGGGCACTTTGACGAAATGATTGAAATACGTTTCTGTAGGGTACGATTTCAGGTAAAAATCGTTCAGCTTATCGTGCCACCGGCGGCTGTAGGGCGTAAACACAGTATAGGGCGTTTGGCCCCCGGTCAGTACCTCGTTGTGGTCGAAAATGGCGGTGTCTTTAGCCGTAGTGAACGGAATGCCAGCTTCGGCGAGCAGGCCCGCTATCTGAGCATCGCGCTCTTTGGCGTAGACTTCGTAATCGTGATTGGTGAATACTTCCTCAATGGGGTATTCCTGCAATAGCTCCTGCCAAACGCTCAGTGGTGTGCCGTACCGAACCACCATGCCTGATCCCATGCGGGCCAGTTCGTTCTGAAGCTCCTCGATTTGCTGATGAATAAACTCCACCCGTCGGTCTTGCCGGTCGTCGAGGGCATCCAGAATGGTACGATCAAAAATAAATACGGGAAGCACGGGCCGCCCCGATGTGAGGGCGTGGTATAAAGCCGCGTTGTCGTGTAGCCGTAGGTCGCGCCGAAGCCAGACGACCGAAAGGGGTTGTGTCATGAATGAGAGGTGAGTTACCTCACAAACCTCAATCGGACGGTGTATGTTTCGAACGGATTAGGGTCGGCCAACCGGATTTTTTTGCCCACCAGTTGCCGCGTAATATCGTCGTTGAGCTGCTGATTGGCCGAATGCACCTGCAATTTGGCTACCCGCTGCTCTTCGCTGACGCTAAACGTAACCACTACGATTCCCTCGCGGTTGCGCTCGCCCAGTACAGCCGGGTACGTCACGTATGAGGCCACCTGTTGCGTCAACTCGGCTGGTTGGGCGGCCGGGCGTTTGATGTCGCGGGGCTTTGCCATGATTGAGCCTGTCGTGAGAATCAGCGAGAAGAGCAGCAGTTGGTTCATGGTACGTTCGGTTTGGGGCCGGGGCCAGATTACGCAAATGTTATGTCAATGTTACCAAATTGTTAACAAAAGCGCAAGACCTGCCCGAATGTTTTCGCAACCGATCGGGCAGAAGCCCGGTGTATGGTCCCAAACGGCTAATTTTGGGCCTATATCTGTTGTTTTGCGTATGTCTGCTTTGTCTCCGCTTGCCTCTGATGTGGCTCTGGCCCGCCAACTATTCGATGCGTACCCGGCTTTTCAGGAGCCGTTGCTCACGCACCGGCGTTTCAAACACGCCGATATTCAGCCCCTGCTGGATCGGTTGCCGGTAACCGGGTTACTGTCGGTCGAGACAGTAGGGGAGTCGACGGAGAAACGCTGTATTCGGAAAGTGCAGGCCGGAACCGGGGCTATTCCGGTACTGCTTTGGTCGCAAATGCATGGCGACGAGGCTACGGCTACCATGGCCCTGTTTGATATATTCAATTTCCTGACCGCTTCGGGCGATGCGTTCGACGCCCTGCGGGAGCATCTTCTGACCCGGCTGACTATCCATGCCGTGCCCATGCTCAACCCCGACGGGGCCGAACGCTGGCAACGCCGAACGGCGCTCGATATCGACATGAACCGCGATGCCCTGCGGCTGCAATCGCCTGAGTCGGTGCTGCTTAAGTCGCTGCAACAGACGCTCCGGCCGTTGGTGGGGTTCAACCTGCACGATCAGAATCCGCGCTACAGTGTGGGCCATTCGGGCCGGCAGGCCGTGATGTCGTTTCTGGCAACGGCCTACGACGAAGACCGCACCATAAACGAGGTGCGGCTGCGCTCCATGCAACTGATAGCGGGTCTTAACCGGGTGCTGCAACCGCTGATTCCGGGGCAGGTTGCCCGGTTCGATGACGAGTTTGAGCCCCGCGCTTTTGGCGATAATATTCAAAAGTGGGGTACTACGCTTGTGTTGATCGAGTCGGGTGGATACAAGGGCGATACCGAGAAAATGGCGATCCGGCGGCTGAATTTTGTGGCGATTCTGTCGGCGCTCAACGCCATTGCGACCGGTAGCTATGCGACCGAACAGCCCGCCGACTACGCGGCTATTCCCGAAAATGGCCGTTTGCTGTTCGACGTTCTGATTCGCAACGTGGGCGTTGTGCGCGATGGCGTCCGGACCGTAATGGACGTGGCCCTGAATCAGTACGAAGAAAACACCGACGGAGCCCGTGATTTTCGGTACGAGAGTACGATTGAAGACCTCGGCGACTTGTCGACGTTTTACGGCTTAACCGAAATCGACGCGACTGGTCTGGATCTGGTGCCCGCCGGGGTGTACCCCGACACACTCGGGTCGGTGGCCGATCTGGCCAACCTCAACCTGACCGACCTGCGGCAAGCCGGTACGGTGGTGTTTCGGGTAGGCGGTATCGACCTTACCGACCCGTACCGGGGGTTGCCCCAGGAGCCAGTGCATATTCTGGCTGAGGGCGAGTTGCCTGCGGCTCCGCTGGCGTTGGGGCAGGTGCCCACGTTTCTGCTCAAGCAAGGCGATCAGATCCGCTATGTGTTTGTAAACGGATACGGCTTTGCGGTAGGGACTGGTACGGAAGCCCGTCGTTTTAGCCGGATTGATTAACCCAAAAGGGGGATAAAACACCTCCTGGCCCAGCCTGGATAGGCCCTTCGGCACCAACCAGAGAGGGTCGTCAGATTACCCGAATATTACGGAGGTCATACCTAAAAAGGCCTTTCTGGAGGCCCATACGGCCTTTTTAGGCGTTGAGTACTGCCCTTGCGCTGGCGTGTGGGCGGTTTGTTAACATTGGCCTAATGCCTTTGGGGTAAACATAACCCATCGGTAACGCTGGCTTCATATTGGCGTAATATTGACAGGATAGTTTTGCGCCGTCAATTACGACATACCAATATGAAACGCGCAACGCTACTTGTTTTCTTCTTCTCACTAATCGGCCTTCCGGCCGCGCTGGCGCAAACGGGCGTCATTCGCGGATCGGTGAAGGATGCCAAAACGAAAGAGGCCCTCATTGGCTGTACCGTTCGGATCGACGGAACCACGATGGGGGCTGCCACCGATATTGAAGGCAATTTTACGATTGCCAACGTGCCGGCTGCTACGCACAAGCTGATTGTATCGTATGTATCCTACGTAACCTCCGAAATTCCGAACGTGCGGGTTGAGTCGGGTAACACGACGCAGATCGATACCGAATTGCAGGAAGAAGGTAAAAACCTGCAGGAGGTTGTGGTAAAAGCGGGCCGGACTACCAATACCGAGGTTGCCGTAATTACCGAAATCAAACAGTTGAAACCCATCGCGGTGGGTATTTCGGCCCAGCAGATTCAGAAATCACAGGATCGGGATGCCGCGGCTGCTATTCGGCGGGTGCCGGGGGTGAGTATCCTTGACAACCGCTTTGTGCTGATCCGGGGGCTGGGCTCGCGCTACAATGCCGTGCTCATCAACGACGTGATAGCCCCCTCAACCGAGGTCGAAACCCGGTCGTTTTCATTCGATATTATTCCGAGCAACATCCTCGACCGAATGATTGTCTACAAGTCGGGGGCGGCTTCGCTACCCGGCGATTTTGCCGGTGGTGTGGTCAATATTTACACCAAGCGTCGGCCTACGAACAACTTCATCGACGCAGGTTTCACCCTGGGTTACCGCGCCGGTACAACCGGACAGGCTGTACAGACCCACTCGCGGGGAGCCCTGAGTGCCCTTGGTCTGTGGTCGCCCAACCAAACAATTCCAACCAGTTTCCCGACACGTTCGGCCGATTTCAACGCGCTTGGTTCGGCACAGCGGGCGGCCTACGCCCGGTTGTTGCCCAACTCGTGGGGCCTTCAGAACGTAACGGCGATGCCCGACGTCCGGTTTGCGCTGAATACCGGCCGCCGGTTCGATGTGGGCAATGTGCAACTGAGCAACCTCACCAGCCTGAACTACAGCCTGACCAATCAGCTCACCGATATTGATTTCCGGGTCTATGAAAATGGGGCTGTGGCCAACGCCGTCAACCAGCAGTACAACGATGTAAGTTATGCCCGGCAAGCCCGGCTTGGTTTGCTGCACAACTGGTCGGCGCGTTTCTCGCCCATGTTTACGCTGGAATGGAAAACGCTGTTCAACCAGCTGGGTAACCAGGAAACCGTGGTACGTCAGGGGCAAAACTTCGACTCAAACACCGACATCCGCAGCTACTCGCAGCGGTTCGAAAACCGCACCATTGCCACCACCCAACTGGCCGGTGATCACCAGCTGAACGACCTGACCAAGCTCAACTGGATTGCCGGATACGGCTACTCGGGCCGTTGGGAGCCCGATTGGAAGCGCGCCAGGTTTCAGGCTCCGCTCGGCAGTGGCGAAAACGGCACCTACACCCTCGTGACGCCCCTGGCCCCGAACCCAATCGATGTGGGGCGGTTTTACTCAAAGCTCAACGAGCAGACCCTCACGCTGGTGGGTAATTTCGACCGGACACTCGGCAACCCCACCAACCGGGAGCCGGGCCACTTGCGGGCGGGTATCTACGCCGAACAGCGCTCGCGAAACTACTCAGCCCGGTTCTACGGCTACAACAGTATTCCCGGTATGTCGTCAACAGACGGTACTATGGTGCAGCAGCAACCCATCGAAACCATTTTCGCACCTGCCAACGTAAACGGGCAGCCGGGTGGCTTCTCGTTGCAGGATGGCACCTCGGATCTGGACTCGTACCGGGGGCAAAATACCTACGGAGCGGCTTACGTGAGTGGCGACCTCAACATGGGCGCGCGGACCAACGTGACGCTCGGTATGCGCGCCGAGTACAACGTGCAGGGCCTGCAAATCGACCGGCGGGGTGTTGAACAGAAACTGGTAAATCGGGGCATTTTCAGCCCGCTGCCATCGGTTAACCTGACGCACAAGCTAACCGACAAGCACAGTCTCCGGCTGGCGTACTCAGCTACGGTAAACCGCCCCGAACTCCGCGAACTGGCTCCTTTCCAGTACTTCGACTTCAACTTGCTGGCCGTTGTGACGGGCAATACTGAACTGACTACGGCCACCATTCAGAATATCGACGCCAAGTGGGAGTTCTACCCCTCGGCCAACGAACTGGTATCGGTAACAGGTTTCTACAAACACTTTACCAACCCGATCGAAAGCTTCCTGCTGCCTACTGGCAACGGTTTCAACTACACGTTTATCAACGCGCCATCGGCCCGCAACTACGGGGTTGAGGTAGAGGTTCGGAAAGGCTTTACGAATTCATCCAGCGCGTTTTTGCAAAATATTCAGCTGGTGGCCAATGGCTCGCTCATCAACAGCCGCGTAAGTCTGGGCGACTTTGTGCGGGCCCCGGACGCTACGGCTACCGTGGTCGATGTGCCGCTCAAAGACCTGGCCGACCGGCAGCGCCCGCTGGCCAATCAGTCGCCGTACCTGTTCAACGCGGGGGTGTATTATCAGGCCCCGGCGGGCGGGTTGCAGTGGAACGTGCTTTATAACGTGTACGGCCCCCGGATTTTCGCCGTGGGAACCCGCAACAACCCAACCATTTACGAACTCCCCCGGCACGCCATCGATCTGAACATCAGCAAGACGTTCGACCAAAAGCTGGAGGTGCGGCTCGGTATTCAGGATCTTCTGAATCAGGCCACCCGCTTTGCCCAGGATTTCAACGGCGATGGCCGGATCGGTCGCGATCTGACCTCACAGACCGTCGGCGCCGATCAGGTGTTCCGGCAGTTCCGTCGGGGACAGTATTTCACGCTGACGGGGGTGTACACCTTCGGTCGGCGCACGGTGGTGCCATAAGAGCTTACTAACTGACGCGTGCATAAATAACCAAATTGCCTGATTATGAACCATTCTTTTCGGTGGGGTAGCCTTTGTCTGCTCGTACTTGCTCTGTTCGGTCTGATGACTGCCTGCGACAATAACGATACCCCGGAGCCAATACTCAGCGTTACCGGAATCAGCCCAACGTCGGCTCCGGCTGGTACAACCGTCACCATTTCGGGTACCAACTTTGGCACCACGCCCGCCAGTAATACGGTGACGTTTGGTACGGTACCGGCCACGGTGCTTACGGCCACATCGACCCAACTTGTGGTCACAGTCCCCGCCAATGCAGGGTCGCCCGTGACGGTGGCCGCCAACGGCGCTACGGCTCAGGGCCCGGCGTTCACCATCAGTGCTAAACCCGTGGTTTCGGTAGCAGGCTCTATTTCGGCCAATACCACCTGGACCAGCAACAACGTGTACCTGCTACGTGGCTTTGTGTACGTGAGCCCCGGCGCTACGCTGACTATTCAGCCGGGAACGGTGGTCAAAGGTGGTGGCGTTGATGACGACCCAACCGGTGCGAAGCGGGGCGGTACCCTCATTGTTGAGCAGGGAGCCAAGCTTGAAGCGGCTGGTACGGCTCAGCAACCTATTGTGTTTACGTCGAACAAGCCCGCTGGTTCACGGAAATACGGCGACTGGGGCGGTATTGTTCTGATCGGTAAAGCGCCACACAACCGCCCGGCGAGCCAACAGGCCGAAGGGGGCATTGGCCGGGCCTTGAACGCCCTCAACGAGCCTGCCGACAACTCGGGCACGCTCCGGTATGTACGGATTGAGTTTGGCGGTATTGCTCTGACCAACGAATCGAACAGTGAAATCAATGGCCTGACGTTGTACGGTGTAGGCTCAGGCACGACCATCGACCACGTGCAGGTGTCGTACAGTGGCGACGACTCGTTCGAGTGGTTTGGCGGAACGGTTAACGCCAAATATCTGGTGGCCTACCGGGGTTTCGACGATGACTTTGATACCGATTGGGGGTATACCGGGAAGGTTCAGTTCGGTGTATCGCTGCGCGACCCGCAGGTAGCCGATCAGTCGGGTTCGAACTGCTTTGAATCGGACAACTTCAATTCGGGTGAAAACGCGGGTGGGGTTGCCCTGACGCCTAACAACGGTTTGCCGCTCACACAGCCTGTTTTTGTCAACATCAGCGCTTTTGTGACCAACGGCACGCCAAGCAACGCATCGACTTCTGGAACGGGTGGCAGCGGAGCGTACCAGTCGGCCATGCACCTACGCCGGAACACGGCCATCAGTGTGTTCAACTCGGTGTTTGTTGGGTACCCCGAAGGGCTGCGGCTCGACGGAACGACGACCGGTACACTGGCCAACGCCAATAGCGGTGCTCTGGATGTGCAGGCAGTCACGGTAGCCAACTCGCTCACAGCCGTGCGGGGTGCCGGTGCCATCACCAACGATGTGGCTACCACGTTTTTCAACACAGCCGCTAAGAAAAACACGATTGTGGCTTCGTCGGACATTGCGGCTCTGCTCAATGCACAGTCGTTTAACCTGACGGCGCCCAACTTCCTGCCGCCTGCCAGCTCGGCGCTGCTGGTAACAGGTAACGCGGCTACGGGAGGCAAACTGGCCGATTCATTCTTTACAGCGGCTGCCTACCGGGGTGCTTTCAACGGTACCGAAAACTGGCTGACTGGCTGGACCAACTTTGATCCGCAGAATACCAACTACGATCGCTAAACCCTTCTTTTAATTTCATATTGGTGTCGCACGAAAGGGCCGGGGCTTTGCTCCGGCTTTTTTCTTTTAACGACGGATGAATGGGCACGCGGATGATTTCAATTGGCACGCAAATGATGCGGATTTGGCGGATGTACGCAGATTAGTGGGCACGCGGATTACGGGTATTGGGTGGATGTACGAGGATGAATTGGAACGCTGATTTCCACAGATTGGGCAGATGTTCGCGAATACTCACAAATCTGCGGAAATCCATTCAATCTGTGTCATCCGTGTGCCAATCGAAATCATCCGCGTACCTCTGGCTCAGATTTGCCATTCTTTGCCGCCCGGTAGCAAACAATTGGCCTTTGTAGCCACTTAATTGTTAGTAGAGTATCCCTAGTGTTCAAGCCTTATTTACGACTCAACGGAATGCAATCAAGCGATTATACAAACAAACCGTGGGACCCCACCGGTGCACCGGCCGCGCCCAAAAATGTAGCGTTTATCGGCGATTACCTGCCCCGACAGTGCGGAATCGCCACGTTTACGGCCGATCTGTATCAATCGTATGCCTCATTCATACCCGAATCCAGACCTATTGTGGTGTCGGTCAATGACACACTTGAAGGGTACGACTACCCCTCGGAGGTGCGTTACGAGTTTTATCAGCACGATCAGGACTCGTACCGGAAAGCGGCTGAGTTTCTCAATTCCAAAACCACGGAGGTTGTCTGTCTCCAACACGAGTACGGCATTTTTGGCGGACCCGCCGGGAGTTATATCCTGACCCTGTTGCGCAACCTGAACATGCCGGTTGTGACCACTTTCCACACCATTCTGCAAAGCCCGAGCGAAGAACAGATGCTGGTACTCAAAAGCATTGCCGACCTGTCGGCGCGGGTCGTGTGTATGTCGGAACGGGGGCGCGACTTTTTGATCAACATCTACGACGTACCCGCCGAAAAAATAGACCTGATTCCACACGGCATTCCCGATCATCCGTTTGTTGATCCGCATTTTTACAAAGATCGGTTCGGTATGGAGTCGAAGTGCACCCTGCTGACCTTCGGGCTGTTGTCGCCCAATAAGGGAATCGAAAACATGATTCAGGCGATGCCCCGGATTGTGGAGCGTTTTCCGGATGCGGTGTACATGGTGCTCGGCGCTACGCACCCGCACCTGATTCGGCACGAGGGCGAGGCCTACCGCGACAAGCTGAAACAAATGGCCGAAGACCTGGGCGTGGGCGATCATGTACGGTTTTACAATCAGTTTGTGGAGCAGCACGACCTGCTCGAATACCTCGGGGCCGCCGATATTTACGTGACACCTTACCTCAACGAAGCCCAGATTACCTCGGGTACGCTTTCGTACGCGTTTGGCGGTGGGCGGGCCGTGGTTTCGACGCCCTACTGGCATGCAAGCGAACTACTGGCCGACGGGCGGGGGGTGCTGGTGCCGTTCAACAACTCCGGCGCACTGGCCGATGCGATCATCAACCTGCTCACCGATTCGCCCATGCGGCACTCGATGCGCAAGCGCGCGTACCTGCTGGGGCGCGAGATGACCTGGGAGCGGGTTATTGGTCTCTACGGCGATAGCTTTGCGCGGGCCCGCTACGAACGGATGCGCGCCTTCACCAACCAGTTGCCGTACGAAACAAGCGTGAGTGGCTCGTTTCAGTTGCCGGCGCTCAAGCTCGATCACCTGTTTCGCCTGAGCGATTCGACGGGTATCATTCAGCATGCCCGGTACCACCTGCCTTTTTACGAGGAAGGTTATTGCACCGACGATGTGGCCCGGGCGCTTATTCTGACCCTGATGCTGACCCAAACGGATACGTACGCCAACGATACCCGCCTGCATCAGCTAACCGATACGTACTCGGCGTTTCTGAACCATGCGTACAATGCCGATAAGCAGCAGTTTCGCAATTTCATGAGTTACGACCGGACCTGGCTCGAAGAAGTCGGCTCCGACGATAGCAGCGGCCGGGCTATCTGGGCGGTGGGCACCTGTTTGGGGCGCTCCACCAATCCTAACCTGACTATCTGGGCCATGCGGATTATGGAATCGGCCCTGCCAACGATTCCGGCCATGACCTCACCCAGGGCCTGGGCATTTGCCTTGCTGGGTATCCACGAGTATCAGAAACGATTCCGCAACGACCGGCTGGCCAAAACTATTCAACAGCAGTTGCTCGATAAGCTGAACCGGTGTTTTGCCGCTACCGCTACCGACGAGTGGCCCTGGTTTGAAAATACCCTCAGCTACGACAATGCCAAGCTGGCCCACGCCCTGGTGCTGGCCGACGAACCGGCGCTGTCCGACATTGGGCTCAAAGCCCTTCGCTGGCTCGTGAAAGTGCAAACAGCGCCCAAAACGGGCCATTTTCAGCCTATTGGTTCCAACGGGTTTTACGTGAAAGGCGAAACCCGCGCCTATTTCGACCAACAGCCGCTGGAATCGCAGAGTATGGTGTCGGCGTGTCTGGCGGCTTATCGTAAAACCGGCGACGAAATGTGGTACAACCGGGCTTTGCGGATTTTTCGCTGGTTTACGGGGCATAACGATCTGGGCTTGCCACTCTACGACACCCGCACGGGTGGGTGTTGTGATGGCCTGCATACCGACCGCGTCAACCTGAACCAGGGCGCCGAGTCGACCTTGTCGTACCTGCTGGCACTGGCCGAACTTCAGGCGGCTGGTCGCCAAAGGGCGGGTGCCCGGCAACTTGATAATTCGCTGACTGCATTGCTCAATCCCTAACGATTGAGCTACTCCATAGATAAAAAAACAAGACGTCAATATCGTCTTGTTTTTTGCGTTTAGGGCAAAGTAGTTTCTATACATTATGAGCGTTAAAGCCACTCGTACCGGAATTGTGCTCCGGCCTGATCCCACCCGCGTTTTGTTTCGGTCGTTCGACCTCGGAAGCAGCAATCGGACGCTGAAGATTGTTGCCCGTGTCAGTTCACTGACCGAAGACGAGGTGACCCTCAAACTGGAAGAGGTCATTCGTGAATTTGGTAATCGGCACCATCGGCTGGAGCGGTTTCTGCTCAAACGATTTGAGCAGATAAAAGGTAATCTGCTGACCGATGAGCCCCTCACCACCGAGCGCAAGCTCTTGCTGGGGGCCTACTTTACGATGGAGTATTCGCTCGAATCGGCCGCATTGTTCAACCCGTCCATGATCTGGCACCCCGATCAGACCAATGTGCCGCCCGGCTATAAGCGGTTCATTATCAGCCTGCGGGCTACGGGTGAGGGGCACGTGTCGTCGATTTCGTTTCGGATGGGGTACATCGACGAAAAAAGTAAAATTGTGTTGCGGAAGCCCTCGCGCTACGTGACCTCGCCCGAAATTGAGCCGAACCAGCATTTCAACAAAGCCCAGTTTGAGCGGAAACTGTACGAGTTGCGGCTGGTCAACAGTATTTCGGAGCGGATTATGGGTGCCATGGGCGACGACTTTACGCTCGATGACCTGGAAGATTTTACCAAGCGTCTGACCACTCAGTACCGCTACAATGCCGAGTACGAAACCATTTCGAGTGCGATTCTGGCGTTGGCCCGTTCCAACTACAAGCTTCACTTTGACGACGATCAGCAACTCGATGAGCGCTGTATTTTCCCGTCGTCGCCTAACGAGACCAACGGTATTGAGGATGCTCGTTTTGTCAGTTTTGTTGATGACAACGGTGAGGTGACGTATTACGCTACCTACACGGCCTACAACGGCCGGGTTACGTTCCCGCAATTGTTGGAAACAAAGGACTTCCTGTCGTTTACGGTCAGTACGCTCAACGGGGCCGAGGTGTCGAATAAGGGGATGGCCCTGTTTCCGCGCAAGATCAACGGCAAATATGTGATGATTTCGCGGCAGGACGGGGAGAACATCTACATCATGTTTTCCGACGATCTGTATTTCTGGCAAACCAAAGAGCTGCTGCTGAAACCAACGTATCCGTGGGAGTATGTGCAATTGGGCAATTGCGGGTCGCCGATTGAGACCGAAGCGGGGTGGCTGGTGCTGAGTCATGGCGTTGGACCCATGCGTAAGTACGCGATTGGCGCGTTTCTGCTCGACCTGAACGACCCCTGCCGGGTGCTTGGCCGCACTACGGAGCCTATTCTGAGCCCCGACGAAAATGAGCGTGAAGGCTACGTGCCCAACGTGGTGTATAGTTGCGGAGGGCTCATCAACGGCGATGATCTGATTATCCCGTACGCCATGTCGGACTATGCCAGCAGTTTTGCCACGGTCAATGTGCACGAATTACTCGCCGAACTGACCGGAAAGGCGCCCGACAATCGGGCGCCAGCCGAGGAGGAGTAGGGGAGCATAAGCGTCTGGACGAATTGAAAAAAAAAGTTTTCGCCGGGAGGGAGTACGTAAAAAGGTTACGGTCTGGGGGAGCTTTCTTTGTTCATAAATCGAACAGAAACAGTGAATATTACCCAGCAAAAACTCACACGGCAGGCCGTGCGTATGACGGCCACAACGCTTATCCTGGCTCAGGGATGTACAACGGCGGTACTGGTAAAAAATGCTCTTCGTCGGCGCGGCTACAATGTCTACCTATCCGAAGTCTCGAAGCGACTGTTTGAGGTAGCCCGGCGTGAAGGCTGGTCGATTGAGGATATCGGTAGCGGCCGGGTTTTTTACTTCGCTCAGGTCATGCAATCGGTGCAATAAAAGAGGAAGGGGAAAAAGGAGGAAAGGAGAAGGGAAAAAGGGGCAACGACACGCTTGCGTTCCCTTCTCCCTTCCTCCTTCCCTTATTTATTCGCTCGCAAAAAAGCGATACTCTGCGGTACCTGCTCCATCGACCGCGACGATTCGTCTTCGATAAAATGATGGCGGACACCAGCTTTGCGGGCGGCTTTCATAAATTCGGCAATGCCAATATCGCCCTGCCCCAGCGTTACGTTGGTTTCCACATCGGCCCGGCCGTTCTGAGCGCCGGGGGTACCGGGTTTCCGGTCTTTCAGGTGCGACAGCAAAAACCGTTTGGGGTATTTCTGTAGCAGGGCTACCGGGTCTTCGCCGGGCATTTTGGCCCAAAACACATCGAGTTCGAAATTGACGTATTTGGGGTCGAGGTTTTTGGCGAGATAATCGAAATAGGTGCTGCCGTCGGGCCGTTTCTGGAACTCGTACCCGTGAATATGGTAGCAAAACGAAAGGCCATTTTGGGCCAGCAGTTTACCCGCCGTGTTAAATACTTCCACAGCCCGGTCGGCGTCGAATTGGGTAAACGAGTCGCCGGGATGCGGAATCCAGGCGCACGAGACGTACCGGGCACCAAATTCTTTTGCCTCCCGGATAATGCCGGGGACGTCGGTTTCGAGCCGTTCGAAGGCGGCTCCGGTACTGATCGCTTTCAGTCCGTTCTGATCCAGCAGTTTTTTGAATTCGGTGTTCGATAGCCCGTACGTACCGGCCAGTTCCACCTCCCGAAAGCCCATCTCCCGGACTTTGGCCATCGTACCGGGGACGTCTTTGGCAAATTGATTCCGGAAACTGTATAGCTGCACCCCAACCGGGGCAGGCGGCACTTTCTGAGCGAGCCCTGTAAGGTGCAAAGCCCCGAGCAGCCCAATCGACAAGAGTAGTGTTTTCATAGCCAGCAGACGTGTTTCGTAATGGGTACAAATAACTGCTGTAATAATACAAAAAATGGCTGCTTTGTTGGGGACGGAATTTGGTTAGAGGGTTTGCTCCTTTCACGACGAACCCCGACCGTTACCCCCTCGGTACTACCATCACCACTTCTTCCTTATCGACCACAACCTGCCCTTCGGCCAGACCTTTGGGCTTGCGAACGAATTTCTTGGGCGTGTAGATAACTGGGCACAGACTGTCGGTACGGCGTTTGGAGTACCAGGCCGCGAGCTCGGCGGCCCGCTCAATCACGGTTTTCGGAAATCGTTTGCCAGCCTGATATTTCACTACCACGTGCGAACCCGACACGTCGCGGGCGTGGAGCCACAGGTCTTCTTTGAACGCGTAACGCTGGGTGAGCAGATCGTTGTTTTTGGCGTTGCGGCCAATCAGAATCGTGTACCCTTCGTGTTGGATCTGCTTGAACAACTCAGCGGGTCCGGCTGCCGGGCCGCCGTCGGTCAGGAGGCCGTGCTGCTTCACGTACTTGCGGAGGGCTTTCAGGCTATCCACCTCCGCCAAGGCCGATTGATGTTGTCGGATTGTCCTGATCTCGGCTTCGCGCAGGTCGATCTGTTGCTGAATATGGTCAAGCTCAATCTTTTCGTTTTTCGCCTTTCGATAGTAGCCTTCCGCATTCTTCTGGGGGCTCAGGTCGGTTTTGAGTTTGATCAGAATGGGTCGGTCACGGTAAAAGTCGTATAGCTCTACCCGCTCGGGCGAGCGTTGTCCCGGCGGTTCTGGAATGGCGTGGAGGTTGGCCATCAGAATATGGGCAATTTCTTCGTGGGTTGCCCCCTCTTCGCGGCCAATCTGGCGTTCGAGGTTCGCGTCGATCTGGGCTTCGGCCCGTTTCAGACGCTTGTCGAGCAGGCGCAGCACTTCCCCTTTTTCGCGCTCAAAATAGTTGAGTCCGGCAAAATTGGTGTAGAACCGATTGCTGGCTTCGATAGGGTTATCGAACGTTTGCCGAATCTCGCCCAGCGGCACCAGCGCCAGTGTCGGCCGGTGCTCAAATGTGGTCAGGTAGTAGGTAGGATTGTCGAGCAAAGCCAGCACCGACTGAATCTCGGCCCATTTTGCCTCACCAGACCGCCGGACCGCCCTTGCTCCATCGTCGTCGGAAGGGGAGGAGGTAAGTTCCTGATTTTGGTTGAGATAAGCATTTACTTCCTTCCCGAATGTGGGGAACAGCTTCCGATGGTCGAAGCCGGCCCGCTCAAAGGCTTCGTATGACTGATCGAGGGGCCGGTCGAGGGTGTCGAGCCGAAGGGTTTGGTCAGAGGCCAGTTTCTGATTGAACAACTCAACGACCTCGTTGCCCTGAAACGCGAGCAGATTGGGCCGGTTACCAAAAAACTTGAAAAGCAGGGTGTACCCGTCGTCGAGCGTGATACCCAGGCACCGTTCGTTCAGGAACGTGCGCACGCCCATCACCAACCGCCCAGGGGGCGCGCCCTGTTCGAGGGCTTCCTCGTCGTCGGGTGAGATGCCGATTACCTGCCCAAACAGGTCGATGCTGTTGGTACGGGCCCGTTGTACCACATCGGGGAAAAGCAATCCCGAAAAATCGGGTCGGAGGCTGGTCTTGATGTAAAACGGACGGTAGTAGTTTGCCTTGCCTTTGGCCTGCGCAAACACCAGCACCAGCTCGTCGCGGTCCTGACTGAAACACTCCATCAGGCGCAGCCCCTGAATGTGCCCCTCCAGTACGGGAGCCAGCTGGCGAAGGAAGTAATAATTTGTATGCACGTTGGGTAGAGACGCAATCGGGTGAGTCTCGTTGCCGGATGGTTCTTAGTAATGTCGATGAAACAGGTCCGCTGTTGTGGAAATCCCTGGCATCTGGCAGATAACTGCGGAGACGCCAGGGATTGCTGAACTGAGACGCAAGGGGTTGCGTCTCTACTTTCGGCGTTTCAGGGCCAGGTCGTGGGCCGTGTCGTAGTACGAGCGGAGGTTGGTCCAGTCGAACACTTCGGCGATGCTTTCGACCCGGTTGCGCTGCTGAATCCGGTCGCGCTGACTCATCCGGACAAAGCGCCAAAGGATGTTGGCGAGTTGGTCGGCAGCCTGATTGAAATTCTGACTCCGCCGGTCGACCACGTAGATGCCCCGGTTTTCGTAGTCGCGCATGATCTGCATGATAAAGTCGCCGAAGCCCGACTGATCGCTCGTTACGGTCGGAATTCCACGCACTACGCATTCCAGTGGTGTGTAGCCCCAAGGCTCGTAGTAGCTCGGGAAAACACCGAGGTGGCACCCCCGCACAAACTGGCTGTAATCGAGTTTGAAGAGCGGGTTGGTTGAGGCAATAAAGTCGGGGTGGTACACGATTTTCACCCGGTCGTACTCATTGTTCACCAGGTTCGACTGCCGGATAAACCGCGTCATATCGTCTTCCTGCACCAGATCGTGCGTCACAAACGGAGGCAGTTGCTTCGTTTTCCAGCTTTGTACGGTGCGCCGGAGCCGGAGCCGCCAGTAATCGTCTACAAAACTGTTGAGGTCGGGCAGGGTATTCTGCGACGACGATGCGGCTGCGTGGAAGAGCCGCTCGCCCACCTGCGTTTCGATGTTTTCGCAGGTGTCGCGGATCTCGTCGAGCAGGGCGCGCGAGTGCAGCACTTCGGGGTTGATGGACCGGTAGGGCTGTTTCGTCACCATAAACATCACCACGGTGGTGTCCATGTTGGCTTCGCGCATCCGCCAGTTGAGCCGGGCGAGGGCTTCGAGCGTCAGGTCATAGCCTTTGTTCGAAAACTCAAACCGACCCGAGGTGAAGAAGTACAGCGTTTTTTCAAGATCAAACGAATAGTTATGGAAGAAATGGCCCATCACAAATTCGTGGATGTTCTCCTTGTACTTCACGTGCAGGTTCTGAAACTCGTGCGTGGCCGCAAACCGGGTGATGTTGAGGCCGTTGGGAAGGACCAGATCGGGGTTACGACCCAGAAAAACCTCGCACTCACGGGCGGTTACGTCGCTGACGGTGGTAAACGTGTGGCTGTTGATAGCCGCCAGTCGTTCGATGGTTGCCTGAGCCTCGATACCGTAGTGCCGGGCCTCTTTGAGCCAGTCGAAGAAAGGCAGCTTCCCGTAGAATCCCTCTACGTTTTGGGCCAGATACCGCCCCAGCATAGTGGCATGGGTGGTAAACACGGTGGCCACCTTCACATTGTCGTGCCGGAGGTCGGGCAGGCCGGTGCTTGCCATCCATTCGTGAAAATGGGCGCAGAAATCAACCCGTTTGGCGTGCCCCTCGGCCAGCAGTGTCAGAAACACGCGCACCATTTCGCCAAAGGCAATGGTCTGATTGACCAGATCCTCCACACCGAGGGTAGGGAGTTTATGGCGCTCCCAAAGGCCCGCCTTGATGGCGTCGAGCTGATCCGTGACGCTTTGCAGGTTAAAGAGCACCACGCGGGGGCGGCCCGTAATGAGCCAGTAGCCATATTCGACTTCGTAGCCCAACTGGCGCATTTTGCGTACAGTCTGCCCTATTTCGGTTTCGTCGGGTTCGGTGATGGGTTCAAATTCGGCGGCTGCCTTGGCCGGGAAATAAGGGCCCAGCAACAGGTAATTGTCGTCCCACTTCTCGACCATTGCCGGGACTTTCGATCGGATGACCGTGTAAATGCCGCCAACCTGGTTGCATACCTCCCAGGCAATTTCGATAAGCAGCTTACGCTTTGTCGTTGAAAATACGGATTCCAATGCTTCGAATGGATTAAGAGGGGGTGGCTGAAAACTTTGGCCAAACTACAGACTACAACTGACAAATGATAGCCGGTAGGCCAAAAACGAGGAAGTGCTGGATTTTGCTTATTTTGCGCCCCCAGCGTTATACAACCTCGCATGACCAACTCCCGACATATTCTTCTCATGGACGGCCCCGACCAGAGAGGGCTAATTTACCACGTTACGAACATCTTATTCAGACAAGGTCTCAATATTATTCGGAACGATGAATATGTTAGCCCCGACGGGCAGTTTTTTATGCGAACCGAGTTTGAAAGCAGCAACGTGCAAGACCAGCTCGACGGCCCGGCTCTGTTGGCCCAGTTGAGCGAAGGCCTCGACCCCGCCATTACGCTTCGGCTCAACCCCCGCAAAAAGAAAAATGTGGTGTTGTTGGTTACTAAAGAACACCATTGCCTCGGCGAACTACTTATCCGGTACGCCTTTGATGAGCTTGATGCCGATATTTTGGCCGTTGTAAGCAACTACAACCACCTGCAACCGCTGGTGAGTAAGTTCGGCATTCCGTTTCACTATATCTCGCACGACCACAAAACCCGCGAAGAACACGAAGAGGCTATTCTACGTACGCTGGCTATTTACGAGCCCGAGTATCTGGTACTGGCCAAGTACATGCGTGTGCTCACGCCCGAGTTTGTGCGGCATTATCCCAACCGGATTATCAACATTCACCACTCGTTTTTGCCTGCTTTTGTGGGCGCAAGCCCGTACCGGCAGGCCTATGAGCGGGGCGTAAAAATTATTGGGGCCACGGCTCACTTTGTCAACAATGACCTCGACGAAGGACCCATTATCACGCAGGATGTGAAAGAGGTAGATCATCGGCATACGGCTACCGATATGGCCACTATGGGCCGCGATGTGGAGAAACTCGTTTTATCCAAAGCCCTCAAACTGGTTTTCAACGACCGGGTGTTTATTCACAACAACCGCACAGTGGTGTTTTAAGAGCTCGCAAACAGGCACCTACCACCTGTTTGATTCTGGGGAATCTACACAAGTTGTGCAGTATCTTTGATTGCACACCTTACTCCTTGTGTAGCCTATGAAGTTAATCTTTACCTTTTTTGTGTTTATAAGTAGTCTCGCGGTGACGCTGACGTTCGCGCAGACGCCCGTCGTCAGGCTCAAAACGGTAACTGGCGGGCTCTTCCATCCGATTGATCTGGCTTCAATGGATGCCAACCGACACCTGATCGGGCAGGCCAACGGTAAAGTGCGGCTGGTGGAGAACGGGATTCTCAACCCAACACCTTATCTGGACATCAGTCCGCTTGTGCAGGATACGTCGTATAACGGTATTTTCGGCCTTTGTGTGCACCCTCAGTTTGCCGTTAATGGTTACCTGTACGTGCAGTATTTCCGCAAAACGGATAAAGCCGCTGTAGTGGCTCGCTACACCCGTGATTCGCTCAACCCCAACCGGGCCAACCCGGCATCGGCACAGGTTGTATTTGTGGTGCCTTACCCTACGTTTGGCCATCGGTCGGGCCGCATGGCGTTTGGGCCCGATGGGTATTTGTACATCACAACCGGCGACTCGGCTCCCGGCGACCGGGGTTCGATTGGCGACCCCAACGGATACGCGCAGAACCCGCGCAGTCCGTTTGGTAAGCTATTTCGGATTGATGTCGATAAGGGAAACCCCTACGCTATTCCGCCCGGTAACCCGTTTACTACCCCGAACGATAGTATTCCTGATGAGTTGTACGCTGTGGGTTTGCGAAACCCCTGGCGCTGGAGCTTCGACCGGCTCACCGGTGATCTTTGGATTGCCGATGTGGGGCAGGATGGCTGGGAGGAGGTAAACTTTACACCCGCCGGGGCCACGGCTCCGCAGAATTACGGCTGGCGATGCTACGAAGGCAATGTGCCGTACGTAACTACCGGTTGTAGTGCCACCACTACGTATGCGATGCCCCTGCATACCTATGCTGGGTACAATAACAACAGCAATCAGCTGGCATCGGTAACGGGCGGCTTTGTGTACCGGGGCGAACGCTACCCGGAGCTACAGGGCTGGTATATTTACGGCGACTGGAATGCAGGAACGATCTGGACGCTCCGGCGGAATACCGCTACCGGAACCTATCAAAATGTGCAACAGGCGGCTTCGGTAGCTAATCTGGTATCATTTGGCGAAGGTGCCGACGGCGAGCTGTATGTTCTGTCGTTCAATAGTGGTACGCTGTATCAGATCACGACAGATGCCATTGTGAGCCGCCAAACCGGCGACTGGCACACCGCATCGACCTGGGATTGTGCCTGCATCCCCTCGGCGAGTAGCCGGGTGGTGGTGGCGCCGGGGCACAAGGTTACGGTTGGGCAACCGGCCCCGGTACGTTCGGTGCGGGTGTTGGGTGGCCTACGCTTCGAGGGTGGGGGCGTACTTCGGTATTAGAATTTAATGTATAATGTGTAGTGTAGAATGTAGAATGAGTTGTCTGATAATCAACAGAATAGGCCATTGTCCATTGTCCATTACCCATCATTCATTCCTCATTATAGCTTACCGGTACTTGGTCAGCGTAGCCTGCAACGACTCGCGCATGGCTTCGACCAGGCTGGGGGGGGCCAACACGGTGAGGTCTTCGCCATAGCTGCGCAGGTGCATCATGAGGTCACGGTTGGGCGCGAGCCGGAGCCGGATTCGGCACTCGGTATCGGTGTCGAGCACCACCTCTTGGCTCTGGTGAATGGGTTTGGCTTTCACGTACCGGCCACGCAACGGCGTAAACGACAATACGATCTCCTCAACCGGGCCACTGCTGTCGGTAATGCCGTAGATATGCTCGAACAACTCGCTCACACTCGCCATCACGGCTGGTGGTACGTCGCAGGGGTTATCCGTAATTTCCAGGTCGCTCATTCGGTCGAGGGCAAACGTGCGCTCTTTACCGGTTTTCTCGTCGTACCCGATCACATACCAACTGTCGTACACTTCGCGGAGTAAAATGGGGTGCAGCGTTCGGAGGGGGAGAGCCTCCTTGCGGGCGGGGGCCGGCTCGTCGCTTTCGTGTTTGCTGTATCGGAAGGTAATCTGCCGGTTCTGATTCACCGCCCTGACCAGTATGGGTACGTAATGCCGGTTACCATCCAGAATCCGTTCTTCTACGTACACCACTCGCCGGGTAGGCATATCGGTTTTCACCTCCCGGATAATATCGAGGCTCTGCCGTACCTTCTGAAGGGCGTTGCTCAGCTCGTCGGCAACCGAGGCACCCTGCGTAGCGGCCAATACCTCGCGGGCGTAGTCGAGAGCTTCCATATCGTCGGGGTTGAGCATCAGTTGCAACAACCGAAATGAGGGGTCGGTGTAGTAGTAGCCATTGGCACGTTTGTCGTAAGCAATGGGGGCATCGTGGTCTTCACGCATTCGCTGAATGTCTTTTTCAAGCGACGAGATAGACCGGATACCGCATTTCTCCTGACAAAGCTCAAACAACCTTTGCTTGGAATACCGGCGGGGGTAGCGACTGATGACTTCGTCAATGAGTCGGTAACGCTGAAAGGCAGATCGGGTGATAGGCATAGGGTATCGGGTAGAGACGCAACACATTGCGTCTCAGTTTAGCAAAAAAATTCTGTCGTACACCAAAAATACGGGAAGAACGGAAAAAGGTTACGGTCTGGGGGGCGCAGCTTTGTAGCGAACAATAAACGACCACCGGTTTACGGTGAGTTATACTAATGAACGCACACATTGCCTCCGTTTCATTCACCAGGGGTGCTCATGCAACGGCTCGGGCTGTCAGTCTGACGGCCCGGCAGTTGTCTGAGGTGGAATTGGGCCTGTTTTTGCTTTCGCAACTATCGCCCTCAGCACCGCCAACAGCCTTGCCGGCCTTACTCAACGGTTCCGATCTGTTGGGAGCCGAACGTCCTGTCTGGACAGCTAAACAACACAAATACTGGCAACGCGGGCAACTCTTGCTTGCCCGCTTTCGCGAGCCCTCTGTCTGGAACCGGCTTATCGAACGGTACGCCCTCCTGACCGGAACGTTGGCCGCTTACGACGTTAGCGGGGATCGGAGCTGCTTCCGGGAAAAGTCGGTTGGTTTTTTCCGGAACCGAACCGCCACCTTCCGGCAGATGCTGGCTTAGTCGAGATGTCATCTCGTTTAGAGAGATGACATCTCTAAACTTACGCGCGGCTTAAGAAGCTGTTTGAGTTAGGAATTTGAGCCCGAAAGCTGCGCTTATTGGCCAAAGCAATTAACTCAAACAGCTTCTGAGGGCTGACTTTTATCCGCAGCAACAGAGATGACATCTCTCCAAACGAGATGTCATCTCTGTTGTATCTTTGCGGCATGAATTTGCAAAACGATCTGTTGCTCCGGGCGGCCCGGGGCGAAGCTGTAGAGCGGGTGCCTGTTTGGATGATGCGTCAGGCGGGCCGGATGCTGGCCGAGTATCGGGCGGTTCGGCAACGGGCCGGTGACTTTATCACGCTCGCCAAAACCCCCGAACTGGCCGCTGAGGTAACCATTCAGCCGGTCGACCTGCTGGGTGTCGATGCGGCCATTATCTTCTCCGACATTCTGGTGGTGCCCGAAGCCATGGGGCTGCCTTACGAAATGGTTGAAGCCCGCGGGCCGGTGTTCCCGACTACCGTTCGGACCCTCGCCGACCTCGACCGCCTGCGGGTAGCCGATGCCGAGACCGATCTGGGTTACGTGCTCGACGCCATTCGGCTGACCAAAAAAGAGCTGAACAATCGGGTGCCGCTTATCGGTTTTGCCGGGGCGCCGTTCACTATTTTCTGCTACATGACTGAGGGTAAAGGCTCTAAAACGTTCTCAGTCGCCAAAAAGCTGCTGTACACCGACCCGGCTTTTGCCCACGCCTTGCTGCAACGCATTACCGATAGCACCATTGCGTACCTGCGGGCTCAGGTACGGGCGGGCGCCAACCTGATTCAGATTTTCGATTCGTGGGCGGGCATTCTGTCGCCCGAGCAGTACAATACCTTCTCGTTGCCTTACATTCAGCAAATCTGTGATGCCCTGAACGATGCCACCGAGGGCGAAGTGGTGCCGGTAACCGTGTTTGCCAAAGGGGCATTCTTTGCCCGGCAGGCCATTGGGCAGCTATCCTGCTTGGTGGTGGGCCTCGACTGGAACATGGACCCCGCCGAGTCGCGGGTGCTGGTACCGAACAAAACCTTGCAGGGCAACATGGACCCCTGCGTGCTCTACGCCGATTTCGATGGGGTTAGGGCCGAGGTGAAGCGGATGCTCCAGGCTTTTGGTACGCAACGATACATTGCCAACCTCGGTCACGGGGTCTACCCGGATACTGACCCCGACAAAGCCCGTTGCTTTATTGAGTCGGTAAAAGAGTATAGCGCGTAACGACCTATTTGGAAGTAATAAGCGATGACATCTTGCGGTCTGAAAGCAAACGATGTCATCGCTGAATGAGTGGCATAACGAACACAACGCCCTTCAGGAGTCGACAAGCTGGCTCCTGAAGGGCGTTGCTTTTTGACTATTACCGCCGTAAGCCAACCGTGAGACCGTAGGTGTAAGGCCGAATCCGGAAAAGGCTTTCGCGGTCGCTGAGGGTGTTGAGGCCGTATTGTACCGTGGGGGCAACCCGCAGCCAGACCGACCCGCCAATAGGCCGTTCGATACCGTAGGCGGCCTGCACAAAGCCCGATACCGGATGCCCCGTGCGAGTTTGGGCGGGGCCAATCATGAGCCCTACGGTAGTACCTATGGTAGTGTAATGCCGCCAGGCACTCAGACTCCCTACGCGCCAGACCAACTCGGTGCCCACGCCCACAAAATGCCAGTTGGCATGCGTCTCCACCCGTTTGTCGCTGTAGTAGGGCGTTACGCGGACGGTTTTTTCGTCGATGCGCTCCACCCGTACGGAGTCGGGTGTAGGGTTGCGGGTTGTGTACGTTACCTGCTGGCTTAGGTGATTGTACGCCAAACTGGTACGCAACGACGCTTTTTTGCCCAGAGGCCACTCCACCCCCGCCTGAATTCGGACACCCACGCGCTCAGTCGACAGGGCGTGTTGGGTACTCAGATCGCGTATCAGTACACCGTCGGTCTGAATCGGATTGATACGTTGGTACAGGTACAAAGGCATGAAGCTCACGAACGAAATAGGGCGCTGTCGACTAACCACCGGCTGCTGGGGCGCGGCTTCGTCGGTAACAGGGGCCTGTATAGTGGGCAGATGCCACTTGCCGTAGCCCCTAAATGGCCTATTTCGCAGATCCTCTACCAGCTCGCTGGGGTTTTCCCAACGGGTTTGCTCTTCCAAAGCGATGGTTGACTGGGGCGCGGGTGTCGGGTTTGTTAGTGCCAAACCGGCCTCAGTGTCACGCTCTGGAAGAACCGCATGAATCGGTGCTTCAGTCAGCTCGGATCGGTTGCTCAAACGGGCTAACGTTAGCCGTGCGTTGGGTGCTATTCGGCCGTTGGGGTCTAACAGGAGAATGGGCTGAATGGATTCGTCGTCTGGTTCAACCCGTTGCCCGGCTTGCGCTTCTCTCTGGTTTGATGGTCCCTTCGTCTGCTGGTTTGCCCGTGCATAGCTTGGTGCCAACACTGGGGAGGATACCCGGTTTGCCGAAGTGGCTACGGGCATTGGCTCCGACTCGGTAAGCTGGCTCAGAAACCACGAGCCTGTCAGTAAGGTCAGGAGAGCTGCACAGACAAGCAGACGGTCATATCGGAAACCGGCACCCGGTTTCCGGGTCTGTAAGTCGGCCAGAATCCGGTTGAGTGCGTGGTCGGGTGGGTCGGCTCTGAAGTGGGCAAAGCGCTGCCGAAACTCATCCTCCCAGTCGTCGGGCTGTATGTTTTCGGGGTCAATGTTCTTCATAGCTGTAAATGCCCAATGTTTTCAATTTTTGTTTGAGCAGGTTTTTGGCCCGCGCCAGTTGCGATTTAGAGGTGCCTTCGGCAATCTGGAGCATCTCGGCAATCTGAACATGATTATACCCGTCGATGACGTACAGGTTAAACACCAGCCGATACCCGTCGGGGAGTTGCTCAATTAGTTCGAGTAGTTCGTAATTACCCAGTCGCGAAAGGGTGTCCAGATGGTCGTCCGACGCGTGCATCCAGGCGTCGTCGAGGTCGGTTTCGGCTTGCTGTTTATGATTTTTGTGATACACATTGATGGCGGTGTTCACCATCACGCGTTTCATCCAGGGTAATAATTTTTCGGACTGTTCGAGGGTGTGTAACTGCTGAAAAATCCGGATGAACCCCTCATGAAACATGTCTTCGGCTTCGGGCTGGCTGCGGGCGTATCGTCGGCAAAGGCCCATCAAACGCGTCTTGTACAGATTGTACAAGGCGGTTTGGGCCCGCACATCGTGCTGCTGACACGCGCGTAACAGGTCGATTTCGGTCATCCGGAGTAAATGTTAGGCAGACGACCGCCGGGCGGGGACAAACATGGGCTTCGGTACTCACGGTTTGAGGTTGATTTTTACCGTGGCGGTACTCGACTGCCCCTGCAGGTCGGTCAGTTCGTACGTAAAACTAATGATCCCCGGCATTGGATTGGCACTGAGGGTGTAAGTAATTTGACCATTAGGTAAAACCTGCACCGGAGCGTTGCCCGGATTAGCCTTGATGATCATGGACCGGAGCGGGGCGCACAGCATATCGTTGCCCAGCACATTGAGGCTCACCACCCCTTTACGCATGGCGGCTGTGGGGTTGCTCAGCGAAAACTCAAAGGTGTTGTTGTTAGCTTTCAGTGCGCAATTGGCGGCCGGCTGCCGAACGCTGATGTCGACGGTGGCTTCCAGACACGTGCCGTTTTCGCAACGCCGGTACCGGAGTTGATCGGTAGCGGTGTTGGGCAGGGGCTTGTACACAATGGTGTTGCTACGGGTGAGATAAGCGCTACCACCCGACGGGGCTTTCGACAAGGTCAGCGGCAGTGTGCGACTGGCTTTGCAGAGCTGATCGTTGATCAGCACCGGAATAATGAGGGAGTCGGTAGCAAACCGCTGGCGAAACGCTACTTCGTCGTTTCGGAGCAGCAACTTGCAGTCGGTGGCGGGGTTGCCCACAATAACGGTGGCGGTAGCCACTACGCAATCCTGAGCGGAGCCACCAACGGGGCACACCCGATAAACTAGGGTCTCGCGGCCGCTAAAGTCTTTGTCGGGCGTATAGATAACCTGCCCGGCTTCGATTCGTGCCTTGCCGTAGCGGGGGGCTACCTCGATACGGAGGGTGCCCACATCGGCCTGGCTATCACAAAACACATCGTTTTTCAGAACGGGGATCGTGATAGGGGTGTTGGTGGGCGTCTCGGCCCGGTCGGCCACCACACCTACGGTACAGGGCAGTTTGGTGGCGTCGGGGGCCATTGTTACATGAAACACCACGGGGGTGTTTGGTTTGTCGGGGCCTGGGCTGGCCGAGGAAAGCGTAAAGCTGTCGTCGCCCGCGACAAAAGCCATTTTGGGCGAATAAAGCAGCATACCGTTGGCCGCAAACGTAACGTCTCCAGAGGCCGGTTGGCGGTCAATGCGGAAGGTAGTAGCTGTTTTTAGTTCGGAGAGCTGTTTCAGATCGATGGCCAGCGGGTTGTCGGGCAGGGTCAGGAACTCGTTTTCGGTGCTGACGCTCTCAGTAGGGGGCGCTACATCCTGCCCAACCTGATCGCAGGCAAGGCAAGTCAGCAGCAAAACATAACAGAACGTAGAGAAACGAGTCATCAGTTGTCTAACGGGGATGAAGAGAGCCTGAACACACCAGGCAAATTTACGGGGTAATTCTACCAGAGGTTCACTGTACACAGACAGGGCCCCTGGGCAAAGGGTTGCATAGTTCGGTGATGCCGTTTGGGTTGATCGCCACTTTTGGGTTAAGTGTTGCGCAACCTCCTTCCAGTACCCTGAATCTATGTACCTTTGCGGCACATGAAGACGTACTTTCGCATTTTGTCGTACGCCCGTCCGCTGGGCCGCTTCCTGGCGCCGTTTTTGGCGACCTCGCTGTTGGCCAGCGTGTTTGGGGTACTCAATTTTACCTTGCTGATTCCGCTGCTCAACGTTTTGTTTAATCAGGTAAGCCCCGAAGAGGTAACCAAAATCCTGAACAAGCCTGCCCCGTCGCTATCGCTGGATACCTCCTTCACCGACGTTTTTCAGTACTACTTCGCGCAGTTTTTCCAGGCCTACGGGCAGGTGGGGGCGTTGCAGTTTGTGTGCGCCTTCATTGTTTCGTCGGTCCTGCTCAACAATGTGTTTAAGTATCTGTCGGTAAGGCAGTTGGAGGGCTTCAAGGCGCGTATGGTGTCGCGGCTGCGCGAGGCCGTTTTCGACCGGGCGGTACGTCTGCATCTGGGGTATTTTTCCAACGAGCGCAAAGGCAACCTGATTGCCCGCATCATGACCGACGTGCAGGAGGTGGAAGGCTCCATTGCCAACACCCTGTCGGCGGCTTCCAAAGAGTTTTTTCTGCTCATTGCCTACATTGGCGGCCTGTTTTACATCTCTACCAAGCTGACCTTTTTTGCGCTGCTCGTGATTCCGGTGTCGGGTGTGTTTATTTCGACGCTTGTGCGCCGGATGAAGCGCGACGCGCAGGATGGTCAGCAGCGGCTGGCGAGTATCCTGAGTATTCTCGACGAAACCTTTGGTGGTATGCGCGTGGTGAAAGGATTCAATGCCGAGGGGTTTGTGCTCGACAAGTTTCGGACCGAAAACAACGGGTACCGCGATTCGGTGCGGTCGTTGGCGTTCCGGCGCGAGTTGGCGTCGCCCTTCTCCGAAACCATGGGCGTGCTCGTGGTGGCCGGTATTCTTTTGTACGGTGGGTCGTTGGTCTTGTCGGGGCAATCGGAGTTGTCGGCGGCCGAGTTTATTTCGTACATCGCTATGTTTTCGCAGGTGACCCGCCCGGCCAAAGAGATTTCCAACGCGTTCAGCAGCTCGCAGCGGGGCATTGCCGCCGGCGACCGGGTGCTTCAGCTCATTGACACCCCGCAGGGCGTAGCCGACCGCCCCGGTGCGCAGGCGATTCAGACGTTCGACCGGGCCATTGAGGTTCGCAACGTATCGTTTGCCTACGAAAAAGGCGTTCCGGTGCTGAGTGAGGTCAATTTTACCCTTCAGAAAGGAAAAACCATTGCGTTGGTAGGCTCGTCGGGTGGGGGTAAATCGACCATTGCCGACCTGATTCCTCGCTTTTACGACCCCACTGAGGGGCAGATTCTGATCGACGGGCACGACCTACGCGACATCACGGTGGCCTCTCTGCGCGATCAGATGGGCATTGTGACGCAGGAGAGCATCCTGTTCAACGACACAATTTTCAATAACATTGCTTTCGGAAGTCAGGCTACGCCCGAGCAGGTAGAGCAGGCCGCTCGCATTGCCAACGCGCACGACTTTATCAGTCAGCAACCCAACGGCTACCAAACCCTCATCGGCGACCGGGGTAGCCGTTTGTCGGGCGGGCAACGGCAACGAATCAGTATCGCCCGCGCCGTACTGAAAAATCCGCCTATTCTGATTCTCGACGAAGCGACCTCGGCTCTCGATACCGAGTCGGAAAAACTGGTGCAGGAGGCCCTCACCCGCCTGATGGCCAACCGCACGACGCTCGTGATTGCGCACCGGTTGAGCACCATTCAACATGCCGACGAGATTTTGGTGGTGCATCAGGGCCGTATTGTGGAACGGGGGAGCCATCAGGATTTGCTCTCGCTCGATGCCGGTTTTTACCGCCGTCTGAGCACGTTGCAGCAGGTGTAGCTGAATGGGTGAATAGCTTGGATTCTGGTTCGGCCCCCCGACGCCAGAGCTATTCCCGCTCATTCATTTATGTTGGCGTTACCTCGCCAATCGGCGTTCTGGTTTTCAATGTGTTGGTTTGTCCGTACAGCGTGTATGCTATGCCGAGGTTCCAGATTTTCAGGATAATCCGTGACAGGATAAAGACCTGCTGAATCAGGAGCATAAGCCCGATGGTCAACCAGTTGGTCATCCCAATCAGCTCATCCAGGACAAAGTAGAGGCCAAATAACCCCGTGCCCAGGCCAATCAGGAGCCAATACCGGCCGTAGGTAGCCCGTAGGTTGCGCCAAACGAACCGGGTTGCTGTGCCAAACGCCCGGAAAGCCCCCGTTTCGTCTTCGCGGAACATAATCACTTTGGCATAGTCGCCCACGCACAGAATAAACGTGACGGCTATCGAAAACAGCCCGAACGCACCAGCCCCGATACCAAACAACCCGCGCTCGGTGAAGGTATCGGTGAGAGCAATAATGGCCAGCGCACCAATAACAAGCCAGATCAGACCGGCCGAAAAAACGAAAAGAACCGTTACCCCCAACAACCGCAGGTACCGCCCAAAATACGTGCTCGACGCCCGCCAGAAATCGACCATCCGGAAGCTTGGGCCGGGTTGCGCGAAGCGGTACAGGATGCCCCCCGCGAAGAAAACGCTCAGCAGCAGATAAGCAACTCCCACCCAGCGGCCCACCCGCAACAGGGGCGAAACAGCCTTGTCGTTTTGGGCCATAAAGTCGGAGTAGACCGTGTAATCGAAGCCGGGCAGCATCTGTAACGGGGCCAGCGAGTCGGCATCTTCGGCGGTGAGCGTCGAAAATAGAGGCAAGGCCACCAACAGCCCCAGCGCCAGCGACGCGCCGTACAAAATAGACAGCATCGGGCGGGATTTCAGGGTAATGAGTAACAGGGAATGCATAATGGATAATGAGGAATGGGTAATGTAGAATGGTGCGTAAGGTTCTGTTTTTCAGTATCAAGACTCTACTCAGTACTGAACAAAATGTACAATCCAGGGATTGATTTAACCAATCTATGCCAATTGGACGCGGATGACGCAGATCGGGTAGATGTACACTGATTACCAATCCGTGAAAATCGGCCTAACCCGTTTCATTCGCGTGCCAATTCTAACCACTCATTAAAAAAGCCACGCCAGCCACTGCATCCAGTTTTGCACCCAGAACAGCATCTTGGCCGCGTACTTGGCAGCGGGGGCACTCGAGGGGGCCAGCGTCAGGCTATTGTTGTTCAGATTGGTGTCGATGTAGAGTTTCTGCTTCGGGTCGGCAATGGCCCATCGTACGGCCGAGGGTTGGTTAAGCGTGAACGTTTGTGTACGGGCTTTGCCGTCCCAGAACAACATCAACTCGTTGCCATCTTCAAAATGTACCAGCACGTCAACCGGCATTTGCGCGTCGCCCCGGCGCGTTACCTGCACAGTCGACCGGTAGCCGGTGCCCTGCTTGCGGTTTCGGATTTTGGTCAGTTCGTAGTCGCAAACCTTGTCGCCGTACAAAACCTGGTCAAAAAACCAGTTCATGTCGGGGCCGTACCGGAACCGGGTGCGGGCGGGGGCAATCTCGTTCACTATCGCAATGAAGTTCTGGGCGTTGGGGTGCCGAAACTGCCAGCGCTCGAAGTACGTCCGCATGATCTCGTCCATAGCCTTGCGGCCCACTAGCCCCTCCAGCGTGCGGAGCCAGGTGGCCGTTTTGGAGTAGGTCAGTACGCCGTAGTAACCATCGGGCAATTGCCAGGTGTTGCCAAATGAAGGCCCGATGGCCGGGTTGTCGAGCCGGACGTAGCTATCCCGCGAACTTTCCATGTCGCCCATCCGAAACCCAAACAGGTCGACCTGTGACGTTTGCGGGCCGTAGGTTTCGTCCATAATCCGGCCTTCAAAATACTGATTGAACCCCTCGTCGAGCCAGGCCTCTTCAAACTCGTTACTCGCCAGCAATTGCATGAAGTACTGATGACCAAACTCGTGCACCGTCACCATTTCCGGTGCTCGAACGCCCGCCGGTAAGCCCCAGCTTGTGCCGGCCGTGATAAACGTGGGGTACTCCATACCCGCCGAGCCCGACGCGTGAATGGGTGGGTCCACAACCGTGAGCGTGGGATACGGATACCGGCCCAGCACCCGGTCGAAATAACTCAGCGACGCTTTTACGGCGTGCAGATGCCGGTCGGCCTGAGCCCGGTGTTCGGGTTGCATGAGTAGCTGAATCCGTACCGAACCGCCCGAGGGCCGCGTCCACGTGTCCTCTACGACCTCATACCGGGGCGAAGCCGTCCAGGCAAAATCGACCACATCGTCGGCGTGCCAGTGCTGTGCTTTGAGTCCATTTCGGGTGCGGGTTTCGTTTTTGAGCTGCCCCGTGGCGCCAACAATGTACTCGGCCGGGGTAGTGATTCGGACATCGTAGACCCCAAAATCGGCATAAAATTCGGAGTGGGCATGAAACTGATGGCAGTTCCAGCGGCCGCGTGGTCCGGTTTGGTACCGGGTACCGGGGGCTTCGTACACGCCGATTTTCGGGAACCACTGCCCCACCAGAAAATAGTCGCGGCTGAAGCCGGTACGGGCAAAAATTTTGGGCAGTTTAGCCCGAAACGCCATGTCAATAGCCACTGTTTCGCCGGGCCGAACGGGGGTGTTGAGCGGAATCCGGACAACGGTCCGGTCGTCGGGGTTGGCGTCGTCGGGTTGGATAAACTGCGCTTTGCCAGTCAGGTTTTCGGTCGTGCCGGCGCCCCCATCGTGCGTAAGCCGGGTCGACAGCAGGTCGATCCAGCCCCAGGCTTCCTTGTCGTCTTTATCGATGTAGTCTCCGCGTAACTGCCCGCCCGATTCGCGCATAAACGTCGATTTTTCGTTACGGAACGCATTGAGATACAGGTGAAACTGTAACTCAGTAATCGGGTCGTTCGATGTATTGCGCCAACGGAGCGTCTGCCGACCGGTCAGTCGTTTGGTGGCCGGGTCGAGCGAAACATCAATCTGGTAATTGGCAATGCGCGGGCTCAGAGGCTGCGTGGGCTTGAACGCCAGCACCTCCCCGCCCAACAGACAGGCCAGTAAAAAAAGTAGGAAACGGTTCATTCTGAATGAGTTAAAAGAAACTATAAACCCAGAATCCAAAACTATAAACCTAAAACTACAAGATTCGCCTTCACAGCTTTGGCTCCACCCAAAGCGCCGTGAGGCAAACCAGCAGGGCTGTTAACCAAACCCAATCGGGCACGTCTTGTTTCTGCGTTCGCGATGGCCTTGTGCGGAGGGTGGTCTGAAGCCGGTTCTGCGCCTGTATCCACGTACTCAGCCGCTCGTGCGGGGCTGCCAGACTATCCTCAACGTACACCTCGACCGAATCGGCAAGGGGTTGCCAGCCGCTTCGACTAAACCGGTACTGAGCCCGCAATGTCCGGTTGTTGAGGGCCGAGGGCGCCAGCAGTGCGGTATCATTCGCCACCCGAAGGCGGGTTGTCCCCCCGGCCGAGTTGTTGACCAGCAGTGGCTGGCGAATCCCGGTCAGTACCGGGCCATCGGCTCCGAGGTTGTTCGATTGAGTCGGTTGTAAGGTGGCCAGCACGGCGTTCCAGATGCGGGCATAGCCCAGGCTGTCGCCACTGAGCCGCAGCGGAAAGGTTTCGGTAAAGAGACTCATGGCGACCCGCCCACCCGTGCGTTGGGTGGCTATTGGGTAACGGGCCACGGCCACCTGCCGTGGATTCGGCGCAAACTGATACGGGAGGGCCGTAAGGCCATTGCCCACCGGGATGGTAGCTTCGTTGCTTACCTTGCGGAGCCGCCATTGGGTGCCTAACGCCCGGTTTACGGCGGTCACTTCAGCGTCGGGGTTGGTGAGGTTGAGCACCAGCACCGCTTTGCCTTCAGCTATCGCTTTCCGAACGGCCGGTTGGCCCACCAGGGCCGGTTCGGTCACAATCAGGTCGGGTGAGGAGTTGGGTCGGTTACCCGTAGGCGTGTTAATTTGCACCGTCGCGTCCATGCCTTCCGACAGGGCATTGCTCAGTTCGACGCGGTTGCCCTGCCGCCCAAACCAGTCGGCGAGGGTTTTGGTCTCAAAGTCGGGCGTGCCCAGTACAAACTGTACGAAGAGCGGCCGGGTGCTCTGTGCAAAAAAACGCACCGTGTCGGTGGTTTGATTGCCTACTTGCAGCACCGTCTCGATACGCCCTTTGGCTACCGCCGGAAACCGGAGCGCAAACGCCTGTCGGCCCGGCTTGAGCCACAGGCTATCGAGGGTTTGGGCGCCAAACCGAACGGCGATTTTCTGGCGTTCGGATACGGTGATCTCTCCCCGAATCGTCTGCTCTTCGCCCAAACGTACGACACTTTGCCAGTGCAGGTGCGTGGGTAGGCCGGGTACGTTGTACGGCACCCAGCGCACCGCCCGGTTGCCGAGCCGGGCGAGGAGTGGGGCCGGTAAGGTTTGCCCCAGAATCGTTACCGAGTCGGTGTTTTCGAGCCGGATGTCGGCAGCGGTTACCCGTGCGCGTAGGCCCAGGCTGTCCTGCACCTGCCGGGCTACGGCCGTGGGCACGTCGCTGCCTACCAGCAATACGTGGGTGGTATCGAGCGGGCGTGTCCAGATGGGTTGCCACACAAAGGCGAGCAATACCAGCCAAAGCAGCAGGTTAAGACCCGCCCGCACGGCTTTGCGGCCTCCCGAAAGCGTCTGGTTACGCAGCAGAAGCCAACTTTGAAGAGCCCCCAGTAGCAGGAGCGGTATAAACAGAAAGGGTGGGGTCGAGGTCATGTCAGAGCATAAGGTGGGGTAGCCGAACGGGGTTATAAGCCCCGCCAGAAGGCCCGTTCTAAAGCGGCATTGGTACCATACGACGGCCCTTGCTGTCCTTCGGGTTTACCAAGCAATCGGTACAAGTTCGTTTTTAGTTGTTGGCGTTGCGCTACGGCCAGCACCCGGCCCGCGGCCATCTCCTGCAACGCCCCCAGCACCGACCAGTTGGGCAGCCCGACTGAGGTGGGTCGGTTGAGCAGATACCCACTTAGTTGCTGTACCGATAGGCGCTGTGCCGACGTGAGCTGAGGTCGGTCGAGCAGGCCGAGCACGTCGGCAATCAGGGCATTGGCCTGGGCCTCGGTGTAGGTTCGCGATTGGGCGTAGCGGTCGGTTACGTTTTTGCGCTCGCCTTTGAGCCGGGTTTCGGCTTCTTTGATGGGGGGTGGGTCGAGGCCGGTTTTCTTGGCGTAGGCACGGGCTTTTTGTTGGGCCGTTTTGAGGTATTCAAGAGCCTTTTTCTCGTACGGCAGGGCTTTTTCGGGTTCGTACAGGCGCAGGTGCAGCTCCGATTGCCACATTTGCTCCAACGCCATTTTGAGCAACGACCGCGTCGATTGTTCGTAGAACGTGTTGGTCTCGGCATCGTCGTGTTCGTGCACGTACTGCTCCATCAGAGCCGCCAGTGGGTCCTGTGCTTTTTCGGGGGTGGCCGGGTCGTTGTGGCTATGCCCGCCCGCGCCATGCCCACCGGCCCCCTGCCCCGGCGTAGCGCCCGGCTCCTTGTTGGCCTGTTGGGCTTTTTCGGCCATTTTGAAGGCAAAGGTGCGGGGTGTTTCGTTGGCGGCTTTGTCTTGCTCGGTATCATGTTTGTGCATGAATCCGTCGAGCAGGTGCGCGTCGTTTTCGGCCATTGGGTCGTGGCCGCCAATCTGGTTTTCAAACTCTTCGCCCAGGTACTGCCCGTACCGAAGCCGCAGCACTTTCTGGTCGAATCCAATTTCGTTGGAGAAACTGTTGAACGTTTCGCGCAGGATTTTGCCCCGTTTGGCTATCAGCTTCTCGGTATCGATGATAATCTGCCGCTGACTCCTGAAATACTCCGGCATGAGGTTTACGGCCATCGTAGCCAGTTGAGCCTCGTCGGTTTTGGTGGTGTCTTTGTACACCACAAAGTACGTGTCCGACTTGGTGAAGTTCGGTTCAGGTTGCCGGTTGTCGATAGCCGCCCAGTAGTAGTACAGTTCATCGCCGGGGGCAAACCCAAGGGCTTTCAGGTCGAGGGTCTTGCTCAGGCGGGCATCGGTGAAGTTGTCCGGTGTGAGCGGCATCCGAACCTCCCGAAACTTGACGTTCTCGCCCGAACCCCGCGCCAGCGTGGCGATGATATAAGCTTGCTGCACCCGAAAATCGTCGAAAATCCGGGCCGAAACAGTCAGTTGTTTGGGGTCATTGAGCCGGTGGTAGCGGTAGAGTTCTTTGGAGGTGGGCTCAATTTTGGGGGCGAGGTCGGGCTGTGCTTCAAGCCGGTAAAACGGCGACTGGTAGAACAGCGAGTCGCGGTTGGTGTCGGGGTTACGCCAGTACGCCCGGAGGGTGTACAGCCCCGAACTGACGAGCCGGTCGGTATGCGCAAAGCCGTTCGGTGTGGCTTTGAGGCCTATTTCTTCGCCCCGGCTGTTGGCCAGTCGAACCCGCAGGCCGGTGTTCCGCGAAAAAGCGATTATCCAGTCCAGCCGTGACCCCACGAGCGAGGTCACGTTGAGGTCGCGCGACTGACGCACGGGCAGCCCCGTGTAGGCGGGTGGTTGCACGCGTACCGTGGCCGACTCAAAGCGCGGAGGCCGGGCTGGTTCGTCGGCGGGACTGCCGATAGTCCCGCCCAGAACGGTTTGGCGTAGGCCCGCCCGCGCCCCTGTCGGTTTCAGGAACGGCAAGGTATAGGCCAACCCGGCTGAAAGTACCACCGCCAGAAGGTACGGACCTATGTTGGCCTGCCATACCGTCGGTATGGGTGTTTGGGCCAGCCGTTCAGAGAGCCGCTCCAGCTGAAGTTGCTCGGCTATGTTCAGACTCGGCTTGTCGAGCAGAGGCAGGCTGTATTCGGCGTCGCCTACGGTTCGGTGAATGAGGGCAACGGCTTCGGGTTGGCGGGGCTGGTGAATACGCCCCAGCCATAGCCCGGCTAAGAGGCCCACCCCGGCCGCCAACAGGCTGTAAGCTCCCGTCAGCCCGAAGGCCGTAGCTATAAAGTAAGCGGCAAGGCCCAGCAACAGCCCCTTGAGCAGGGCATTGAGGTAAAGTTGGTGCCGAACCGAGTCGATAATTTTCTGGGCAGTCATGGTCAGTTTGTTCGGAGAGGCCGTACCTACGGATAACGGCTTCGGAGGAAACTCACGTATTTTTTCGTAACGCAATCCAGCGCTCCAGATTCAGTACCAGCAGCAACGCCAACAACACCCCCACTTGCTCGGCTGAGTGCCCAGATTGCGTGCTGGCATCGGTTTTGGGCGGGGCCTGAGGCTCAAACAGGCGGGCCATTTCGGCCTGCGTCAGGGGTGGGTCGGGTAGCCGTGGACCGTAAAAACGGAGCAGTTGCTCACCCAGCCATTCGGGCAATTGGCCGTTGGCGACCCACGTTGCCGTTTGCGGGGTAAGCGTATCCGGCACTATCTGGACGTTGGGCTTGTTTGGCCCCGACATTTGTCCCGATACCGTGTACAGAGTTTTGTCGGTCAGGTTTTTGGGTAGCCGGTCGGTCAGGACCCAGTCGGGCGCGGGGCTGCCTTCGGGCGTACTGCTCATGTTCAGGCGCAGGCCAAAAACCGTTTCGAGGGCGCGAAGGGCGGCCGTTACGGTTTGCCGCTCGGTCGGGTTGCGGTAGTCGAGTTGTACGTTAAGCGGTCCGTCGATGCTTGCAAACGGCCGGGTTTGCGTTGCGGCCGGTCGGGTGGGCAACAGGGCTGTGTGCAAACTAAACCGGGCGGGGGTGGTGAGCACCGGCGCATCGGCCAGTGTGGCCTCGTTGAGAGCGTACAGGTGCAGGGTCACATGGGGTTTGTGCACCGAATCGATGAGCGTTTGCAGCCGCATGGGGTTGGTCGGGCTGGGTAGGGTCACTATGGGTTCGCCCCGTTGCCGGGCCTGTTGCAACTCAAACCGGAAGGTGCGCATCACCAGCGAGTCGGCTACGGCTATGTGTACGGCTGTCCGGTCTTTGGGGTTGGTTTTGTCGGGCCATACGGGTTCGGCCAGCCAAACCGAGAGCAGGGTAATCAGCAGACACCGGAGCGCGAGTAGCAGGGCATTTTCAAATTTGAGCCCCCGTTGTGGCTGTTCGGTGGCTTCGCGGAGCCACTCCATAGCGGCCCACGCCATCGGCTGGCCTTTTTTCTGATGCCAGAAGTGAATCAGAATGGGCACCGCTACGGCCAGCAAACCCCATAAAAAAGCAGGCTGTACAAATGTCATGTAAAAAGGGGTTTGTCATTTTTGGCAGCCGCCATAAACCCAAAACTAAGTAGTCAGACAGAATTAAATGTAAAATGAATAGTGTAAAATGTGTAATGAAATGGCTGATTATTAGCAGGTAATACAATTATTCATTATGCATTTTACATTGTTCATTCACTTAAAGACCATAAACCAAAAACTAAAGACCAAAAACCGGAACACCGGCCGCTCTAAACCATATTCCCTTAACCCAGAACTCTCCGAAGCACCAGTGCGATCGGCTCGCTCAGGAGCGCGCGGGTCAGTTGCACGTTGGGCACGCGGAGGCCTTCGTCCAGCATCTGAAAGTAAGCCGCGGCCCGCTCCCGAATCGTATTCTGCACGGCTTCGGCCTGTATCTCCACTTCCCGGCCGGTTTCCAGATCCTGAAAGCGAAAAAAGCCCGACATCGAGAAGTCCATTTCCTGATCGCCCAGTACCTGAATCAGCAGAATTTCCCGGCGCGGATGCGCCAGCGTTCGTACCAGCGCGAGCCACTCGTCGTTGACCTGCAACAGATCCGACACCACAATGAGCATCTCATTCGTTTTGGTGCCAAACGGCGGTAGTGTCGGCTCGGTTGGGTTCCAGGCCCCGGCGGCTTCAGCCTTTTCGAGAGCCACTACAATCTGCTGAAACGCCTGATGCCCTGGCCTGGCCAATGGCTGCATGATACCGTTTTGCAGACCATACAGGCTCATGTCGTCGCCTTGCCGAAAGCCAAGGTAAGCCAGCGAAGCCACCACAATTTTGGCGTAACTGAGCCGCGAAATGCCGTTTTCGACGTAGTTCATTGAGCCTGACAAATCGAGCAGAAACCGAATCTGGCGGTTGCTTTCCGTGGCCGATTCGCGCACCATGTGGCGGTCGGTACGGGCCAGCAGCTTCCAGTCGATGCGTTTGGGGTCGTCGCCGGGTTGGTAGTGCCGGTATTGCTCAAACTCCGCGCCTACACCCGCCCGCCGACTGGTGTGCAGCCCCAGCCGAAGCTCCTCGCTAACGAGTTTGCCGGCAAGGTGAAGGTCATTGAGTTTGATGAGTTCCTGAGCAAGCATAGGGCATACGGATCAGAGCTTCAGTTCGGCCAGCACCTTGTCGATGAGCGTGTCGGTGGTGATGCCTTCCGACTCCGCCCGGAAGTTGAGCGCCACCCGGTGCCGTAGCACGGGGTGCGCCAGCGCCCGAATGTCGTCGGGAATAACCGAAAACCGCTCGTTGAGCACGGCGCGGGCTTTGGCGCACAAAATGAGGGCCTGCCCCGCTCGTGGGCCCGCCCCCCATTCGCCCCACTGCTTCACAAAAGCCACGGGCGTTTGGTCGGATGGGCCGCTTCCCGGCCGGGTCGACCGAACGAGCCGGTTGACCATCGTCAGCAGTTCGTCGCTGATGTGTACCTGCCGGGTGAGGTTTTGCAGTTCGAGTACTTCCTCATCCGTAAAGATGGTCGACAGCGCTGGTCGACTGGTACCGGTAGTTTGACGGAGTACGGCCAGTTCTTCGGTTTCGGAGGGGTAGCCGAGCCGAATATACAGCAAAAACCGGTCGAGCTGGGCTTCGGGCAACGGGTAGGTGCCGGCCTGCTCAATGGGATTTTGGGTGGCAATAATCAGAAAGGGCCGGGGCAGTGGGTAGTCCTGCCCGTTGTAGGTAACCCGGTACTCCTGCATGGCTTCGAGCAGGGCAGCCTGGGTTTTGGGCGGGGTCCGGTTAATCTCGTCGGCCAGTACCACATTGGCAAAAATGGGCCCTTTGTTGAACTGGAAAAACTTCCGGCCGGTCTGATGGTCTTCTTCCAGTACCTCCGTGCCCAGAATATCGCCGGGCATCAGGTCGGGGGTAAACTGCACCCGCTTAAACGACATCGCCAACGCATCCGACATGGTTTTGACCAGCAGGGTTTTAGCCAGGCCGGGTACGCCTTCGAGCAGGCAGTGGCCGCCCGCCAGCAGGGTAATCAGCACCTCGTCGATGGCTTCGTGTTGCCCAACGATCACTTTTCCAATTTCCGCTTTCAGCAGCGGTAGCTTACTGACGAGTTGTTTGTAGTGTTGTGTGTTCAAAAAAAGTAGCAGTTGACGGTAGCAGTTGGCAGTTGGGTAGGCCGTCAGACTGGATTAAGCTGTCTACAGCCACTGCCAGCTATTACTTAGGTTAAAGCATACGTTACAATATTGACCCCAAATTTGGTGTTGTCTTCGGCCAGAAACCGCTTGTTCCGGAAGTCATAATCCCACTCACAGCCGTAATCCTTGTTGCTGTACAAAACTCCAATGCGTCCGTTCACCATCACCGCCTTCAGGTAGTCGTGCACAAGGTCGTCGCCCCAGCCATTGAGCTCAAACGAGGTGGTTGGCGGGCCGTCGTAAAACTTAAAGAAACAGGTGTAAAGGGGGTGGTTGTTCGGGATTTTTTGCAGGGCTTTGGGCCCGAAGGTGCGGGCCATTTCCTGCTCAAACGACTTGGCAAAAAGCCCGTCTATGTCGTGGTTACAATCGTCGACAAATACAAAGCCGCCGTTTTGCACATACCGCCGGAAGTGGTCGCGCTCAACGGCCGAAAACTCCACCAGTTTGTGTCCGCTGAGGTAGCAAAACGGCGCCCGGAACAGGTCGTTGCTGCTCAGTAGCACCACGCGCTCTTTCTGATCGACCGGAATCTTGGTGTATTCGACCAGCGAATGCAACAGGTTGACCGGCATCCGCTGATCGGTATCCCAATCGCCGGAGGTGTACTGGATGCGGGTAAAAACGAATGGTTTCACGCGGTCGCTAAGCGCTCTTCAGGTTGTTGATTGGGTAAAAATAGCGATTTGTGGCCGACCAACCCGTGAATTGTGATAAACGGACGCGACTTGGCCGCAGATAATATGGAATAAACGAATTTCTACCGAATCAGTGGTGGCTTTTGGTCAAGGGGTGTAGGACACGTTTTTTGACAGGATTACAGGATAAACAGGATTCATTCAGGTCGGAGAAAATCCTGTTTATCCTGTAATCTTCCGTGCCGCCGGGTCTGATGAGCTTGCCTTATACCCGGTCAGGCTGCAACGCCGGAGGTCTTTTCGGTAGGGAAGAAAAAAAATTGAAAAAAAGTCGGCAAGGATAGAAGAACGTAAAAAGATTACGTTTTGGGGGTTGCAAATTTGTCATGAACAGTAAACAACAATACTGATTATGAACACGGCAACGCTTCTTCAATCTTCGCAACGAATCGCCCCGGCTACGCAGCATCTGATGCGCTGGCAGGAGCCGTTGGCTACGCGCCTGCGCTATGGCCACAACTTGCCGGGTCAGGTAGCGAACCGGCTCCTCAACGTCGAACTGGGCCTGTACCTGCTGGCCGAACTGCTGCCTATGGCTCCGCCCGAAGCCCTGCCCGACCTGCTCAACGGCCGTGAGTCGGCTTATCTGAAGCGGCCGGTCTGGACACCCAAGCAACACCGGTACCTCAGCCGTTGCCAGTTGCTGCTGGCCCCCTACAAAGACCGGGCTACCTGGTTTAATGCGCTGGCTAAGTACAACACGCTGCCCATTGGCCCGCGCGTGTTTACGCTCAATGCCAACGGGGTGTATCGGTCGGGTGTAGATATGTATGCATTGCATGAGCGGCTCATTTTGTTCCGCCGGGCCCTTATGTAAGCCCAATTAGAACACTAAACGAAGCCATTAAGGGTTGTCAACGCTGGTATATGACCGCTTGTTGGCAACCCTTAACGGCTTTTTGGGTGAAGTGTATGTAGCAGTTTGTAGCCAAAACAGGTGAAAGAGGGGTAACTTACCCCGCACTATCGGGTTGTATGTATGAACCCGATGCCCCTTGTGCTATGACCCCGGACTTTCTGCTCTACGGAGCCAATGGCTACACCGCCCGGCTTATTATTGAACAGGCTACTCACTACGGCCTAACGCCGATTCTGGCCGGGCGCAATGCCGAAAAAATAGCCCTGCTGGCCCGGCAGTATGGGCTGGAGTACCGCGTGGCCGATCTGACCGATGCCGCATCACTCGATGCTGCGTTGGCGGGTGTTCCGGTGGTATTGCATTGTGCCGGGCCATTTTCCAAAACGGCCTTACCCATGCAGCAGGCCTGTTTGCGTACTCAAACGCACTATCTGGATATTACGGGCGAAGTGGCTGTATTTGAGCAGGGGAAAGCCTTGCACCAACAGGCCGTAGACCGCCAGGTTATGCTGATGTCGGGTGTTGGGTTCGATGTTGTCCCTACTGATTGCATGGCCCTGCACCTGAAAAACAAACTCCCCGATGCGACGCATCTGCAACTGGCGTTCGCCAACGACGGGGGGAGCGTGTCGCGGGGCACGGCCCTCACCGCCGTCGAAAACCTGGGGACTGATGGGCTTATTCGGCAGAATGGGCAACTAAAAGGCGTTCCGAATGCCTACAAAACGTTGGAGGTGCCCTTTGAGCCGGGCCGAAAGCGGGTTTGTGCCACCATTCCGTGGGGCGATTTGTCGACGGCTTACGCGACAACGGGCATTCCGAATATCGAAACGTACATGGCCATGACGCCGGGCATGATTCGGGGGCTGCGGTTGGGTAACGCGCTGGGTTGGCTATTGGGTAGTAAGCCAGTGCGGAGGTTTCTGCAAAACCGCATTGAAAAGCGGCTCACCGGCCCCGACGCCGGGGTGCGCAACCGGTCGCGGTCGCTGGTGTGGGGGCGGGCCGAGAACAAAGCCGGGCAGTCGGTTGAAGCGTGGCTGGTATGCCCCGAAGGTTACACGCTCACCGCCACCATGGCGTTGATCATCACCCGCAAGGTACTCAATGGCAACTGGCAACCTGGCTACCAAACCCCCGCGGGCCTTTACGGCGAGGGATTGGTGCTCGAAGGAGGAGGGGAGTGGGGGTGAGGAAAGGGAAAAGGAAAAAGGAAAATCTGTTCCCCTTCTGCCTTCTGCCTTCTCCTTTTCTCCCTTCCTCCCTTTTTATAACTTATACCAAGCAATCAGCAACCCGCCGATGGCGGCTCCGACGAGTGGGCCGAGCACCGGAACCCAGGCGTAACCCCAATCGGACGACCCTTTGCCGGGAATGGGCAATACGGCGTGCGCCAGCCTAGGGGCCAGGTCACGGGCGGGGTTAATGGCATAACCCGTGGTGCCGCCGAGCGAGAGACCGATGCTCCATACCAGCACACCCACCAGATACGGCCCTACGCCCACGGCCATTTGCCCGAGGCCTTTCGACGAAATGCCCGCCAGGCCCAGAATGAGTACAATGGTACCCAGCGCTTCGCTCAGAAAGTTGGCACCGTAATTCCGAATGGCGGGCCCGGTTGCAAAGCAGGCCAATTTGTTGCCGGGGTCGGGCGTGGCGCCCCAGTGGGGCAGGTGGTGCAGCCAAACCAGAATGGCCCCCAGGAAAGCGCCGATCATCTGCGCCAGAAAATACGACGGAATTTTACTGTAATCGTCCGTTGCGACGGCAAAGGCAAGCGTTACGGCGGGGCTCAGATGGGCGTCGATGCTGCCGAAGGCTTTGGCGACAAATACGCCAAACGTAACCGCAAAGGCCCAGCCGGTAGTGATGACTATCCAGCCAGCGTTTTCGCCTTTGGTTTGTTTCAATACGACATTGGCAACAACGCCATTGCCCAACAAAAGCAGCACCATCGTGCCAATCAGTTCACCCAGGAAAGGAGAGGTTTGCATAAGTTTTACAAGAGAATAGAGCGGCCGTTGGTTTAGGTTACGATTCAGGGTCGGTCGCCCGGCTTCTGAGAGTGATATTTTGTGCTAATTAAGCCATATTTTTGAGACTCATACCCAATTCATCACGAATGAAAACTATCGAATTTGAAATAACCGGCAAACCCGCCGAAATTCTCCGCACCGTTGAACGCCCCCTTCCTGAGCCCGGCCCGGGTGAAGTACGCGTGAAAGTGCTTGCCAGCCCGATCAACCCGTCGGACATTATGTTTGTGCAAAATCTGTATGGTATCCGGCCGCAGCTGCCGTCGGGCGCGGGTTTTGAAGGAGTTGGTATTGTCGATAAAGTCGGCGATGGCGTGTCAATTCAGCCGGGGACCCGTGTGGGTTTTTCGGGCGTTGGAGCCTGGTCTGAATACACGATTGCGCACCACCGGAGCCTGATTCCGGTACCCGACGCCATGCCCGACGAGGTGGCCGCTCAACTGTTTGTGAATCCGTTTACGGCCTTTGCCATGGTGCAGGAGTCGGGCGTACAGGCTGGGCAGTGGCTCATGCTCACTGCCTGCGGGTCGGCATTTGGTAAAATGGTTATTCAGCTTTGTAAACAGAAAGGTATTCAGACTATCGGCACCGTTCGGCGCGATGACCTCAACGACGAGCTGAAAGCCTTGGGCCTGACGGAGGTGATCAACACCGAAACCGAAAATATGGCCGCCCGCGTCCGCGAGATCACGGGCGGAGCGGGTGTATCCTGCGTGCTCGATGCCGTGGGCGGGCACACCGCAAGCGAGGCCATCAAGTGCCTCGGCAAAGGCGGGGTGATGCTCATTTACGGCTTATTGAGCCTGCAAGACCCGTCGATCAACGTGGGGCTGATGATTTTCCGCGAGCTGACGATTCGGGGTTTCTGGCTCACCGACTGGATGCGCCGGACCGATAGTAAAACCCGGCAGGAGGTGGCGCAGAATGTTATTTCGATGCTGGCGTCGGGAGAGATTCAGTTGCCTGTCGAAGCAACGTACTCACTTGATCAGATCGTTGAAGCCGTTGAACATTCGGAGCGGCACGGGCGCTGGGGTAAGATTCTGGTGAAGCCCTGAGCCCCGCCCTTTCCTAATTTTACGCCCCGGTTTGCGTACCCTTTGCTATCTTTGAACATGTGGCTACGGGTATAAGGTGCTCCCTGAGTGCCTTATATCTGGAGTTTGACACTGTAAATTAACAATATCCGGCAAAGGCTTCTCGTTAACACCGAGGTAATGCGCTGCCGCTCATTGCTTTCAACCTCCGACGATTACTGTATGATTTTGCTTCAGGTTCCGGCTCTTGACACGGCCGCATCGGCCTCCGCTGCTACGGGAGTGGCCCCCCAACAAAGCCTGCAACTGATTGACCTGGTTGCCAAAGGGGGCTGGGTTATGATTCCCATCGCCATCCTTTTCTTCGCGGCCCTGTACATCATTTTCGAACGATTCTTTGTGATCCGGGCGCAAACCCGTGTTGATGAAGGGTTTGTCGACAACGTGAAAGACATGGTGCTGCAGGGGAATATCAAATCGGCTGAGTCGTTTTGCCGGAATCAGAAAACATCCGTTGGCCGCGTGTTTGAAAAAGCCGTTGGCCGGATCGGGGCCCCCATCCGCGAAATTGAGAGCACCATCGAAACCGTTGGGCAGATTGAACTGGGACGCCTTGAGCGCAACATGGGTTACCTCGGGGTAATTGCCGGTATTGCGCCCATGCTTGGGTTTATCGGGACCATTTCGGGGATTATCCGAATCTTTTACGACATCTCGCTATCCGACAACATCAGCGTCGGGATTATTGCCGGTGGTCTGTACGAAAAAATGATTACCTCAGGGGCTGGTCTTATTGTGGGGGTTATTGCCTACACGGGCTATCACCTGCTCAATATGATGGTCGAGAAGTTTACACTCCGGCTCGAAATGAACGCGTTCGAGTTTCTGGAAGTGCTCCAAAAGCCTACCGAAAACGTTCGGGTTCGCTAGAAGCGATGAGTGATGAGTTATGAACGATGAGTGGACAACTACTCATTCATAACTCATCGCTCATAACTCATCACTACTATGAAGCTACGCCGAAAAAATAAGTTTGCCGCCGAAGTGGCCACCTCGTCGCTGAACGACATCATGTTCTTCCTGTTGTTGTTCTTTTTGATTATCTCGACGGTGGCCAACCCGAATGTAATTAAGCTGATGCTGCCCAAGGCTTCGTCGTCGCAGCAGTTGAGCAAAAAGCAGGTGACGCTTTCAGTGGATGCCAACAAGCAGTATTTTATCGATAAGCAGCCGGTTGCGCCCGAAAACCTCGAAAATGAGCTGAAGGCGATTATGGCCGGTATCGATGAGCCCACGGTGGTGGTTCGGTTCGACAAAAGTCTGACGGTTCAGGATCTGGTAGGCGTACTCGAAACGGGTGCCAAATTGAACATCAAAATGGTTATGGCTACGTCTAAGTAAGCCGCCAAAGCGTTTAACAGCAAAGGGGAGCCGGTTTCGACCGGCTCCCCTTTGCGTTGGTGTCAGACTCGTTCAGAGGGGAGGTATGAAACCCTGATCTTACTGTGTAGCGGCCAACTCTAAACCGGAAACCCTAAACTCTAAACTACTTTTTATAGAAGCCAGCGGAAGAATACAAACAGCGTAGCCGAGAGCAGAATGGCAACGGGCAATGTCAGCAACCAGGCAAGCATAATGTTTTGAATCGTACCGGCTTGCAGGTTTTTGATGCCTTTGCTGGCCACCATAGCACCGGCAATACCCGACGAGAGCGAGTGCGTGGTACTAACCGGCACTTTGAAGGCCGACGCCATACCGATGGTAACAGCCGCTACCAGCTCGGCCGATGCCCCCTGCGCGTAGGTCAGGTGGCTCTTGCCGATTTTTTCGCCCACGGTCACCACAATCCGTTTCCAGCCAATCATGGTTCCGAAGCCCAATGAGAGCGAAATCATCAGAATAACCCAGAAAGGTGCGTGGTCAGTAAATTTCCGCAGGCCTTTTTCTTCCTGCGTAGCGGCTGCACTCAGGGCTTTCCGGTCGGCGTCGCTCAGCTTTACGGCTTCACTTTCGTTTAGTTTCTTCACATTGCTGCTGATCGTGAGCAGGGCCTGCCGAACGTCGAGTGCGTGTTCGCGTTCGATTTTGTTGGCGGCCAGCACCTTCTCCAGATTCTGCGCACTCGCCTTGATCTGGGCAATGCGGGCTTTCTCGGTCACGTTGAGCAGCGTGGTGTCGATAAGGGCAATTTTCTGCTCCACAACCGTCAGGTCGGGGCGGAGTTGCTGCACATCGAGTCGGTTGTCGACGGCGAAATAAGCGGGCAAAATACCGATCAGAATAAGCATAACCAGACCGATACCCTTCTGACCGTCGTTGCGGCCGTGAAAAAAGCTCACCAGCGTACAGGTCATGATCAAAATACCGCGCACCCAGGCCGGTGGTGCCTGTCCGGGTTGTGGTTCGTCGAAAAGCTGCTTGCGCACTTCTTTGTTGAGCGACCGGCGCAGCACAAACATGAGTACTACGGCAAGGCTAAACCCGATCAGGGGCGACAGAAACAGGGCTGCAAACACTTCCTTGGCTTTGTCCCAGTTGACGGCTGCAATGCCCATTTCGTTGTCGGGCAGAACGGCATAACCCAGCCCAACGCCAATAATGGCCCCGATCAGCGTGTGCGAGCTTGACGCGGGCAGACCAAAATACCAGGTCCCAAAGTTCCAGATAATGGCGCTGAACAGAAGCGCCAGCACCATGGCTATACTGTGGTAGACGTTCTGATCAATCAGCAACTCGACCGGAAGCAGGTTTACGATGCTCATACCCACACCCACGCCCCCGGTGATTACCCCCAGAAAATTCATAAATCCAGACCAGACAACGGCCTGAGTTGGTTGCAGCGAGTTGGTATAAATAACGGTGGCAACGGCATTGGCGGTGTCGTGAAAGCCGTTGATGAATTCGAAGACGCAAGCGGCTAAAATGCAGAATGCGAGCAGGATAAAAATGCCGGTCTCTAAGCCGAACATAGTGATTTTAAGTTAGATACAAGCTTCTGGTTTGACTAAACCACCACAAAGGTCTGCAAAACCAGCCACGCGCCGGGGAATCCAATGTTATGTAATTGTTAAGTCTGCAACAGGGCCTTTGCCTGCCTCGCCATTTTGGGGTATCCGCGCGGGCTCGAACTGAACCCGGGTTTGGGGCAGGCTCTCGGGGTATTCTTCCCGTAAAAACACAATAATGGCCTCGCGCAGGTGGCAACGCAGGTCGAAGGCCGAGGGAGCGTCGGCCGCAGAGACCAGAATCCGGACAATGACGCCCGTAGGGGTGGTGTCGGTAATCTGAACGGCAAAAACGTCCTGATTCCAAAGCGGGTCGGCTTCGGCAAACTCGCGGGCTTTTTCGCGGAGTCGCTCAATCGGTACGTTGTAATCCAGATACAGCAGAATCGCCCCCGTGATGGAAGCATCGGAGCGGGTCCAGTTCTGGAACGGGGTTTCGACAAAATACGTGATAGGCAAAATCAGCCGCCGACGGTCCCAGAGCCTGACCACCACGTTGGTCAGGTTGATTTCTTCAATACGGCCCCACTCATTTTCGACCACCACGGCATCGTCGAGCCTGATTTGCTGGGTAAAGGCGATTTGAATACCGGCCAGCAGGTTAGCCAGGGTTTTTTGGGCCGCAAAACCAATCAAGACCGAGAAAACCCCCGCCGAGGTAAGCACACTAAGACCTACTTTCCGGCTTCCCTGGAAGGTGAGTAAGAGCAGGGCTCCACTGATAATGAAAATCAGAAAAACAATAAACCGCCGGACGAACCGAACCTGCGTGACAAACTTTCGCTGCGAGAGGTTTACATCCTGCGTGGTGTCGTATTGACGCACCAGGAGCAGCTCACCTACTTTCAGGAGTTGGACCACCAGCCAGGTAGCCGCTATCAGAAACAGCACCTCGGCCGCCTTGTCGGCTACGGGATGACGTCGGATAAACCGCGCCGATTGTATGTTGGTGGCTAATAGAAAAAACAGGGAAGGTACAAACGCCCAAAATGCCCAGCGTACGTAGGTGCGTAGGTAACCCAGGGCCTGCGAAGGGCGTTTTCGGTTCACAAACCGGATCGTTTGCGTCACGATCAGGTTAACAATAAGCCCCGCCAGAACGGCAATAATTAACAGAATCCAGCCCGACAGGTCACGGTTGGGAACAAATCCAAACCACCGGATCAGGCTACGAATCCAGGTATCAATCTGTTGCTGCATGGGGCAAAGGTAAGGCTATTCAAATGTGATTGTCCGGTAAATCGCCTGCATGGGCAAGGCCCGAGTGCTTAATCTTATGATTTGGTTCAAGATAGATCGGCTACTCAGTACTGGACATTAGATGTTGGACATTAGACGTTAGACCTCCCTACAGAATGGTAATAAGTCTAACGTCTAATGTCTGAAGTCCAAATGTCCAGTACTGAAGATCGGCTATTAATCGATTGGTTTTTCGACTACGCCAGCAGGGGTTTTATCACCTTGCCGTGCACATCGGTTAGCCGGTACCGACGCCCCTGATGCTTGAAGGTTAGTTTCTCGTGGTCTACGCCCATCAGGTGCATCACCGTGGCCTGAAAATCGTGCACGTGTACGGGGTCGCGGGCGATGTTGTACCCAAATTCGTCGGTTTCGCCGTACACGAAGCTCTTTTTTATGCCCGCACCCGCCATCCAGATGGTGTAGCAACGCGGGTGATGATCGCGGCCGTAGTTGTCTTTTTTCAGTTTACCCTGTGAATAGTTGGTACGCCCAAACTCGCCCCCCCAGATTACGAGCGTATCGTCGAGGAGGCCGCGCTGTTTGAGGTCCATCACCAAAGCCGCCGATGCCTGATCGACGCTTTTGGTTTGCACCCTGATGTCGTTGGGCAGGTTGCCGTGCTGATCCCAACCCTGATGGTAAAGCTGCACAAACTTCACATCTTTTTCTATCAGTTTACGCGCCAGCAGGCAGTTGGCCGCAAACGTGCCGGGCTGCCGGCTATCGGGGCCGTACAGGTCAAAAATGTAGTTGGGTTCTTTGGAGAGGTCGAGGGTTTCGGGCACCGAGGCCTGCATTCGGTAGGCCATTTCGTACTGTTGCATTCGGTTGTCGATCTCCGGGTCGAGCACGTGTTTAGCCTGCTCATGATGCAGTTTGGCCAGATAATCGAGCATCCGTCGGCGGCTCGTCCGATCAATACCGGGCGGATTGTTGAGGTAAAAAACCGGGTCGGGGCCCGACCGAAATACCACTCCCTGATGCACCGATGGCAAAAAACCGTTGCTCCAGAGCTTGGCGTAGAGGGGTTGGTCGCCGTTGCGGCCTTTGGAAAGCAGCACCACAAACGCGGGCATATTCTGATTGTCGGAGCCGAGGCCATAACTCACCCACGAGCCAAAACTGGGCCGACCAGCCTGTTGACTGCCCGTTTGGATAAACGTAACGGCGGGGTCGTGGTTGATGGCTTCGGTGTGCATGGTTTTGATAAAGCACAGGTCATCCACCACCCGCGACGTGTACGGCAGCAACTCACTCACCCAGGCACGGCTTTGGCCGTGTTGCGCAAATTTGAAGGCCGATGCCGCCAGCGGAAACCGGCTTTGCCCGGCGGTCATGCCGGTCAGGCGTTGCCCTTTTCGCACCGATTCGGGTAGCTCCTGCCCCCACATGGTTTCGAGCCGGGGTTTGTAATCGAACAGTTCGAGTTGGCTGGGTGCCCCGCTTTGAAACAGATAGATAACCCGCTTTACCTTAGGCGGAAAATGCGGTTTGCCGAGCGCCGGACCCGCGGCCGCCGAAGCCGTACCCGGATTGAGCAACGACGCCAGCGCCAGCGTACCAATACCGGCACCGGTTTGCCCCAGAAACGTCCGGCGGCTCATCATATCGTGGAGTTGATCCTGAAGGTCCATAGTGGTTATCGGTAGCAGGGTCTGGATGGTTGCTCCAAAGGTCCTTGTGGTTTATCGCTTTACAATGGCTTCGTCGAAATTCATAATCGTGTTGCCTACCACCGTCCAGGCTGCGAGCTGTTCGGGCGGTAGTTGCCGGGCAACGGGGTATTCACCCACGGTGAGCAACTCGGCTGCCCGCTTGGGGTTGGCCCGGAAATCGCGTAGTTCTTCGGCGTAGAGCTGTTGCATCAGGCCGACTTCCTGCGGACGGGCGGGCCTGCCAACAATCGACTTGAAGAAGGCATGTATTATCTCTTCGCTGTTCGCCAGATTGCTTTTTCGCTTTTCGGCCTCTTTCTGGGCCAACACGCGGGCAGCCTCTACAAACTGAGGATCATTGAGCGTAACCAGTGCCTGTAGCGGGGTCGATGTTTTTTGTCGTTTTACGGTACAGGTGTGCCGCTCGGCCGCGTCGAAGTTGAGCATCATGGGCGGGGGCGACGACCGTTTCCAGATTGTGTACATCGACCGCCGGTACAGGCTGTCGCCGTGGTTCTGCACATAATTCACGGCGTTGCGCGTAGCCAGGGCCTCCCAGATACCCGCGGGCTGGTACGGGTGTACGCTCGGTCCGCCAATCTGGCGAGTCAGTAAGCCGCTGGCGGCAAGGGCATTGTCGCGTACCTGCTCGGCACTCAGCCGGTAACTGGGCCCCCGGCTCAGGTAGGTATTGTCGAAGTCGCGTTCGCGCACCGATGGCGGCACGCTCGACGATTGCCGGTACGTGGCCGAAAGTACAATCAGTTTGTGCAGGGCTTTCACATCCCACGGCCCCACGTTCCCGGCGGGGTCAGACCAACCGTCGCGAAAACGGACCGCCAGATAGTCGAGCAGTTCGGGGTGCGAGGGCAGGTTACCCTGATTCCCAAAGTCGTCGCTGCTTTTTACGAGTCCCTGCCCGAAATATTGCTGCCAGATTCGGTTTACGGCTACGCGGGCAAACAATGGGTTGTCGGAGCGGAGTAGCCATTGGGCCAGCCCCAGTCGGTCGGGCGTTTCGTTGTCGAGTGGAGGTAGAAAATGAGGTACCTCGGCCTCGACCCGCTCGCCGGGGGCATCGTAAGCCCCGCGTTTGAGCAAGTGTGTGGCCACCTTGTACCGACGTTCGCTCATGGTCATCACGTCGATTTGCTCGTTCAGAATCCGGGTTTCCTCGGCCAGTTGAGCTTGTCGCGCGGCTTGTCGTTGTTTGTACGACTCGTCGAAATTAGTCAGGTAATAGGCAAACAGGTCGGCTTGTTGGGCCTCGGTTCGGTCGGGGTTCTGTAAGGCCTCGCGCACCACATCGCGCTGCACTGTCAGCGACTGAGCCTCCAGCCGGGTAAGGGCGCGGTTGTATACCCGCACTTCATCGACGGCGTAGCCTTTGTAGTTCTGATCGTGCGAATGCCCAATCGAGAAGTTGGGCGTTCCGGCCCCCCAGTAGCTATGGTTTTTACCCCAAACGGTGCTTTGGGTGAGGTTGTCGGTCATTACCCGCGTGGCTGTCGGGTTGCCGTTAACATAAAACTGTACCCCATCGGCGCGGCTGCTGCCATCGTAGCTGATGGTCAGGTGCATCCAGTGGTTTAGGGGGAGCCGTTGCCGGGTTTCGATGTCGATGGCATCGTCGGGCCATACGTAGCTCATCCGAAACGCCAGCCGCCCGTCGGGTAGTCGCTGAAGCCGGTACCCTCTGAATCCGTTAAAAGGCCCCAAATCGCGGTTGAAGAGTGAACCTTCCAGTTTGGGATCGTTGACATTAACCCAAAGGCTTACCGTAAAGGGCTGATGCCGTTCGAACCAGGCCGGGCGGGCCCAGTCGTTTTCGGGTTGTTCCCAACGGCCGGCCCCTTTGAGCTGAAGCCGACTTTCGCCCACGAGCCTGACCCCGCGCCCAACGGCTCCTTTTACAAACGGAATCGGGTAGTCGAGATCGCCCTGGGTTTCGAGGGGGAGGGTGTCATTGGCGATGTTGGCGAACAACCGGCGTATTTTGGGCGGTTCGGCCTTAGGCTCGGCGGCTTTCGGGGAGTCTTGTTTGAGCGACGCGAGCCGAACGAGCGACTGGGGCTTGACCAACTTTTGTTTGGCTTCGTCCGGCTTCTTTTCGTCTTTCTTTTTCGACTCCACCGGCACGTCCTTGCTTTGGTCGAACGGCACGTAAATGACCAGGTTTTTCCGGGCGGGCAACAGGGCTGTTTGGGGCGCTTTTTCGGCCTTCGCCAGCCAGTCGGTAAACCGTTGCTTTACGCCTTCTTCGTCGGCCTGTTGGGCGCGGTCGAGCGTACTGATGCGCTTTCGGATAGCCGTCAGCTTGGCGTCGGCTTCGGGCGTGGGCAGCGTAATGTGCGGGGAGGGTTCGCCGTTGTACGGAATCTGGCCGTATTCGTTGTTTTGGGCGAAAAAAGCGGTCAGCGCGTAATAATCTTTCTGGCTGATGGGGTCGTACTTATGATCGTGGCAGCGGGCGCATTCGACCGACATTCCCAGCATGGCTTTTCCGAAGGTAGCTGCCCGGTCGGCCAGGTACTCCTGCCGGTATTCTTCGGGCACAATGCCGCCTTCCTGGCTTTGCTGGTGATTGCGGTTAAACGCCGTGGCAATCAGCCGGTCGCGGTCGGTAGCGCGGTTGCCGGTATTGGGCAGCAGGTCACCGGCCAATTGCCAGGTGATAAACGTGTTGTAGGGCTGATTCTGGTTAAACGACCGGATTACCCAGTCGCGGTAGGGCCACATGGTCCGCAGGCCGTCGTCCTGATACCCGTGGGTGTCGGCGTAGCGGGCCAGGTCGAGCCAGTCGACGGCCTGCCGCTCGCCATAGTGGGGGCTTTTCAGTAATCGGTCAACGGCTTTTTCGTAGGCCTGTGGCGATTTGTCGGCCATGAATTGATCTACTTCCGCCGGGGTAGGGGGCAAGCCCGTTAGGTCGAGCGATACCCGCCGGAGCAGGGTAAGCCGATCGGCCTCGGGAGCGGGCTTCAGGTTGTGTTCGGTATGCGTTTGGGCCACAAACCGGTCAATGTCGTTGCGAGCCCAGGTACCGCCCGCTTTCGGTACGTCGGGCAGGGTCGGGGCCGTAAGCGACCAGTGCTCTTTGTACTCGGCACCCTGTTCAATCCAGCGGATGAGGGTCGCTTTTTCCTCCACCGATAACGCCAGGTTGGAGGCCGGCGTGGGCATCATGTAATCGGGGTCGGTACTGACGATGCGGTGGTACACCTCGCTATGGGCCAGATTACCGGGGTCGATAGCTGTGTTGCCGCTCTCGGTCAGTGCTTCGTAAGCTCCCTCGGGTGTGTCGAGCCGGAGCCCGGCCTTTTGTTTGTTCTGGTCGGGGCCGTGGCAGGCAAAACACCGGTCCGACAGAATCGGCTTGACGTGCAGATTGTAGTCGACTTTTTCGGGCAGGTTGGCTTCGGCCGCGACAATTTCTGCGGGCTTTTCAACCGACCGTTGGCAGGAGCCGAGCCCAAGGGCCAGTTCCAGAATGCCAACGGTTGTGATGAGGGAAGCGTGACGAAGCAGCGTATTCGGGCGACGCAGCATAATCGGGACTAAATTTTTGCACAATGCGGATAGCGCATATATACAAAAATAAGAATTGTCCTTTCTGCTAAACGCTAAATGACAATTTCTACGACAAACCGGGCAAAATAGACCATAAATGAATGGTCTGTCCTGAACCGACCCGTCGTCTGATTAATATTCACGTTGTACCTGCAAGGGAACGCAGCCTGCACAACCCGATACCACACGTGGCTGAAGCTTGTCATTGGCTCGCGGTGCCCGTATGAGTTGCTGGGGCGGATATGCCTGAAAAACGCCGTACTGTAGCACCACTTCAACTGAAACCTCGGTGTCGGGCTGGTTGACCAGCCGTGCCTTGATTCGGTACGTACCTGCCACTACGCCCCCTACACCGGGCGAAACAGGTAGGTACAATCGTTGTTGGGAGTAGCCCGGTTGCTCCGTGTACGAAACGGCCGTTTGCCAGTCGGTTGGGCCAAATGGACCATCAATTCGCTCCAGGCTAATCTGCACCGGGCGTTCGGCGGCTACCAACACCTGGAACCCGTGGGTGGGTGCGTCGTATTTGTAGCCCAGTCGGTCGATGCCGGCGGCCACCGTGCCCGTTTTTGGGGGTGTGGTAGTTGCAGAGGTGGTAGAGCCCGGTTGCGTAACGGGAGCTTGCGCGATAAAGATTGAAAATACACCGTAAGCCAGAGTTACCTCGGAGGTAATGACAGCATCGGGCTGCGATGTGAGCCGCGCCGACAGTCGGTACCGGCCGGCTACTACGCCCCCAACGCCCGGAGCAACGGGCGCGTAAAACCGTTGGGCCGTGTAACCCGACTCACCCGTGAAGGAGGTGACCGGACCCCAGCCGGTTTCGGCAAAGGGTCCGTCCAGCCGCTCGAGCCGCACCTCAACGGGGCCGTCGGCATCGGTCAGCAACTGGAACCCGTGGGTTGGCGCATCGTATTTATAGCCCACTTTACGCAAACCAGCCACGGTGGAGTTGGTGGTTGTTGGCGTTTGTGGGGTAGTTGGCGTTTGCGGAGTAGAGGGTGTTTCTACCGGTGGAGTGGTAGGGGTTTCGTTGGCCGGAAAAATCGTGCGAAAACCGCCACTCAGCACAACGGCAATTGCTTTTTCGGACGTGGGCTGACCAATACGGCGGGCACTAATCAGGTATTGACCAGCTTCGACCCCACCTTCGCCCGGCCTCACCGGCGGATAAAAGCGGGTGTAATTGTACGAATCCCGAAACGCCCCGGCATTGGTCGTAAACCAACCGTTGTCGGCAAAGGTGCCATTGAGCCGCTGCACTTTTACTTCGACAGGGCCGTCGGCATCTACAAATAGGTTGAAGCCATGCGTGAGGGCGTCGTACTCGTAGCCGATGCGCCGAACCGAAGTGGCCGTACCGGGCTGTGTGGTCGGCATAGGCGTGGGAGCCGTTACGCCAAATGGCTGGCTTGGCCGCCCCACAATGGCCGGGTTGGTGGCATCGACCCGAACGGTGTACGTGCCAGTGGGCAGTGTTTCGGGCAACCGAACGGTCAGTGGGTTTTGCGTACCCGTGCCCAAATCGGCAAGTTGCTGACCATCGACCGTGAAAAGCCGCACCACAAACGGGCTGTCAGACGTGAATCCTTCGGGCCGAACGTACGGCACGGTAATGGTTTGCCCCGACCGGGCGCCAATGGGTACAATGAGGCCCGTTGTGATCTCGGGAGAACTGCCGGTGAGCGTACCCGGTTGCGATTGGCTGAAAAACTGATCGGTCAGGCTGTTGTTCCAGAGGTCGGCAAACCGGACCAGGCCATTACCGCTAAAATGCAGGCCATCGCCCCGGTCGTCGGGGCTGGTGTACAGGTCGGTTTCGGGGCCTGGCCAAACACCCTCGACGGTGTTGATAAGTTCGTTCTGACCGGCAATGATGGCCGGGTCGGTGCGGCCGCCGATGTACGAAACCCGCGACATGATCCACGGCAGTCGGCTGTAGCCGCTTTGCTGGCGGGTTTTGTCGATGACGACCTTAACGTTGGCCACGTATTCCTGTTGCCCCCGGAACCCATTGTCCGACTCGCCCTGATGCCACAGCACGGCCCGAACGCCCGTTCGGCGGGCGTAGTGATCGAGGGCGGCACTCATAGCCCGATAAGGTTGCAGGTAGGGGCCGGGCGTACCGCCGGGGTCTTGCCCCTGGGCCGACAGCCGCCAGACATTGCTGTTGGTACCGCCGTAGGCCGCGCCCAGAAACAGCACCGGCACATTGAGCCGGGCCGTAAGCCGGTCGCCAAGCATACCGAATACGTGCAGAAAGTTGTAGGGGGCCATTTTGCGGCCTGCACTCGCATGGCTGAATGTGAGGGGCAGGTTAAACTCCGGCAGGTTTTCGTCGCGGAAATCGACCACCGATACCCGGTCGTCGCTGGCACCGGCAACGGGCGTCCAGGGGTTGCCCTGTGCGTTGGATTGCCCCGATACAATAAAGACCTCACCCACGCCTACGCGCTCAACGGTTGTTTCGGCCAGTAGGTCGCCGTTCCGATAGGCTCGTACCCCAAGCCGATACCAGCCCCCCCGTACCGATAACTGTCCGCTGAAACGTCCGTTACGGGGAGCGGGGTCAATAATCGTCCAGTTGGTAGCGATACCTTGCCCCGGTACCATAGCCTCCACGCGGGCTTCGATACGGTTGGCATCCGCCGGACATGAGCCGGCAATCGGGACCTGGGCTCCGTTTTGATTGTTGCGTTGGTACACGATGCGTGGCTGGGGCGTATGCACCGCCAGTTGTGCGTAGAGTACTGTAGAAATCAGTAAGAGGGAAAGTGTGAGTAGTGCTTTTGTCATAACCGTGCAGAACACGTACGATATAGGCAAAAACTGTACGAAAAAAGGCCAATGTACACTGACTGGTACGTTGGCCTTACAAAAAAAGCACCTTTAGTAGCTAAATTGCCTGATCAATAGACGCTTAACACTATTCAAAATGAAACGGTCCGTGTATCAAAAATCAGGCCACTTTACTGCTTGGTTGTTTTGGGCGACTCAATAGCCGCTTGGGTTACACTGGTTGCAAAGCTGGCAATCGCCTGTTCGTTGAGCCCGCCAATAATTTCGAGCTGAGGAGCCGCTTTTTTCAACTGGGCAATGCCAGCGGGCGTTACTTTCGTTTGCCACAGATACAGAGTTCGTAGGCTTTTGATGCCCGCGAGTTCGGCCAGGCCAGCGTCGGAAATAGCTGTACCGTACAGGTTAAGGTACGCCAGATGGGGCAATCCTTTCAGATTTTTGAGACCCGCATCGGTGATTTTGGTTTGCTCCAGATGCAGTTTGTGCAAGTTTTTCAGTTTGGCAATCTGCGCCAGGGCACCATCGCCTATGCCCGTATTGCTCAGTTTCAGCCAAACCAGCTGCTCATCGAGAGCGGTAAGGGCAGCCGCATCGGCATCGCTGAACGTGCGGGCATTTACGGCGCTCACTTCAAGCTGATTTTGCTCTTTCGACAGGGGCATCACGAGCAAGCCTGTTTTGCGTACGGTTTCGAGGGCACCCGCATCGGCCGCGGGTACCTGCATAGTGAGCACGTCAGGTTCGGGGGCCGGGCCGGTGGGGGCCGCAGATGTCGAACTACTGCCGCTTGCCGGTGCACCACTACCCAGCTGGGCCAAAGCCGGTTTTACGGCATCGGTCACGGGCAGGTCGGCCACTTTTTTGTCGAAGGGCGCTCCCTGATCAATCCACCAGCTCAGGATAGCCACCTGACTGTCGGTAAGCTGCGTTTTGCCTTTGGGCGGCATATGCTCATCGTCGTCGAGCGGAAGCAGGCAACGCTTAATCAACTCGCTGTCGAGCCCTTTGCCCGGAACAAATACCGGCCCGCCTTCGCCCCCTTTGCGGAGCATCTCGGCCGTATCGAAACGGAGGTCGCCTTTCGATTTTTCGGCGTTGTGACATTGTACGCACCGGGCCTGCAAAATGGGGTTGACCACCTGCTCGTACACCAGTGCCTGATTCACGTCGGCCAGCGGTTTTATGGCTACTTCGGTTTCTTTGCGCGGAGGCATACCCGCCAATGACCGGAAGGGTTCGGGCGTGTATTGCGTGAGGTAGTCGGACCCGTGCGTGAGCGCCCCCCCATGATGCCCGGCCACCATCAGCAAGACAATAGAGACGACCAATGCCGGTACATACAGCAACGACCCGAACGGGATACGGTCGCCAAACCGCTCCGACTTAACCAGCCAGGCTACCCAGGCAAAACCGGCCACCCCAATACCCTGCCATTGGTGTTCTTCCAGAATTTCGGCTTCGTAGCCGCCCCCCAGCGAGAGCAGATACCCAAACAAACAGGCTACCGTGGCGCTCACCGCCGACCAGAACAGAATCAGGCTGATAACCGAATCGGTCAGGCTGACGGCTCCCAACCGCCGACCCACTTCCAGAAGCCCGGCAATCAGCAGAAAGCCAATGGGCAGATGCACAATGAGCGGGTGGAAATGACCAAAAAACAATGCCCAATCCGACGGGGCCTGGAGAAGTATCATGTAGTTAGCCGATGCGTTCGAGTTTGATCGGATACGTTTTCTGCGAACTCCACTGCGCTACGTACAGGTTCTCGTCACTGTCGACGTGTACGTCGTGCGGGTGCATGAGGCCCATAAACGACCGGTCTTTTTGTTGCTCCTGCAGTTTGCCGTTTTGGTAAACAGGGGCCGTACCGCCGGGGGTCGAAACGACCTTATCGTTTTTATCCAGAATCTGTATATAGCCCGAGTTGGGGTACTGATCGGATGTGCTTCGGTAAGCGGCCCCAAAGATGTAATCGCCGTGCAGTACCGGCCGACAAATGTAGGTGCCCGGCAACGGGATGGTCGCCAGGTATTTGCCGTCGAGGGTAAACCGCTTGAAGCACTGATGCCGCCGGTCGGTAACGAGCAGGGTTGGGTTGGCCTTATTACGGGTGTCGACAAGTACGCCGTGGCAGCAGTCGAATTTATCGTTTACAGCCGCGTCGTTGCTTTTGCCGCCAAAGTGCCGGATGTACCGCCCTTTGGCGTCGTACTGCGTAATGTAATTGGCCCCATAGCCATCGGCCACGTAAATGTCGCCATTGGCCGGGTTGACGGCTGTTTCGGTCGGGGTAAACTCACCGGCATGGGCATACACCCCGGTTTCTCGGGGGTAGTCGATCTTCATGATCTCGCGGCCTTTGAGGTCGGTTTTGATTACCTGCCGCCGGGCGTTATCGCTGATGAGCAGAAACTGTTCGCCCCCCTCGTTCAGAATAGTGAGGCCGTGAGCACCGGGGTAGGTGGTTCCCCAGCTATCGAGCAGCTTACCCGATTTGTCGTAAATCAGGACGTTGTTTTTGGTTTCGTTGGTGAGCAAAAAGATCCGCCCTTTGGCATCTTCCACCATTTCGTGGCAGTCATTGACGGGGTTTTTGCCCGCGTCCAATACGCCCCAGTTGGGTACTACCCGGTACCGGTGTGTGTTGTGGCCCAGCACCACATTATCGGCTGTGCGGATGTGGTTGGCCGGAGCCAGAACGGGCAACGTAACGCCCGCGAGGGTTGCCAGAGCCGCTTTCTGCAAGAAATCGCGACGGTCGAGCCGGTTCGTATTCATACGTGATACGTGGTTTTTGGTCTTTCGTTCGTAGCGGTATGGTGGGTTGATTGGCGCACTCGGCACGTAAATTGTGTCTGAATGGAGTAAACCGTAAACCAAAAACTAGAAACGATAAACGTTGTAAGGGTTTGTCGTAAAAGAATAATAGACCGGTTTGCTTACTTGATAGTCGGCGGTTTTTGCGCGGTAGTGAGGTAGGTAGCGGCAAGTGCCGCCGGACTTGTCTACCACTTTACTGAAGATTGTTCGTGGCGCTTTTCATACTTTTGTGGTTCCGTTGCCCACCCGGAAACACGGTACTAACCAGAGAGCTTTATTTACTTGACCCATGACGCACCAATTACAACTTCGTAAACCGCTGGCTTTCTTCGATCTCGAAACCACGGGGGTTAACATTGCGAAGGACCGAATTATCGACATCTGCATTGTTAAGGCGATGCCCTCGGGCGAAGTCGTGATCAAAAATCAGCGCGTGAATCCCGGTATGCCGATTCCGGTAGAGTCGAGCCTGATTCATGGTATTTATGACGAAGATGTAGTCGATGCACCGCCGTTTAAAGCCGTGGCCCGGGTGCTGGCGCAGTTTCTGGACGGCTGCGACCTGGCCGGGTTCAACATCAATCGATTCGATGTGCCTTTGCTGGTGGAGGAGTTTCTGCGGGCCAACGTTGATTTTGACATGCGAAACCGGCGGATGATTGATGCCCAGCGGATTTATCATCTCATGGAGCCGCGCACCCTCTCGGCAGCCTATAAGTTTTACTGCAACAAAGACCTCGAGAATGCTCACAGTGCCGAGGCCGATACCCTGGCTACATTCGAGGTACTCAGTGCCCAAATGGCCCGGTACGAGGGCATGCCCGCCAAAGACGAGGCTGGCCGGGCGGTGGTATTCCAACCTGATGTTGATTTTCTGCACGCGCTGACCATGAATAAAAACGTGGACCTGGCCGGGCGGATTATTTACAACGACAAAGGCGAAGAGGTATTCAACTTCGGTAAACACAAGGGCGTGGCCGTGCTGGATGTGCTTAAAAAAGAGCCTTCTTTCTACGACTGGATGCTCAAAGGCGAGTTTCCGCTCGACACCAAACGCCGACTGACCGAGATCCGGCTGCGGATGTTTACCAACGGCACGAAGTGAGTATGTGCCGACGGAGGCCCGTTTTAGGGCCAAATTCGGTCGGATAGGCTCTCGACGAAAGAAGTCAGCTATCCACCGACACACTTTTATCATTACATTTGCGCGACTTTTACATTACCGGTTCACTATGCAACCCACTCAGCAGGTACTCATTCCGGAGGTCATTCAACAAATACCGCTCAACTATTATCTCATTTTTAGTACAGCGTTGTTTGTGATTGGCATTATCGGTGTGTTGACCCGGCGTAATGCCATCATAATCTTCATGTCGATTGAGCTCATGCTCAATGCCGTCAACATGCTCCTCATTGCCTTTTCGTCGTACAAGTCCGATCCGACGGGGCAGGTATTCGTCTTTTTCATCATGGCTGTGGCTGCCGCCGAAGTTGCGGTTGGGCTTGCCATTATTGTGATGATCTATCGTAATACGCGCTCAATTGATATCGGGGCCCTCAACAAACTGAAATGGTAAAGCGAGTTTTCGGTTTACAGCTCTCTGTTTACCGTTGCGCCGGGCGACTTGCCCATGTTGCAACCGGTGAACATGACTGAAAACGGAAAACAGCAAACTGAAAACTTGTTTCTATGCAAGCTGAACTACTCTGTATTCTTATTCCCCTATTGCCCCTTCTTGGTTTTGTGGCCAATGGTCTGGGGTTCCGTCGGGTTCCGGCGTCGTTGGTAGGGCCGCTGGCCGTAGCTGGGCCGGTGCTGTCATTTCTGGCGGTTCTTAGCCTGTTTTCAAACTTCCGGGCAGGGGGTAATCAACCCTTCAAAGCCTTGTTGTTCGACTGGATCAGCGTGGCCGACCTGCATATTAACTTCTCCTTCCAGATCGACCAGCTCTCGCTGATTATGCTGCTGGTAGTGACGGGTGTAGGCTCACTCATTCACCTTTACAGCATTGGCTACATGAAGCACGATGAAGGGTATGGTAAGTTTATGGCTTTCCTGAACCTGTTCCTGTTCTTCATGCTCTTGCTGGTGATGGGCTCCAACTACGTCATCATGTTTATTGGCTGGGAAGGTGTTGGCTTGTGTTCGTATCTGCTTATCGGATTCTGGAACACCAACACCAGCTACAATAATGCCGCCCGCAAAGCCTTCGTGATGAACCGGATTGGTGACCTTGGCTTCCTGCTGGGCATTTTCCTCATCTTTACCACCTTTGGTTCGGTTGAATACAGCGATGTGTTTGCCTCGGCAACGGGTATGACCATTGGCGACAAAACGGTGCTGGCCATTACGCTGCTGCTGTTTGTAGGTGCCATGGGTAAGTCGGCGCAGATTCCGCTTTATACCTGGCTGCCTGATGCAATGGCTGGCCCCACGCCGGTATCCGCCCTGATTCACGCGGCTACCATGGTGACGGCCGGTATTTACATGGTGGTTCGGTCCAACGTACTGTACACCCTGTCTCCGCTGACGCTCGAAATCATGGGTGGTATTGCGATGGCAACGGCTCTGCTGGCCGCATCGATTGGTCTGTTGCAGAATGATATCAAGAAAGTACTGGCTTACTCAACGGTGTCGCAGCTCGGCTACATGTTCCTGGGCCTGAGTGTGGCGGCTTATACGGGCGGTATGTTCCACGTACTGACGCACGCTTTCTTCAAAGCGCTTCTCTTCCTTGGGGCTGGTAGTGTAATTCACGCCATGTCCGACGAACAGGACATCCGTAATATGGGTGGTTTGCGCAAGTACCTGCCTATTACGTTCTGGACCTTCCTGATTGGTACCATTGCCATTTCGGGTATTCCGCCGTTTGCCGGTTTCTTCTCGAAAGACGAAATTCTGGCGCACGTTTGGGAGCATAACAAAGTCCTCTGGGCATTGGGTGTGCTGGGCTCGGCCATGACATCATTCTATATGTTCCGGCTTCTGTTCCTGACGTTCTTCGGTGAATTCCGGGGCACGGCCGAACAAAAACATCATCTGCACGAGTCGCCCCTGACCATGACCCTGCCCCTGATGGTGCTGGCGGTATTGTCGGTAGTGGGTGGTTTGCTGAATGTACCGCACGCACTCGGTGGCCACTCTGCTCTGGCCGAGTTTATGGCACCGTTGTACGCTGGATCGCAGCAGGTGAACCCGGCTGCGTTTGGTGGGCATACCATGGGAGCCAGCGAAGAACTGATGCTCATGGGGATTTCGGCGGGGGTAGCTCTGCTGTCGGCTATTGTTGCCTACGTTATGTATGTGCGCAACGCGGCCGTACCCGCTCCTGATTCGGCCGAGCGGTCGCTGCCCGCTAAAGTGGTTTACAACAAATATTACATCGACGAATTTTACGAAGTACTCATTGTACGTCCGGTGCGGGCACTGGGCGATGGGCTCTACAGCGTTGGCGAATTCGTTGTCGATGGGGTGGTGGGTGCCGTAGCCTGGTTGGTTCGGACCGTGTCGGGCCAACTTCGGCTGGTGCAGAACGGCTCCATCGGCTCGTATGTGTTTGCTATGGTCCTGAGCCTGGCCCTGATTATTGCCCTGCGGTTTTTTATCAACTGGACGTCCGTTTTGGGCTACCTGAATATCTGAACGTAACGACCCATTCATGCTCACGCTTGCTCTTATTTTCTTCCCGGCCGTAGCAGCCACGGTCACGTTACTTCTCAACGGCGACTCGGCTAAGCGGTTTGCCCTCGGGGCCGCTCTTCTCGAGTTTTTGCTGGCGGCCTATGTTGTCAGTCAGTTTATGGCCACGCCCGAGTTTCAGTTTGGCTTCGACGTGCCCTGGATCAACGTCCTTGGTATCCGGTTCAGCGGTGGAATCGACGGCATCAGCATCTTGCTGGTTTTGCTTACAGGTCTGCTGGTTCCGCTCATTGTATTATCGGCCTTTGGTCAGAATTACAATCGGCCGGCTACGTTTTACGCCCTGATTCTGTACATGCAGGCGGCCCTGATGGGGGTGTTTACGGCCCGCGATGCGTTTCTGTTTTATCTCTTTTTCGAAGCGGCCCTGATACCTGTCTATTTTCTGGCGGCATTATGGGGCGGTGCCAACCGAATTCCGGTTACGTTTAAATTCTTCATCTACACAATTTTCGGCAGCTTGCTCATGCTTGTTGCCCTTGTGTATCTGTACTACCAAACGCCCGGTCTGCATTCGTCAGCCATTGCCGATTTCTATAAGCTTAACCTGACACCGGCCGCACAGGGCTGGGTTTTCTGGGCCTTCTTTATCGCCTTTGCGATCAAGATGCCGGTATTCCCGTTTCACACCTGGCAGCCCGATACCTACGTTGAGTCGCCGACACCAGCCACCATGTTGCTGGCGGGTATTATGCTCAAGATGGGGGTTTATGGCCTTATTCGGTTTATTCTGCCGATTGTGCCCGCCGGGCTGGACACCTGGGGGATGATGGCCGTGGTGCTGTCGGTGATCGGTATTGTGTATGGTTCGGTGATTGCTATCCGTCAGCGCGATATGAAGCGTCTGATTGCGTATTCATCGTTTGCGCACGTGGGGCTCATGGCCGCCGGGGTTTTCTCACAAACCACCTATGGTGTACAGGGTGCCCTGATTCAGATGCTGGCGCACGGTGTCAATGTGGTGGGTCTGTTTTTTGTAGCCGAGCTGATCTTCGACCGGGCCAAAACCCGGCAACTTGATCAGTTGGGTGGCATTACCCGCACGACGCCCAAGCTTACGGTACTGTTTATGATTCTGATGTTGGGAAGCGTGGCTCTGCCGCTCACCAACGGCTTTGTGGGTGAGTTTCTGCTGCTCAAAGGAGTGTTTGATTACAACAACTACCTGGGTGCATTGGCCGGTCTGACCATTATTCTGGGCGCGGTGTATATGTTGCGGATGTTCCAGAAAACCATGTTTGGTAAGGCCAGCAACAATACACAGTCGTTTGCCGACCTGAGCACCTCCGAACTTTGGGTGCTTGTTCCCTTAGTATTCTTTGTGTTCTGGATGGGCCTGTACCCGGCTTCATTCCTTAAACTCACCGAACCCGCCGTTACGAACCTGTTGCGGTACATCAAATAGACATCATGCTACCCATCATATTACTTTCGGTTTTCGGAATTGCCCTGTTGTTTCTGGGGTTTGCCAAATCAAAAGCGATTCTACTCCCGGCTACGCTGCTGTTTATTGCTATAGCCTTCGGAGCGTCGTTTGTTGACTGGGGCAAGAATTACATGTACTTCAACGACATGTTGTTGTCAACCAACCTGTCTATTGCTTTCACGGCTATTGTGCTGTTGTCGGCATTTATGGTGGTGTCGTTGTCGAGCAGTTTTCTGGAAGATGAGTCGGCTCAACCGGCCGAATACTACGCCATCATGCTGTTTTCGCTCGTGGGGGCCATCATGATGATTAGTTTCGAAAACCTCATCATGTTGTTTGTGGGTGTCGAGATTCTGTCGGTAGCCATGTACGTGCTCACCGGTAGCGACAAGCGTAACCTGCGCTCCAACGAGGCCGCCCTGAAGTACTTCCTGATGGGCTCCTTTGCCACGGGTATCATGCTGTTTGGTCTGGCCCTGCTCTACGGAACATCCGGCTCGTTTGTGCTTTCTGACCTTCGCTCGTATGTGAATGGCGGGGTTGCGTATGGCTCACCTTTGTTGCTGTACATGGGCCTGCTGCTGCTGCTGGTTGGTATTCTGTTCAAAGTATCGGCGGCTCCGTTCCATTTCTGGACACCCGACGTGTATGAAGGGGCTCCCACACTGTTTACGGCTTTTATGTCGACGGTGGTTAAAACGGCTGGCTTTGCCGCCCTGCTCCGTTTACTGTCGTTTTCGTTTACGGGTATTTACTCGTTCTGGGGCGTCATTCTGATGGTCGTGACGGTAATCACGCTGGTTGTGAGCAACTTCACGGCTGTGTACCAGAGCAGCTTCAAGCGGATGATGGCCTATTCGAGCATTTCTCATGCGGGTTATCTGCTCATTGCCCTGACGGCCGTTGGGCAGCAGAGCAAGCAGGCACTGGTGTTTTACTCGCTTGCTTACTCAGTAGCCACAATTGCCGCATTTGGGGTGTTGCTCGTGGTGAGCCGCCACCAATCGGGCGAGGGTAAACCCACCGACGAAAGCTACGATGCTTTCAACGGGCTGGCCCGGCAGAACCCGTTGCTGGGTTTTATCATGACGGTGGCTATGCTTTCGCTGGCGGGTATCCCGCTGACGGCCGGTTTCTGGGGTAAGTTTATGGTGTTTACCACAGCCGCCAACCGGGGTATTTTCTGGTTGCTCGTTGTAGCCGTACTGATGTCGGCGGTAAGCATCTATTACTACTTCCGGGTTATCATTGCCATGTACCTCCGCGACGGGCAGACAACCGCCATCCGGGTAGCTCCGTTTTATCGGTATGTACTAATTGCTGCTACTATTCTTACCATTGTCTTGGGTATATTGCCTAACTTAGTTCGCAGTCTGGTGTAACACTGTGTGAGCGCACCCATCGGGATCGCTCATCAATTCAATACGCATTGCTCTGAACGGCTACACAACAATTCTGTCTATTGGTTGTGTAGCCGTTCAATCAGTAAAGAAGTCTCAAGTAAGCCAACGGCTAACTTATCCATTCGTTTGACGGTTTGATCATTATTCAGAACAACTAACTGCCCTGTAAACGTGAACGTAGAGGTACTGCAAACAACCAAAATCGGTCGGCGTAAAGACTTTCTTACGTTTTTCCTGACGGCACTGTTTGGGGCCTCCGTCAACTTCTTCAGCCAGATCGTCTACCGCGAGAATCTGGATTATTCCTTCGATACGAGTGTCGTGCTGGGCTACCTGACTGCCACCGTTGTCAGCTTCGTACCAACCAAAGTGTACGCATTTTCGGCCCGGCAAACAGGCAATACCAGCCGCGAAGCCGTAAAATTTGTGGCCATTGCGTTGGTGGCCTGGGCGGTGCAGTATTTTGTATCGGTCGGAACACTCCGATGGATTGCCACCCCTCTGTTACCCAAAGTAGAAGTATTCTGGCGCGAAAAAACCTCACATGTGGCCGGCATGGGTTTTAGCTTCCTCGCCAATTATTTCGGGCATAAGCTGCTTACTTTCCGTAGCACCGGTGTGTATGACCGCCTGCGGGCGCGTACCGGTCGGGTCTCTTAACCCCCATTTCAATAAAGTTAGCCTACCTGCAAACAGGATTTTTCTGATAGATAAGCCCTTAAATTAAAATTAAATAGGGGTTTGCTTTGTATTTTTCAAGCCGACTCCGCTATTTGCAACCGGAACTTAAAACAACCACTATTAAGACAATGAAAAAAGTATTTGCTTTACTGTTCGTTGGCACGATGGTTACTTTCGCTGCCTGCCAGAGCAAGCCTAAGACTGAAGAAGCTGCTGTTGACTCAACTGCAACGACTACTATGTCAACTGACTCAGCTGCCATGTCAACCGACACGACGGCTGCTGCAGCTACGGATTCAGCTGCTGTTGCTCCTGCCGACAGCGCGAAGTAATTTCGGACACCAACCGAAAGCACTGGAAGAAGCCTTATCTTTGATAGGGCTTCTTTTTTTATGGATGTTTTTGAAACGCATTTTCCGGCCGGAGCCTCGGCGTATGCACGAGGGTTATGGCAGGAATACAAGTTTGGATTTACTATTTCCCGCCCCCGTCGTACACGGCTGGGCGATTTCAGGGCGCTGCCCGACGGCTCTTTGCATATTTCGGTCAATGCCGACCTAAATCCGTACGCGTTTCTGATCACGTATGTGCATGAAGTGGCGCACGCGGCTGTGCACCGGGCTCAGCCGCAAGGTCGCCGTCGGGCTGCCCCGAAGCCGCATGGGCCGCAATGGCAACAGACGTTTGCCGATCTGATGCGGCCCGTGCTGACTGCAGCGGTTTTCCCGGAAGCTATTCTGACACCCCTTCGTGATTATCTGCGGCAGCCCGCGGCCTCGTCGCATGCGCATCCGGGTTTGATGGCCGCTTTGCGTAGTGCCGATCCACAGCCAACAGGCCGAGTGCTGCTACAGGACCTTCCTGAAGGAAGCGCGTTTCGGTTAGCGAAAAAGACCTTTGTGCGGGGTACAGTTCGGCGCACGCGCATTGTTTGTAAAGAGGTGGCATCGGGCCGTTCGTATGCGATTCTGGCCCATGCTCTGGTCGAGATGGAAAATGGATAAGGGGTACGATTTTAGGGAGAACAGGCAACGTAACAGCGGGGTAGGACGCCTGGTGCAGCCCAGCGGCCTGGGATTGGCGGGCCTGGCTCTACTGCTGAGTCTGTATGCCTCGGCTCAGTCGGTTCTGCGCACCGGTACGTGGGTCAAAATCGGCATTACGCAAACAGGCCCGTACCGGCTCAGTTACGAGACTCTGAGCGCCATCCATCCGGCCTTTGCCAACGCCGACCCGCGTCGATTCCGGTTGTATGGCAACGGCGGAACCCCTTTACCACAAGCCAACGCAGCCCCGCGTCCGACAGACCTGACTGAGAATGCAATTCTGGTCGAAGGTGAGGCCGATGGGCGTTTTGACCGGGGCGATGCCCTGTTGTTCTGGGGCGAAGGGCCACACGTAATCCGGCAAGACTCGGCGACGGGCCGGTTGAGCCACACGATTAACCCCTACAGCGATACCACTTTTTATTTCCTGACCATAGCCGATCAGCCCGGCCGCCGGATGGCCGTGCGGGCACCGGGTGCTGGTACCGGCTTGTCGGCTGTGTCGTCGTTTGCCCATTACCGGTTTCACGAACTCGAACAAACGAGCCGGGTACGGTCGGGGCGCGAGTGGCTGGGTGAGTTTTTTGGCATTACAACCGAACAAACGTTTACGTTTGAGACGCCCGGTCTGGTGGCCAATTCGCCTGTAGAAATTACATCGTCGGTGGTGGCCGATGCCCCCGCAACCACCCAGTTTACCCTCCGCCTGAATGGTCAGTCGCTCGGCACCCAATCGTTCGAGGCCCTTTCGGGGTATCGCTACGATCGGAAAGGGATAGAAAACCGTCGTCTTTTTACGGCCCCGGCGGGTACCGAAACCAACCTGCGGGTTACGCTCAGCTACGATAGGGCCGGTCAGTCGGCGGCAGCGGCTTACCTCAACTTTTTGGGGGTACAAACCCGGCGGGAGTTGCGCATGTACGACGCGCCAACGCTGGCGTGGCTCACTCCCGGTCGGTACACCCTGCGGCAGGCTACGGCCGGGTTACGTGTATGGGACGTAAGCCTGCCGACCGTGCCCGTGAGCCAATCGGTAGCACCGACGGGGACCGATGCCACGTGGGCGAGCCTGAGTCGGGGGGCGTATGTGCTGTTTGCCGATAACCAGTTTAGGCAACCTCTCACGCTCGCGTTGGTGCCCAATCAGAACGTGCGGGCCGAAGCAACGCCCCAACTGCTGATCGTAACGCCAGTGGCTTTCCGGGCCGAAGCCGAACGACTGGCAGCTTTTCGGCAAACCAACGACGGCCTCACCACGCTGGTGGTGACTACGCAGCAGTTGTATAACGAATTTGCGTCGGGGCAACCCGACCCGACCGCTATTCGTGATGCGGCCCGGTATTTCGATCGGAAAACCCCCGGCACCCTGCGTTACCTACTCCTGTTTGGCGATGCTACCTTCGACTACCGAAACCTGTCGGGCATATTGAACCCGGCGCAATGGGCCAATACAGTGCCAGTTTACGAAAGTCGCGAATCGCTGCATCCGGTGCTCAGTTATTCGTCAGACGATTATTTTGGTTTTTTACAGGACAATGCTGGCGAATGGCCCGAAACCAATGCCGGAGACCTGCGACTTGACATTGGAATTGGGCGGCTTCCCGTAAAAACACCCGACGAAGCCCGTACCGTGGTCGATAAACTGATTCGGTACGCTACCGACCGTACCCTGGCGGGCGATTGGCAAACCCGGGTCGCGTTTGTAGCCGATGATGGCGACTCGAACATTCACCAGAACGATGCCGACCAACTGGCCCGCGCTATAGAACGACAAACCGCGTTTCGGCCGCAGCGTATTTTTCTGGATGATTTTGTGCAGGAGTCGGCACCGGGTGGGCAGCGGGCGCCGGGCGTGAACCAGACCATCAGCCGGATTATGGACGAAGGGCGGCTGATTATTAACTACACCGGTCATGGGGGCGAAACGGGCTGGGCCGAAGAGCAGGTACTGACCTTGAACGATATTTTTGCCTGGCGAAACCGACGCTTGCCGCTGCTTGTGACGGCTACCTGTGAGTTTGGCCGCTACGACGACCCCAACGTAAACTCTGGTGCCGAACTGGCGCTGCTGAGTCGGCAGGGAGGGGCCATTGGCCTGCTTACCACCACCCGGCCGGTGTACGCCAACACGAATTTCCTGCTTAACGAAGCGTTTTATCAGGCCGTGTTCAAGCCCGTTAATGGCCAGATGCCGCGCCTGGGCGATGTGTTTCGGGAAACGAAAAATAACAGTCTGAGCGGGAGCCTAAATCGTAACTTCGCTCTCATGGGCGACCCGTCGATGCGGTTGGCGTATCCGCAGGCCGACGTGACGCTGACGCACGTCAACGGTCGGGCCGTGAAGGCAGGGGCTCCCGATACCCTGCGCGCATTGCAGTCGGTGGTGCTGGAGGGTGAAATTGTGCAACCGGCTAACCGGCAGCGGATAGCCGATTTCAACGGGCGAGTGCGGCTAACCCTGTACGACAAACCGCTTGCGCGCACCACCCGCGGCACCGAAAGCAGCCCTATGAATTACCAAACCTACGCGAGCCTTATTTTTTCGGGTCAGGTAGCCGTGAATCAGGGCCGTTTCCGGGTACAGTTTGTCGTGCCGAAAGACATTGATTATACCTTTGGGCAGGGGCGGTTGTATGCTTACGCGCTACGGGCCGACAGCCTGTTCGATGCGATTGGCCAGTCGGCTAATCTCGTTATTGGTGGCACGGCGGCCAGCCCAGTTGTTGATACGCAACCGCCTTCGCTCACCCTCGCCGTGCTTGGGGCCACGCCCGATGCGGGCGACCGGGTACGCGTTGCCGGGCCCGACGTTACGCTGCGCATTCAAGTGGCCGATAATATGGGCATCAATCTGGCACAAACTGGCTTAGGCCACGAGCTGACGGTGCAGTTGAATACGGAGGCTCCAATCGTTTTGAACAGTAATTACGTATCTGAAGATAGCGAAGGTCGGCGGGGGAGTGCGAGCGTAACGTTCCGTAACCTGCCCTCGGGCTCGTACACGGTGCGGGCGAAAGCCTGGGATGTTAACAATAATTCAACTGAGGGGGCGTTGACGTTTATAGTGTCGGAAAAGCCCTCCCTGCTGATTCGTTCGCTCTGGGCCAGCCCTAATCCGGTAGTTGATCAAACGCAGTTGGCGTTGAATCACAACCGGCCGGGCGAAACCCTCGACTGGTCGGTGCAGGTGTACGATCAGGCCGGGCGTTTGCTGAGTGAACAGGTTGGTCAGTGCGATCGTTGCCCCGAAACCGTGTCGTTGGGTCAATGGGACGGACGAAACAGCGCTGGGTCTTTGCTAATCAACGGGTTATACCTGTACCGGGTCGTACTTCGGGCCGCTTCGGACGGTTCCGAAGCTAAAGCTGGCAACCGGATTCTGCTGGTGCGGTAACACACTGGATAAATGCCCGGCATCAATTTTGAGCACTTTTTTTCATTCATAGCGAATCGTCGTAATTTTGACCCCCGGCCCGCATCTCAGTGGAGATCAGCGCCGTGTTCACTTACCATATTTTATGAAGCGCAGCTCTTCCCGCCTTTTTCTCGGAGTCATCTGCTTTGTTCCTTTTCTGGCTTCCGCGCAAACAACGCCAGTAAATGCCAGCGGTCAGCAAGTCCGCAATGCCGTTACCTCTGCGGTGCCATTCCTGAACTTCACGCCCGATGCCCGTAGCGGTGCTATGGGCGATGCCGGGGTCGCTCTCAGTGCCGACGCTAACGCCATTTACTGGAACCCCTCCAAACTGGTATTTGCCGATAAAGACGCCGGAGCCTCGCTCTCGTACACGCCCTGGCTGCGCGACCTCATCGGCGACATGTATTACACCAACCTGATGGGGTATAAGAAGATCGGTAAGAATCAAGCTATTGGCGCTTCGATGACGTATTTTGATCTCGGAACCATTCAGTTCACGACTAGTCAGGGCCTGGCTGCCGGTACGTTCAACTCCCGCGAGTATGCCTTTACCGGGTCGTATTCGGCCCGTCTGACGAAGAACTTCTCAATGGGCGTAAACATCAAGTACCTGAACTCAAACCTTGCTGGTTCGACGATGGTAGTGGGTACGCCGGTGAAGCCAGCTGCCACTGCTGCTGCCGATATTAGCGCGTTTTACCGGAACGAGGTTCGCGACGAAGCAACCGGCCGGGGCCTTGGCCTGGCGTTCGGAGCCATGCTCTCGAATCTGGGTGGCCGCGTATCGTACGGGACAGATCAACGCTACTATATCCCAACCAATTTCCGTTTGGGAACCGCTTTGACGTACTATGCCGATCAGTACAACAAATTCAACATCGCGCTGGACCTGAACAAGCTGATGGTGCCTACACCGCCTGTCGACACAACGAAGTCGTACATTGCGTCGGTGTTTGGTTCCTTTGCCGATGCACCGGGTGGTTTCTCTGAAGAACTGAAAGAGGTTACGATCTCGACCGGGGTGGAGTACTGGTACAATGATCAGTTTGCGGCCCGGCTGGGCTACTTCCACGAGTCGGCGCAGAAAGGCGGCCGTCGGTTCTTTACGGCTGGGGTTGGCATCCGGCTTCAGGATCGGTACGGCGTTGATTTCTCGTATCTGATGCCCGTCACGCAGGGAAGCCCACTGGCTAATACCTTCCGGGTATCGTTGCTGATCAACCTGAGCAAAGGCGTTCGTATTGCCGATGAAGAAGATGTCGAAGACGACTCTTCCAACTAACATATTCAGTCACTAACGGAAAGACGTTAGGTATCAGGCTCACTTTGGATCGTCTGACGCCTAACGTCTTTCCGCATACATACACCTACGGGTTTGCGCTCAGCCAACCCTCTTGCGTAAGGCCCCCCTGAGGGGCCGTTCGGATATGCTTTTAGATCGTACACAGTCACCTTCGTTTCAGGCCATTCATGAAGTGCGTTTGCCCGCCGTGCAATCTACCACATTGGCCAATGGTTTACCCGTTCATCTGGTTTCGGTTCATCAGCAGCCGGTTATGCGGATCGAGTGTATTTTCGATGCCGGTACCTGGTACGAAAATGGGCAGGCGGGTGCTGCCTTTTTCGCTATGAAAATGCTCGCCGAAGGAACCGCCGGGCATTCGTCGGCCCAAATCAGTGAGTATTTCGACCGGTACGGGGCGTTTCTGGAACTCAACGCTGGCCCCGACCGGTGCAGTGTAGTGGTGTACTGCCTCACGCGCCATCTGGCCGATGTGTTGCCTATGGTGAAAGAAATGCTCACCGAACCGGTGTTCCCTGAGAAAGAGTTTGAAGACCTGCGCAACATTACGCTCCAAAACCTGCGCGTCAACCTCGAAAAGAACGCGTATGTAGCCGGGGTGCTGTTTCGGGAAAATCTGTTCGGGAAGGCGCATCCGTACGGGCGTACACAGCGGCCGGAGGTAGTCGAACAGATTACCCGGACCGATATTGCGGGCCATTTCGACCGAACCATTCGGAACCGCCCCTTTCAGGTCTTACTGGCCGGACACGTGACCGAAGCGGAGGTTGCACTTGTAGATCATTACTTCGGCTCAATGACCTTTGCCGGGTCCGTTACCGACACAGAGACCCTGCCCGAACTGGCCACGAGCCAACCGGTTATTCTGGCCGAAAAGGCCGAGAGTCTGCAATCGTCAATTCGGATGGGACGCCGGTTGTTTACCCGCGATCATCCCGATTTCTTCCCGATGCTGGTGACTAACGAACTGCTGGGGGGGTATTTCGGGTCGCGACTCATGAAGAATATCCGCGAAGAAAAAGGGTTCACCTACGGCATTTCGTCAAACCTGATCTCATTCCGGCACGAAGGCTACTTCCTCATCGGTACCGATGTAAAGAAAGAGTTTACCCAGCAAACCCTCGATGAAACCCGGAAGGAAATCCGGCGACTCCAAACCGAGCTGGTTCCCGCCGATGAACTCGAAACCGTCAAGAATTTTATGGCGGGTGAGTTTGTAGGCTCGCTCAACACCCCGTTCGAAATTGCCGATCGGTATAAGCTGATTTTGCTGGATGGCCTGCCAACCGACTTTCTGACGAATTACGTGGCTAACATTCGGTCGGTTTCCGCCGAAACGATTGCCCAAATGGCAACCCGGTACCTGACCGAAAATGACCTTATTGAGGTCGTAGTTGGAGGAAAGTAAGATTATGCAATAAAATAAGCGTTTTGGTATATTTGATATGCCGAAAACTTTTATTAAATCTTAACTTTGGGATAATATTGACGGTTTCTTGTGTTATCATTGCGACTGCCTGCAGAATAAAATGTAGGTTCAATCCATAATAACTCACGTTTATGAGTGTATTGGCTGTAGCCGTAGCGTTTGTACTTGCGTATCTGTTGGGCTCCATCCCAACGTCTGTTTGGTATGGTCAGGCCTTTTTTGGGGTCGATGTTCGTCAGTTTGGTAGCGGTAACGCCGGAGCCACCAACACCTTCCGGGTGCTGGGTAAGCGGGCTGGTACCGTGGTCATGCTGGTCGATGTGCTGAAAGGCTACACGGCTGCCTTGTTGGCCACGCTTCTTTGGCAGATTGGCTGGATCACCGAAGACCATATCCTGATTTTTAAGCTTCTGTTTGGCCTGACGGCCGTGGTGGGGCACCTGTATCCGGTGTTCGCTCAGTTTCGGGGCGGCAAAGGCGTTGCTTCGTTGCTGGGTATGGTATTGGCCACGCACCCTGAGGTAGCCGCCGTTTGTATCGGTATCTTTTTGCTGGTGGTGCTTTCGTCGCAGTATGTATCACTGGGTTCTATGCTGGCTGCGCTGGCGTTTCCGGTTCTGCTACTCATGCGTGCTTTCGGTCAGAAAGAAAGCCCCCTGCTTATTGTATTTGGCTTTGTGGTGTTTCTGCTGGTGGTACTCACCCACAAAAAGAACATTAGCCGAATCCTGAACGGGCAGGAAAGCAGAACCGTACTGATCCGGCTGCGGAAACGGAAATAATCGTTTATAAAATAAGGCGGGTGCAAGCCCCCGACGCGAAGGCGCTGCGAACGAGATTAATTCTGTTCCGGCGCCTTCGCTTCTTTGTATGAGGGTTTCAAAACCCGCCCGGTTTTTGCCAACTTTGCGAATCAACAGCGTGAACCTAAAAACCAAATCCTGATGAATGCTGCTACTGCATCGTACATTGAGTCAAACAAACAGCGTTATTTAGACGAACTCCTCGACCTGCTCCGAATTCCCTCGGTATCGGCCGACTCCAAATTTAAAGACGACGTTCGGCGGGCAGCCGAGTTTGTCCGCGATAAACTGACGGCGGCCGGTGTCGACCGGGCTCAGTTGTTCGAAACGGCCGGACACCCCATTGTGTACGCCGAAAAACTGATCGACCCGGCACTACCAACCGTATTGGTTTACGGCCACTACGATGTGCAGCCCGCCGACCCCTACGAACTCTGGCACACGCCCCCCTTTGAGCCGACCATCCGCAACGAGCGCATCTACGCCCGCGGAGCCTGCGACGACAAAGGGCAGTTTTACATGCACGTGAAAGCCATCGAGGCAATGATTGCCACCGACTCGCTGCCTTGCAACGTGAAGGTGATGATTGAAGGCGAGGAGGAGGTCGGTTCAGACCATCTGGGGCTTTTCGTAACCGAGAACCGGGAGCTTCTGAAAGCCGACGCCATCCTGATTTCCGACACCAGTATCATTGCCAACGATGTCCCCTCGCTCGAAACAGGTCTGCGTGGCCTTTCGTACGTAGAGGTAGAAGTGACCGGTCCCAACCGCGACCTGCACTCGGGTGTGTACGGTGGTGGCGTCGATAATCCGGTGAATGTGCTGTGTCAGATGATTGCGTCGCTCAAAGATGCCGACGGCCATATCACGATTCCGGGTTTTTACGACAAAGTAGTTGAGCTGAGTGCCGACGAGCGTGCCGAAATGGCCAAAGCACCGTTCGATCTGGTCGAATACAAACGCGACTTGGGTATTCAGGAGGTGTTTGGCGAGGCCGGTTACTCAACCATCGAGCGCACCTCGGTACGGCCTACGCTGGACGTAAACGGTATCTGGGGCGGCTATATTGGCGAGGGAGCCAAGACGGTGTTGCCCTCTAAAGCATCCGCCAAAATCAGTATGCGGCTGGTGCCGAACCAAACGCCCGATGAAATCACCGAGCTGTTTACCAAACACTTTGAGTCTATTGCGCCCGCATCTGTACGGGTTGAGGTACGGCCCCATCACGGTGGTCTGCCTTATGTGATGCCTACTGACTCGGTGGAGTTTGAAGCAGCCAGCCGGGCTATGGAAGAATCGTGGGGGAAGAAACCGATCCCGACCCGGGGGGGAGGGAGTATCCCGATTGTGGCGCTTTTTGAGCAGGAGCTGGGTATCAAGTCGATTCTGATGGGTTTCGGCCTTGATATCGACGCACTTCACTCGCCCAACGAGAGCTACGGCCTGTTTAATTTTTACAAAGGAATCGAAACCATTCCCTTGTTTTTCAAGCACTACGCGGCTCTCAAACAGAACTAAGCGTATTTTGCACCTTAAAGAGGAGCGAGAGGGATTCTCTACGCTCCTCTTTTTGTAAGCCTAAACCATGCGCACTACTACTCAATTGATAGGTCTGCTGCTTGCTGTCAGTACGCTGACAGCCTATGCACAGGCCCCTACTTCGCCGACGAGCAAAACCCTGACCCCCGCAGAACAGAAGCGGCAGGAGCGTTTGCAGCGGGAAATCGAAGCGCAACGTAAGTTTAAAGCCGAAATGGCCGAGCGGCAACGGCAGTACTTTGCCGAACAGGCCGAAAAAGAGCGCAAGCGTAAAGAACGCGAAGCGCAGAAGGAAGCTCAGAAACGGGGAGAAACACCTACGGCCAAAACAGAAGCTCCGAAGTCGGTACCCTCCAGTACGGCCCCCGCTTCAGCACCAGCACCGGCTACGTCGCCCGTAACAGCCCCTCCGGCAGCTACGTCGCCGATTTCGACGGCCCCGGCGGATGCGCCAACTCCAACGCCGAGCAAGGCCTCAACCGCCGATCGTGAACGTGAAGCCCGACGGGCATCCGAAGCCGCCCGGCAGGAGCAGGCTGCCCGCGAAAAAGCCGCTCGGCAGGCACAGGATGCACAAAACCGCGAAGCCGCCCAAAAACAACGGGATGCCCTTCAGCAACAACGCGAGGCCGCGCGTCGGCAGGCGGAGTTGGAGCGGCAGCAGCAACAGCAGCAACGGGATGCCGAACGTGCGCTTGAGCGGCAGACGAAGGAACAGCGTCGGCGCGAAGAAGCCGCTACGGCCGTGGCAACCCGCCCCGACACAACCGCGGCATTCAGTGCCCGGAAACAGTTATTTCCCAAAGACCACCTGTTTGCGCCCATCCTACTCGACCCGCTTCAATCGCAGACGTACGGCAGTGTGCTGCCTCTGTTTGTGAGCAATGGCGAGCGGTACGAGGGAACAATTGTACCCTTTGCGTTTGGCTTACAAAAACCGTTTTTCCGGCGGCAAACTGGTACCAACCGGGCCAGCGAATGGGCGCTTGATGTGGCTTCGTTCACGCAATTTGAGGTGTACAAAGACGAAAAAATTAACAAGCAGCGCCGGCAACTGATTAATACCGACTACCGGGTGGGTATCTCGTACCACCTCCGGCGCGGCCCCGGTACCTGGCGATTCCGGGCGTACCACCTTTCATCGCACCTCGGCGACGATTTTATCATTCGGAATCAGCTGAATTTCCGGTTACCCAATGCCGTTAACTACGAACTGATCGACGCGACGTACAGCCAGCAGATACGCGATGTGCGTGTGTACGGAGGTTTGGGTGTGGGGCTGCGAATTTCGCAGGAGCGCAAGCCCCTGAGCGCGCAGGCGGGGTTCTGGTACAAAAAACCATCGACCAAAAATTCGCAGCTGGTTGGCGGGCTTGATCTGAAAATGTGGCAGCAAACCAATTTCAGGCCGGGCGTCAAAGCCGGTATCGGGACAACGGTGGGGCAGGGGCCAAACAACCTGACATTCCTGCTCGAAACCTACGCGGGTTTCCGGCCTTACAGCATCTACGAAGCCGACCGGGTATTCTGGTTAGGAGTTGGGGTGTATCTGCAACCGTTTTAGGTAATCATAGAGCCACGGATTGAGCCGGTTACAGGAGGGCAATCCGTGGCTTTAACCAAACTAACCTACTCAATCCGTTCCATCCCTGCGCCTATTGCAATATCTTTGCCGGATGGAATTATCTGCGCTGACGGCAATCACGCCCGTCGATGGCCGCTATCGTCGGCAAGTAACCGCTTTAGCCCCGTACTTCTCTGAGTTTGGCCTGATTCGGTACCGGGTTCGGATTGAAATCGAGTACTTTATCGCGCTTTGCGAGTGGCCTATTCCCCAACTGGCCGATACGGATACGAACCTGTTCCCGACCCTTCGGGGGCTGTACGAGAACTTTACCGAAGCCGACGCCCTCCGGATCAAAGAAATCGAGTCGACCACCAACCACGACGTTAAGGCGGTTGAGTATTTCATTAAAGAGAAGCTGCAAAGCCTACCTATCGCCGACAAGCTGGAGTTTATCCACTTTGGCTTAACCTCGCAGGATATCAACAACACCGCCATCCCGCTCCTGCTTGATGAAGCCCTGAAAACTGAGATTACGCCCCTGTACCGCGAGGTGAATGAGCGGCTGCGTCAACTAGCCGACCAATGGGCCAATGTGCCCATGCTGGCTCGTACGCACGGGCAACCGGCTTCGCCAACCCGGCTGGGTAAAGAACTGCTGGTTTTTTGCGAGCGGATCGACAAACAGCTGGACCTGCTGACCCAGATTCCGTCGGCGGCCAAGTTTGGCGGGGCTACGGGCAATTTCAACGCGCACCACGTAGCCTACCCGGCCATTGACTGGAAGCAGTTTGGCGATGGTTTTGTGCAGAGCCTCGGGCTGGTACGGAGCCAGTTTACCACGCAGATTGAGCATTACGATATGCTGGCGGCAACGCTTGACGCGTTTAAGCGGCTCAACACGATTCTGATTGATCTGGACCGCGACATCTGGACGTACGTCTCGATGAATTATTTCAAGCAGAAGCTGAAAGCTGGCGAGGTTGGTTCGTCGGCCATGCCGCACAAGGTGAACCCCATTGATTTTGAAAATTCGGAGGGGAATCTGGGCATTGCCAACGCTCTGTTTGAGCACCTGTCGGCCAAATTGCCCATCTCCCGCTTGCAGCGCGACCTGACCGACTCAACGGTGCTGCGTAATCTGGGTGTGCCGTTTGCCCATGCAGTCATTGCGTTGAAAGCTACCCTCAAAGGACTAAATAAGCTTGAACTGAATGAAGCCGCTCTGCTGGCCGACCTGGAAGAAAACTGGGCCGTAGTGGCCGAAGCCCTCCAGACTATTCTGCGTCGGGAAGGCTACCCACAACCCTACGAGGCCCTGAAGGCTCTGACGCGTACCAACGAGAAGATTACAGCCAACAGCATCCGTCAGTTTATTGACGAGCTGGACGTGTCGGAGTCGATAAAGACCGAACTTCGTGCCGTAACTCCGCACGGATACGTCGGGATATAAGTGCCAAAGGATACGACGGGCGGGTACCTAAAACAGGCTTGTTTTGGGTACCCGCTCTTTTTTTTAGATGTTACGTGTATCAACTCGCCCGGTTTCGAGGTTTAGTACCCCGCGCGGGCATACGGCCGAACAGATGCCACAGCCCACACACGACGAACGTACGATGTCTTGCTGGCGTTGGGCGTACCAGCGCACATCAATCCCCATTTCGCAATAAGCCGAACAATTGCCGCACGAAATACACTGCCCGCCGTTGGTGGTAATCCGAAAACGCGATTTGAAACGCTGCACTAACCCCAGATAGGCGGCCAGCGGACACCCAAACCGGCACCAGACCCGGTTGCCCATGATGGGGTAAAAACCGGTACCAATGACCCCCGAAAACAGGGAGCCGATGTAAAATCCGTAGGCCGACCGAACGCTGTACGAATCGAGCACACCCAATACGGTCGATTGGCCGGTGAAGTAGGTGTACAAAACGAGGGCTGTCATCACCACCGCGAAAACCAGCACCCCGTGCACCAGCCACCGCTCAAATTTCCAGGCACCCAGCCGCTTGTCGGAAAGTTGGCGGTACGGGTCGCCGAGGGTTTCGGCCAGGCCCCCGCAGCCACACACCCAGGAACAATACCAGCGCTTGCCAAAAAAGTAGGTGAGCACAGGCACGCCTATAACTGTCAGGATAATGCCCCAAACGAGCATGAATACCCCGAAGGTGCCGGCCTCAATTTTGGCGTTGAGCTCATAATCGAAGAAAAAATCGTAGTCGAGTGGCCAGATATTTTTCAGGTCCTGATAGGGCTGATTGAGTAAGGCCAGTATTTCGGGAATCAGAAAGGCAAACGAAACTTGAAAAAACATGACCGAAGCCGTGCGCCATTGCTGGTAGGGGCTGTGCCGGTGCCGAATCAACATTCGGATGCCCATAACCAGAATCACGACCGTGTACAGAAATCCGTACAAAAACCATTGGCTGGCGAGTGCCTGAGTGCCCGGCTTGCCGCTAATCAACTGCCGGATGGGGCTCACAATGAGCGTCCAGTTGGTCAGGTACTCGGGAAAGAAATAGAGCAGAATATAAAACCCGATCAGAAATGACCCCACGAGCCATGCCACCCAGCCCCGGTTGGTAGCCGGGTGCTCGTACAGGTGCTCATTGCGAATACCCGCCGGGCCATGGTACTTCGGGTTAACGAGCACATACACTAGCCCACCCAGCGTAGCTAAGCCAATACTTAACCAGAACCACAGCCACGGGTGGTCGGCCACCGTCCCGACCGACGCGGCCTGGGTTACGGCAAAGGTGTAGTTGTCATAAATTACCGCATCCCATTGGCTGCGGGCGCGCATCTCCTCGTTGTAGCCATCTATCGCGCCCTGAAACGCCTGGATAAACGCTATCTGGTTATCATAAAGTTTATCGCGCATAGGGGCCGTTCGGTCGAGCAGAATAGCCCGGTGCTCGGGTTTTACGAGGTCCGTCAGTGTTGTTTCGGTGAGCCGAAATTGCCCCAACGTGAGACTGAGTATGAAAACGGCAAAACCGGTCAGAAAGAGCCCAAGCCCCAGATTACGTAAGAGGTGCATGTGTTAACCAAGGCGAAGAAAGTAGTTATGTAATATACGACACCCGGCTGGTAATGGTTCTAAACCGGTCGATTAAACCACTAAGTAGATTTTTTGTCTAAACTTTGGTTACTAAGAAGTAATGCCAATTAAAATTTTATGAAACATATGAAATCCCTATTGTATAGTCAGTCTAGTGTCTAAATTTGTTTAAACGCTTTTGCCGTAGCTGTTATGCCGACCGTAACTTATGAATCACTGAAAGCCGAGCAGGCCTGGATGGTCGTTTCGGATCAATTGAACCAACGTAACACGTTGCTCTCCAGAGGTATCAGTCACCTCGAACGTCAGGTAGCGGAGCTGCCACTGGCCAGCCGATTAATGATTTTGCGGTATCACTTGCGGCATAGCCTGCGCAAAATGACGGGCGATGCCCGGCGGTTGCCCCGCAACTCCGACGATGCCGATGCCATCAGTCAGCAGTGGATGCACATTCATCAGTTGCACTTTTTGCTGCGTCAGATCGACGCTGAATTGCAGAACGCTTCGGAAGATAGCGATGCATTCCGCGACTGGCTCGAATCCATGGAGTCTCGCGTCTACAAGTCGGCTTTGGTCACCTTGAATTAAGGGCTGCCGAACAAGTGAATGAAATAAAAAAGCCGCTCCTCAAGTTGGGGGCGGCTTTCTGTTTAGCATATTCTCTCAAATAAAAAGACGAAGTTCAGGGGGCCATTGGCCTACAGATTTACTGAAGTCGTTTATGCCGGATGATCACGCAGGAGGGTTCCCCGCAATCTGGAATCAGCCCGAACGATGGGTCTGTAGATTGAGCCGGAGCCAATGCTCGTAGCGATGGAGCGGCCGGTGCCGGGTTCTGAAGCTGAATTTTACCGCTGAGTAGACCATAAACAGGCGAGAAGTTCGACTGCCGGGTGCTGATGGTACGGTGCAACGGCTGGCCTGCTACGAAGTTCGACGCGTCGAGGGCGATAATGTAAATTTCGTTGGCGTACAGGCTGTTGAACTGGTAAACACCCTGGGCGTTGGTACGAACTCGGTCGAGGATCTTACCATCGGCCGGATTACCATCCCCGTTGGGGTCTGAGTAGAGCGTAGCCGTCACGTTCGGAACGCCCGGTTCGCCCGGTTCCTGCCGTCCGTTGCGGGCAATGCCGTTGCCGCGTCCGTTGTCCAGAAAAACCACGCTGGAGAGCGACTGCGGAGGGCCACAATCCGGTACAGTGATAGCCATCAGATCGACGGCGCTGAAAGTATCGTTGGCCAGAGCTACTACGTACGTACCGGCTTTCTGAAGCTCCCGTACAGCACCCTTTGGAGTGATGGTGGCCAATGAACCGCTCGGTTTGCTGATCATCCGCCACGACAGACCCGCCGATGGGGCGGTTAAATCGAGGGTGGTTATACCGCACCGGGTCGTGATATCGGGACCGGCATCGGGTACTACGTTTGAGGGGGCGGGGTTTACCGTTACCAACACCGTGTCGGTGCAAACGGTAGCCGGAGCCTCAGGCTGTGCCTGGGGCGGGCCGTCGGGGTTGGTCGAAATCCATTCAATTTGTACCGAACCGGTGGTTTGCGAGCCAGCCGGTGGAGTCAGCTGAATTTGCCGGATAATCGACGAGGCCCAGTTGGTATTGCGCAGGTCGATCTCGTACGTACGAAACTGATTGTCGTTCACCACTGTGAATTCCTTGAAGCGGAACCCCAAAAAGTCGGTATCCTCAAAGTTGCGCCAGTGAAACTGATACTTTGTCTGGTTGTTGTTCAGGTTAAAAGCGGCCCGTACGTACACTTTGGGGTTGTCGGAGCCTTTCCAGTGAACGGCCGGTGATTTGAACAGCTGCGACCCCTGACCATTGTGTACAATCTGTACTTTGTTGCTGATAGGAAAGCCCGTGTCATTACCTTCAAACAGGTGCCACCCGGCCCGGCTGTTCGAAAACCGGTAGTTCGGGCCGGTGTCGGGGCGCGGCTGGGCATATACGTAGGCACGTATATCGTTGACATGGCCCACCACCAGCTCGTAATCAAAGTCGGTAACGGAGTTATGGTCAAGCTGGGCGAATGGCGTAGCGGCAATGTATGACGTGCTGGAGCCGAACTCATTGTCGGTAAACTCGTCGCCGAAGAACCCTTCCTTAAAAAACAGGTTGTTTGGCGAGTACAGGCCCACACCCGTGCCATCGTCGCGGGTAAGCGCCATCCAGGGCTCCGACACCTTCACATTGGCTAACTCAAACGGAGCTGTGCGCTGGTATTTGTCGCCGTTGGTAAAGGGCTGTGTGCCAGTATATCCCCAGGCTTTGCGGTACGCCCCATTTAGGTACAGGCACGGAAACTCCTGCTCGCGGGCGGTGAACTGGGTCTTGTCGTTGCGGCCAAGGGTAACCCGTACGTGTACCTTTACCACCGGGCCTGCCAGCCGAACCCAGTGCTCGATGATGGTACCTTCTTCGTAATTACGGAGGGGCCAGAACTTAGCGGCCGTTTTCACATACAGAAGGTTGTCGCGTTTCTCAAACGCCAGAATCCGGCCGGGATTACCGTAGTAGTCGCCAGCCTGAAGGGGGTTCCAGCCAATCTGGCTCCAAACATCTTTGATCTCAAAACCAGCGGGTTTAAACGGAACAGGCCCTGAATAGGCAGCTACCTGTATCTGGCGGCCAAGGTCATAATTGTTGACCATGTTGACCCCCGTTTTGGTGGAGAGGTACGTGATAGCCCCACCGTACCGGCCGTCAACGCCAACTTTAATCTGGCCGTTGTCGAGCATTTCGAGCCCGGTCAGCGTATTGCTACGCAAAGGACCGTCCGACTCAATAGGGCGGTCGGCGTGTAGGTTCATGCTGTGCGCGATAGACGACAAGACAAACCGATACGTACCGGGGGTGCGCATACCGCTGATCGCGCCGGTCTGCGCGTGGATAGTTGCATCGGCCACTGGGTTGCCCGACGGCATACACCAGAAATAACCGGCTGGGGCGTCTTTCAATTTGAAAGACGACTGGGTGGTGCTCTGGTCAGCACCTGCGTCGGGTTTAACGCAGGGAATCTGGGCCAGCGCCTTCATGTTCGTTAAATGGGTGATCAGTAAAAGCCCTGTCCAGATTCCTCTGAAACGCCGTTCTCGTAAAAAAACCATACCTGGATTGACTTCTTTATAGCCTCAGGTATGGTTCTGAACAAAATGTATGCCAGTATGTTAAATAGCTCAAAATGGGCCTTATTGGCCTGTAAACGCCTTATTCTGAGCCTCAATGCTCGCGTTGTCGATCGGACCGGATGTAATTACAACCCGGTATTGGAATGTAACTGATTTGCCCGCGCCGAGTGTATAGTTCATGGGGGCGTCTTTGCCGCTCGACAAGACCGAAGGTGCCAGCGGATTTGCTGCATATAGGCCATAACCTCTTGAATGCCAATAGGTGGGGTAGCCGACGTTTTTCGGGTGATCCATGATAACGACCGAAACATCTTCATCGTTGATCTTACCGGTCAGGTTCATCCATTTGGCGCGGGTGCCCCAAACAGCCTCGCCTTCAATACCTTCGCTGCTGTGGTATTTTCCCGTAATACCGGCACTTGCCGCAGCCGGTACTTTCGTGGCGATCCCGTTTGCGTCGGTGAAAACTTCGGGTTTGTTTGAAGGGTGTTCCAGTTCGCGGCTAACCCGAATGGCAACCATGCCTTCTTTGTTGTCTTTAAAAACAACGTCTTTACCCAGTGCAGTAAGCGTTGTAATCCGGTCGATGCTGCGCTGCTTGCCGCTCCCTTTGAAAATATACGTTGTGCGTTCGCGGAGCATGGGCTGATTGTCTTTGTCGAGCCAAGCGGCTGTCACCACCAGTTCGGCCTGATCTTTCCCACTCTTCATCGATTGCACGCCCGTATGTACAACCGTTCCGTAGGTACCTTTATGGTCGGGGCTAATATCGGTCGAGTTGTTCCAGAAATCGTGGCCGTTTACGTCGCCGTAGTTCAGCCACATACCCACGTGGTGCGGGTGGTCGACGCGCTCACCGGGGCGCGGGTCGAGGGGCCAGCCACGCGTGATGAAGTTACCGCCCGCTGTGCGGATGGGGTACAGAACGGCTTTTTTGAGCGATGCCGGGCCGGGGTAGATATAGGCCGTAAAGGGTTTACCGTCGACGGTAACCTCTACCCGCTTGGCGGCTTCGTCGTGACGAAGCTGAATCCGGTTTTGTGCGACGGCCGACAAGCTGATTAATGACAGGAATAGGATCTTTTTCATGAATTTCAGATAAAAGGAATGGCACGCAAATGACGTGGATTGAGCTAACCAACAGCGATTTCCTGAACGAAATCCGTGTTGATCGGCTACATCTGCGTCATCCGCGTGCCATTCGGCCGGTTAAAAGTTAGCTCAGAATCATGTCGCTTTTACCCGCGTCCCACGCAACCCGCTTACCGGTGTGCAGGGCCGTAGTCGCCATAATGTTGGCTACCGAGTGGTTGAAACCGGCCCGTGCGGGGGCATTGGGTTCTTTGCGGCTGCGTACGCACTCCATCCAGTTAAGCATGTGGAGCGAGGTCATCGGGTCGGCTCCGGTGTTGGCACCTGTTTCCATTTTGGTGGCGTTGGCCAGCGTCATTTCGGGCAAGAGGTTAGCCTGCATACCCATATCTCTGGCCGGACCTGCCTGAAGACCACCCTCGGGCGTGATTTTGTTCGTGTCAAGGTTGATCATACCACCGTTCGAGTAGTAGTATTCTTTGGTACCGCCGGCTTCGTTGTGCATCCGCGATGAATACAGTACCTGGAAGCCTTTCGACTTATCGTTGTCTGGGCCGTAATCAAATACTGCTGTGAATGTATCGGCGTTTACGCGGCCATCTTTCCAGACGTACACCCCGCCATTGGCTACCACCGAACGGGGGTGCTCGTAGCCGCTAAACCAGTGAACGGTATCAATCTGGTGCGACATCCACTGTCCCGGAATCCCCGATGAGTAAGGGTAAAACAACCGGTACTCCAAATATTTGCGGGGGTCCCACTCCACCTTCGGCCGGTTCAGCAGGTAGCGGTTCCAGTCGGTGTCTTCTTTCCGGATTTCAGCAACGAGTTTGGGCCGGCGCCAGCGACCGGGCTGGTTTACGTTCCACGTCATTTCAACCATGCTGATATCGCCAAATTTGCCCGACCGGATAAAGTCATTGGCCGAATGGTAGTTGGGGGCCGACCGGCGCTGCGAGCCTACCTGCACAATCCGCTTCGATTTCTCAACGGCCTTGAGGGCTTTGCGGGCATCTTCCAGTGACTCAGCAAACGGCTTCTCTACGTACACATCCCGCCCAGACTCGACCGCGTCGACGCAGTGCAGCGCGTGCTGAAAGTCGGCGGTGCTGATGATGACAGCGTCCACGTCTTTCCGGTCGAGCAACTCGTCGTTGTTCCGCGACTTGAAGAAATTCGAATCCGCCCAGTTTTTGCCTTTCAGAAATTGCTCGGCTTCATCGCGACGGCGGCTCCAGATGTCAGAAACACCTACGAAGGCAAAGTTCTGGTTTTTGGCGTGGTTCATAAAGGCCGGAGCAAGCGACTGCCGGAACCGGTCAGAGAACCCAATGATACCCACCCGAACGCGCTCGTTGGCGCCGAGAATACGGGCGTAGCTGCTGGCAGAGAAGCTCATGCCAAGGCCAGCCAATGCTGATTTTTTTATAAACTCACGACGGTTTTCCATGATAGGACTACGTTTTGCCACTGAATGTTATGCCTCTTGAAAAGAGCGCAGCCGGGGCTTCCTACTGCCTGGAGTGGAGTCCGAAAGCATATTTGTTCGGGGCTGTAAGCCCGTAAGGATGACCCAGATGCACTCATAGACCGGTATTGTATGTACTGTGCGGAATAGAGCCTGCCGGAAAGGCAGCCATACAAACCACATAAACAAAAACGGGGTCTGGCTTCGCGTTGGAAACCAGACCCCGTACCCTTACTAAGCCGTTGTGAGCGGACTTACAAGGTTTTAATCTTGATATTGCGGAACGACACCTTGTCGCCGTGGTCCTGGAGCAGAATGTGGCCTTTGGGGGCTTCGCCAAACCGACCGTTGGCGTTGTAAGCGGGTGCAGCATACTTGCTCATGCTAACCAGCTTCCGGAATTCCTCGCTGCCACGCTCGTACTCTACCACTTTTTTGCCGTTGAGCCAGTGCTCCACGTGGGTACCGTTGACGAGTACGCGGCCTGCGTTCCACTCACCAATGGGGTTTACCTGCTTGCCCTGGGCAGTAATCAGGTCATAGAGCGAACCCACGGTGCGGTTGCCGTTGCGGCCCATCTTGGCATCGGGGTGCTTGGCATCATCGAGTACCTGAAACTCCAGACCGAAGGCCGAACCGGCTGGTTTGGGTTTGTGCTCAACCACAAAGTATTTCAACCCGCTGTTGGCCCCTTCGGTCAGCCGAAACTCAAACATAAGGTCAAAATTGCTGTATTCACCCTCGGTGACAATGTCGCCAAAGTTAGTCGACTCCGAACCATCCGATTTCTGAATGGATAGCGTACCATCTTCCACATTCCAGCCTTTGGCCGGAAATTTATCCATGTACGCACCCCGCCAGCCTTTGGTGGTCTTGCCGTCGAAAAGCAACTTCCAGCCCTCGCGCTTCTCTTTAGCGGTCAGGGTATTGGGCGATTGTGGCCGCTCGGCGGCAATCAGAGCTGTTAGTAAGAGGCCAGTGAGGCCGGTGATCAAAAACGATTTCACAACTTAAATTTTAGTGTCTTAGTGATGTACTCTTTACTAATGGCCGCACACTGAGCTGCCGTTTTGTCTTTTTCGGGAACACCGTCGAGCTCAACCACACCCCAGCCTTTAAACTTGATTTTGTCGAGGGCCTTAAACACCGCAGCCACATCGACATTACCCCGCCCGAGTTCAACGAATTTATACGCCCGTCCGTTGTTTGTTCCATCGGTAATAGGCGACATGGTGTCTTTGAGGTGGAGCGAATGAATCATGTCGCGGTATTGAATCACGGCTTTTTCCGGCAGGCCGCCCCCTTGTCTGTAGTGGGCAATATCGAGCAGAAGCCGCATGTACTTCGGGTTCATAGCCTGCACAATTACATCGACCTCTTCGGGGGTTTCGCCGAGTTGGTGCATGTGGTTGTGGTACACGGCCTGAACGCCCAAATCGGCCGTTTGCTGGCCAATTTTGTTCATAACCTCCGCCAGGCGCTTCAGTTCATCCGTAGTCGGTAGCCGATCTTTGGGCCGCACGTTGTTGGTGAGCTGTAAGGCCGAGCCACCCAATGCCTTCACAAAGCTGGCGTGGGCCACATGCTGGTCGATCGTGCTTTGCTCTTTGGCCGGGTCGATCTCGACATTCCCGCTCGAAAACATACACAGTTGTAGCCCGGCTGCGTCGAGCATGGCTTTCAGTTCCGAGGGTTTAGTCCGGTAAGGCCCAAACGCGTTGGCCCGGAGCTGAATACCCCGAAAACCAAGCCCGGAAATGTCTTTGATTGCCTGAGCGTCGTTGCCGCCCCAGGTGATGGCCGAGTAGCCAATCTGCAAACCGGATTTGTGGGGGGCCGAGTGGAGGGCCAGGGCGTCGGCTCCGGCCGAGAGTGCCAGAGCCGACAGGCCGGCTGACTGGAGGAACTGCCGTCTGTTGAGTACGGACTCCTTCATGATGGATTCGGGAATAGTCAGTGCCGTTTCGATGTGTCAGACACGTCACAGCGACATCTGCTGGTTAAATGTATATACTTTGTCAGAAATAATGCGATTAAAAAAGTAGGCGCGGTCGATTATCTACCCAGTGGTACAGAGGGCTTATCGTTTGACAGCTTTGTTCAACTGACCAACCGAAAGTTTAAGCGGAAAGACCAGATGCCCCCGTACTTCGAGCGAGTCGCCGGGGTGCATGGTCACCCGCCGGTCGTCGTCGTTGAGCAACAGGGTAAGGGTACCCCGTTGTAAGCCGATGCGGGTTCCTTCGGCCTGTTGACCAATCCAGAATTCGGTGCCGGTGGCTTCCACGGTTACGTCGGAGGTGTGCACCCGAAAGGTGGACGTTTTAGGGCTGTGTACCACCGAAAACCGGGCCTCGCCCTGTAACCATACAGCGCGCGGAATTTCGCCAACCCACTGCTGAACAAACTCCAGCTGACTGTTGGGTTGTAGCCGGGCTTTGGAGCCATCAGGGAGACGCACCATGCGGGTTTGGGCACTCCCCGAACGAATGGTTTGCAGTTTATCGCTCCGGTGGATCCAGTAACTCCAGCCAATAAACAGGAGTAAACCCAGTGCAGCGGCAACGGTGCGGCCAAAATACCACCACGTTACTACCTTCTGGATGCTGGGTTGCAGGGGTTTCACCTCATCGAGCTCGCGCAACGAGCCCCGAATCCGCTCCCAGAGGTTCGCCATCTCGTCGTTTGCCATAGCACCCGGCAGGGGCGTCGAGCAGTCGATGACCATTCGGCGGGCTTCTTCAACAATGGCCCGGCGGTGGGGGTGTTGCTTTGTGAAGGTTTGCCAGAACAAGGCCACTTCGTCGTCGTCGGGGTGTTGTACCCACCGCATAAACATATCGTCGAGGGCTAACTCCTCAGCGGCATATGTAGCGTAGGGTTTCATCGTGTGGACGTTTGGACGAGTGTTGATACGGGGGCAAAAGATACCCGTGCTGTAATTTCTACTTGTAATTCAGGGATTCTGACAAAAGAAGAAGTACCCCCCGGTTCACCGGACTGCGAAGATACTCACTTATCCAGTTTGTGTGGGATCTTTCTTCTTTTGTCTCTTATTTTGACTTACTGTTTCCGTTCGGGCAAAAGCACAAACCGAATCAGATTCTGGCCCGACAAATACTGATTAGCCGCAGCCCGTGTGCTTTCAACAGTGACCCGGTTTAGCTGTTCGGCTTCCCGGAGAATTTCGGTGGGGTCGTCCTGATTGAAATATTGATTGGTGAGGTAGCCCAGCCAGAAATTGTTGTCTTTCAACTGAATTTCGGTTTCCCGGCGGCTTTCGGCTTTGAACTTGTCAATGTCTTTCGGGTCGGCTCCTTTCTGTTTCACCTCGTTGATCACGTCGAGGGTTTTCCCGATGAGCTTTTCCACGTTTTCGGGCGCACAGCCAAAACCGACCCGGAAGGTGTACCGCTGCGCAGGTAGCTTGCTGTACGAGCCACTGACGCCCGGTGTGTACACGCCCCCCTCTTCCTCGCGGAGTTTTTCGGTGAGTTTTATTTCGAGCACTTCAGCCAGGGCGTCGATTTGGGTAGTGGTTTCGGGGCTCCAGCTGAGGTCGCCACTGAATACGAGTTGCACCGTAGCGCGGGGCTCCAGACCCTTGTACACCGTTTTGTTCAGCTTGCCGGCCGGAATTCGGATGCCCAGATCGCGGAAGTTTTCCCGGGGGGTAGTGGCATTGCCGGGTAGACCCCCAATGTATTTTTCCACGAGAGGCTTGAGCCGGGCGGGGTCGATGTTGCCAACAAAAAAAAAGGTGAAGTCGGCGGCATTGGCAAACCGTTCCCGGTAAATCTGTTCGGCCCGGTCGAGGCTGATCTGGTCCAGATCGGTCGGGGCAAGGGGTTGCCGGCGTGGGTTGTTTTGGCCCAGCGTTACCGAAATCGTGTCCTGAAACACTTTCTGGGGTGTTGGCGTGGTAATCTGATTCTGCAACAGGCTACGCTGGTTCGACAGGAATCCCTGCACCACGTCGGAGTCTTTGCGCGGTTGGGTGAAGTAGCTGTACAGCAGTTGCAGAGAGGTTTCGAGGTCTTTGGGGGTGGTGCTACCGCTGACCCCTTCGTTGATTTCGCTGATGTATGGATTCACACTGAGCGACTTACCCGCCAGGTATTTCCCTAACTGAATCTGATTGAACGGCCCGGTGCCGCCCTGCCCGATAAGAGTTGATGCAAACCGGGCGTTCATGTAGTCCTTCAAATCGTACAGGGATGTACCCCCGTAGCTAACACTGGCAAAAAGAATCTGGTCGTTTTTGAAGTCGGTGGGTTTCAGTACCACGCGGGCACCGTTGCCCAGGGTCCATTCAGTTACGCCGATGGGGGCAACCTGCTTTTCGCCTACCACGGGTTTTGCGGTTGGGCTGGTAGCCAGCAGCGGCTTATTAACCGTCTGATCAACGTAGGCCGTCAGGTCTTTGCCCGCATTGTCAATGACCCGAATTACCTGCTCTACGCTCGGGAGTTTGTCTTTGTCTTTTTCGGGGGCCATAATCACGACCGCCCGGTTTTCGTTGCCGATAAACGTACCTGCCAGTTTGTTTACCTCGCTCAGTTGAATCCCATCGAGGTACTTATTCACAAACTGGTAATAAAAGTCAATACCTGTAGCAGGGCTGCCCTCCAGATAGTACTGCACGTACTGCCCCACGAGCGACGACGACCGGGTTTTGTCGCGCTCACGATAGGCCTGCTCAACGCCGGTGCGCAACTCCTGCTTGGCCCGAGCCAGTTCGGTCGGGGTAAAGCCGAAACGCCGGGCGCGGCCGTTTTCGTCGAGCACCGCCCGAATGGCCACCTCTACACTGCCGGCATCTTTGGGTACGGCTATCGACGAGAATGCATCCAGATTTCCCAGAAAACCACCGTAGTTACTGAACCCAAACACAAAGGGTGGATTGGCTTTCTGGGTCAGCTCCTGAATCCGGTTTCCGAGCATGGCGTTGAACAGGCTCCGTTGCAGACCGTCGCGCAGGTCGCCAATGGTCCGTTCTTTTATTTCGGGCCGTTTGTAAATCACCTGTACAATGGTGTTTGGCTGTTCGGGGTCGGTCACCACTACGACTTTAGTGTCTTTGTGGGGTTCGATGCCGTACTCGGGCCGGGCTTTGGCGTTGGCAGCAGGCTTGGGAATCCGGCCGAACTTTTCGCGGATCATGGCTTCCACCTGCTTTTCGTCGAAGTCGCCCACGGCAATTACCGCCATCAGGTCGGGACGGTACCAGTCGCGGTAGAAATCACGGAGTAAACTCGGTCGAAAACTGCTGATAATGTTGTCTTTACCAATGGGTAGCCGGCTTGCGTACCGGGAGTTGTTCAGGATAAGCGGAAAGTACTTGTCGCGCATGCGTTGCTGCGCCCCACGCCCGAGCCGGGCTTCTTCCAGAATAACCCCCCGTTCTTTTTCGATTTCGACCGAATCGAGCAGCGCATTGTGTGCCCAGTCTTCCAGAATCTGGAACGACCGTTCGAAAAGCTGGACGGAGTCGGTGGGTACAGGGAGCTGATATACGGTTTCGTCGAAGCTGGTGTACGCATTCAGGTCGGCACCAAAGCGTACGCCCGACGATTGCAGAAAATTAACGAGTTCGTTTTTAGGGAAATTCCTGGTGCCGTTGAAGGCCATGTGCTCCATGAAGTGAGCGAGTCCCTGCTGGTCGGGGTTTTCGAGTACCGATCCGGCCCGGATCACCAGCCGCAATTCAGCCCGGTTTTTGGGCTCGGAATTTTTGCGGATAAAGTAGGTAAGGCCGTTTGGCAGCTTGCCCACCTTCACAGTCGGGTCGAACGGAATGGGAGAGGTTAAACCTGCCGGGCCTTTGGTGATTTTGGCGGGCGTTTTTGGTGCCGAGGTTTTAGGGGCTGGCTGGGCCAGAAGGAGCGAGGAGCTGAGGAGCCACCCCGCCAGGTATACGTACCGAAGCATACGGTCGGGAAGTCGTTCGTTTAGATAAAGTTAGCCGCACCAACCTAGTCAGTGCGGCTAACCTGAATAACGAACCGACGGCCAGAAACGTTTATAAATAGCTGGCCATTTCGGTTTGTAGTGCCTGCGCTTCGGCGGCTGCCCGCTCGGCAAAGTCGGGCCCGGCCGATGCGTATAGAATACTCCGGGAAGCATTGACCAGCAACCCGCCCCGGCTATTGAGGCCTATCCGCGATACCTCGGCGAGTGAGCCGCCCTGAGCGCCCACCCCCGGAACAAGCAGAAAATGATCGGGGGCAATTTCGCGGATACGTGCCAGTTGGTCGGTTTGTGTGGCCCCTACCACAAACATCAGTTGGTCGGGCGTGGTCCAGGTTTGGGCGGTTTCCATCACAACTTCAAATAATTCCTGCTCGCCTACGGGTTGGCGTTGAAAATCGGCGCTACCGGCATTGGAAGTTAGGGCCAGCAGAATGACCCATTTGCCGGGATATTCCAAAAACGGGACAACCGAATCGCGGCCCATGTACGGGGCCACCGTTACGGAGTCGAAATTGAGACCGGCCGCCGAGGGGTCAAAAAACGTACGGGCGTACAGGCTTGAGGTATTGCCAATATCGCCCCGCTTGGCGTCGGCAATAGTAAAGCAATCGGCCGGGATGTAGTCGATTGTTTTCTGAAGGCTCTCCCAACCGCGCGGGCCCATAGCCTCGTAAAAGGCAATATTGGGTTTGTAGGCTACGGCATACGGGGCGGTGGCGTCGATGATAGCCCGGTTAAATGCAAAAACAGGGTCGGGCTCGTTCAGCAGGTGCGATGGGATCTTACGAATATCTGTATCCAGCCCTACGCAGAGGTATGACCGTTTCCGGTAAATAATTTGGGAAAGTTCTTCGGCAGTCATGCAACGGATTAACGAAAAGTCATGTCGTCAAAGGTACGAACTACGACTGGGCTTTCGTAGTTTTGTACCAATTACCGGATTTTCATCTAATTAGAACTGATTTATGCAGGTTCGCCAAACGTCGATCGAGGGGCTGATTGAACTGATTCCACGCGTATTTAAAGACGAACGAGGACACTTTTTAGAAACATACAACAAGCCGTTGTTTGAGTCATTGGGCTTGCCCATGAACTTTGTGCAGGACAACCAGTCATTTTCGGTAAAGGGCGTTTTGCGGGGGCTTCATTTTCAGAATGAGCCGTTTGCGCAAGGAAAACTGGTACGGGTGATCACCGGCCGAGTACTCGATGTGGCCGTTGACCTCCGGGAAGACTCACCCACGTTTGGCCGGTACGAGACATTTCTGCTGGATGCTGCTCTGAGCAATATGGCCTGGATTCCGGCTGGTTTTGCGCACGGCTTTGTGGCTCTTGAAGACTGTATTTTTAGCTACAAGTGCACGAATGTATATAACAAGCAGGCCGAGGGTGGTCTGATTTGGAACGACCCGGATATTAACATTGACTGGGGCATTACCAATCCGATTGTTTCGGACAAAGATCAGGAGTTGCCCACGCTGCGGAGCCTGTTTCCGCATGCGATGGTTTAGCCTAAATCAATTCTTTTTCAAAAAAAGCAGAGTCGTGAGGCTCTGCTTTTTTATTTTGGCATAGTTCATGTATAATGAGGTTTTACCCAACTAACCCCCCATAAAATCGTGAGGCTCTTACTTAAACTCTGCGGCTCTTACTTAACGCATGCCTATGTCGTTTTCTTTCCTTACGCGCTCACGAAGGCCGGCTCCCCGGTCTACCTCACTGTCGGTGAACACCACAGACATTCACTGCCATATCCTGCCCGGGCTGGGGGGAGGTCCTGAAACGCTCGATCAGAGTGTCTCAATCGTTCGTCAGCTCAGTCGGCTTGGATTTAAGCGAATTGTGGCGACCCCCCATATCATGCATCGCTTTTATGGGGCAACGCCGGAGCAGATACGAACAGCAGCACATACCCTTCAGCATCGACTCCTCGACGAGGGGCTGATGGTCTATATTGATACGGCAGCTCAGTACTACATCGACGATGGGTTTCTGACTATGCTCGACAACCGCAGTGAGCTGTTACCGTTTGGGACGTATATCGACGCCCCTCGGTCGCTGGTGCTCATCGAAACGTCGTTGATTAGCTTTCCTGATACCTGGTACGATGTGACCGATATGCTTAATGCACGCGGATTGATGCCGGTACTGGCGCATCCCGAACGGTATATCTATTTGCAGAACAACCGCGATTGGGTGCGCTTGCTCCGAAACCGCGGAACGCTCTTTAAGCTGGATATGAGCTCGTTACTTGGCCGTCATGGGCAAACGGCCCGGCAAATGGCCGAGTGGATGATTGAGCAAGGGCATATCTCGTTTATTGGAGCCGATGTGCTCAATGAACAACACCTCCGTATGTTACGCGAGGCTTTGGCTTCGTCGTTTGGGCAACGATTGAGAAAGTAAACACAGGTATTAGGGCGGGTAGCCGATAAGGAGCCCGCCCTAATCTTATTTTTCAAACATTTCTTCCAGCACTTTACGGCCTACTTTCCGGGCCGAGAGTGGATTTTGCCCCGTCACAAGACGCTCATCCACTTCGAGGTGAGGCAGAAACGGGATTAGCCCCTTGCTATAGTGTGCGTTTTTTTTCTTTAGCTCATCTTCGAGCAAAAACGGTACTTCTTCGTCCAGACGCACCAGCTTTTCTTCCATATTCGAGAACCCCGTAACCTGCTTGTCGTTGAGCAGATAGCTGCCGTCTGAGAGCCGGACGTTGAGCAACCCGCAAACCCCGTGACACACCGCTGATACCATACCGCCGGTTTCGTAAATGCGCCGGGTGATGGCCTGTAGCTGTGGGTTATCGGGAAAGTCCCACATGGTGCCATGCCCACCGGTTAGGTACAGCAGCTGATACGGCTCCGTTGCAACGTCGGCGAGGCTGACCGAGTTTTCCAGTTTATGGCGAATCTCGGGGTTCTGGTACCATTTTTCATTGATGTTATCGCGTCGGTCGAGGCTCCGCTCATCAATCGGGATAAAGCCACCGTGTGGGCTGGCAATGTCGATGGTGAAGTTTCGGTCGGCGATTTCGTCGTAAAAGTGGGTAAGTTCACTCAGCCAAAGTCCGGTTTTGTGGGGCTTGGTTGGGTAATCTTTGTGATTGGTACAGACAATGAGGGCTTTCATATAGAAGGCAAAAGGGCGTGCACACGGAACGCCAATCTACAAACCAACACCAACAATCCAAAAGAGATTAGCCGTTCGAGAGTTCCTGAGCGCGTACCTGAGCCGCCCGGATACCGGCCACCAGGGTATCGGCCAGCGAGCCAGCTTCGAACTGACGCAGGGCAGCCTCGGTGGTTCCTCCTTTCGACGCGACGGCTTTGATCAGGTCGTCGAGCGATTTATCGGCGTTGTTGATCAGGTGAAACGAGCCGAGCATCGTTTGTTTCACCAGCAGCGTGGCCACACCCTCGTCGAAACCCATTTGTCGGCCGGCCTCTACCATAGCTTTAACCACGTAGTAAAAGTAAGCGGGGCCGCTGCCACTCAGTGCCGTAACGGCATCGAGCATGGCTTCGTCTTCCAGAAAAATAGACCGCCCGGTAGCATTAATCAGGTTCTCAACCCGGCGCAGGTTGGTCAGGTCTACCTCTTTGGCCGCCGTGAAGCCCGTAATACCCATACCGAGCATAGCGGGCGTGTTGGGCATGGCCCGGATTACCAGCGGGTGATTGAGCCGTTGCTGAATCTGACTCATCGGAATCCCTGCCATGATCGACAGGACCACCTGATTCGGTTTGATCACGGCGGCTAGTGCATCGCACACCCCGCCAAAATCCTGGGGTTTCACCGACAGGATAACCAGATCATACTCCGCTACGCGTGGCCCGATGGTATCGACCACAACTCCGGCTTTTTCGGCCTTGAGCGCCTGCGACCGTTCGGTGCTTTTTTCAATCAGTAACAGGTCATCTTTCTTTACCAGATCGTACTGAAGAAACGACTTGGCGAAGGCCATACCCATGTTACCACAACCAACAATTGCAATTTTCATAAAGTGGGAAAAGGAAAAAGGCGGTAATAAAAAAGGAGAAAGAATACCGTACGTTCTGTCTCCTTTCTCCTCCTGCTCATTATTTTAGAATCTCTTCAAGTTTTTGTTCGAGTGCCGGGCCGCGTAGGTCTTTGGCAATAATCTTCCCCTCTTTATCGAGCAGAAAGGTCTTCGGAATGCCCGTTACTCCGTACTGCTGAGCCGCAGCCGACTGCCAGTAGCGCAGGTCCGAAACGTGTGTCCAGGTGAGGTTATCGTTCCGAATGGCCTTTACCCAGTTTTCGCGGCTTTGGTCGAGCGATACGCTGTAGATGGTGAAGTCTTTGTCTTTGTACTTGTTGTACAGCCGCACTACGTTGGGATTCTCCATCCGGCAGGGCCCGCACCAGCTCGCCCAAAAATCAACAAGCACATACTTGCCCCGTAGCGACGACAGTGGTACGGCTTTACCGGTGGTATCGTTCAGGGCAATGTCGGGTGCCACCGAGCCGGTCATCAACCCCCGAATCCGGGCGATGTTACCAATAAATCCTTTGGCCTGCGGGCTGTTAGGGTTTTCGCTTTCAAACCGGCGTGCCAACTTATCAAGCGTGGGGAAATCGGTATCGACGCTCAGAAAATTGGTGGCAAATAAGGCCGCCAGTGAGGTACCCATTTCGGGCAACAACGCTTTTACCTTATCCGTAAACTCTTTAGATGCTGCATCAGACTGAGCCATAATCGCGTCCATTTTTTTCTGGTCGCGCTTGGCGGCTGCATCGTTATACTGGTTTTGCCAGGCGGTACTTTTAGCCCGGATGTCCTCGTACATACTCATCAGTTTGCCGTAGTACTCCATATTCCTGGAGCCCGTAACCACGGCCTGCCCTTTTTTACCCGTTTTCAGATCGGTCTGGAAACCGTCGGCCGTGATATTGAGGGTTTCGCCACCTTCGAGCAGGAGCACCACTTTCTGGCCACCGGCAATATTGACCAGATACACGCCCCCGCCGTCGGGTATGCGCGACTTAATCGTAAACTGGTTGTTGCGGTCGAGCTTAGCTGAATCGAGCCGGAGGGCGGGTTGTCCGTTGGTCTCCAGATACACCATGTTGCCGGGGCTGGCGCTCCGTACTTTGCCCGTCAGGTTAATTTCTTTCTGAACGGGTGCTGTTTGGGCCATAGCGGCCACAGCAGGCACAAACGCCGACAGAAGTAGGCCAAAAAGTTGCTTTACGTTCATAGTCACTTCGACAATTCGTTGACAATTAATTGATTGACTAACTTGGGGTCTGCCGATCCTTTTGACTTTTTCATCACCTCACCAACAAACAAACCTAGCAGGTTTTTTTTGCCTTTCTGGTACTGGGCAACTTTATCGGGCCAGGCGGCCAACACCTCACTTACCAACGTTTGCAGGGCGTCGGTATTGCGGTTCTGCTCCAGCCCGTGGGCCTTGGCCAGTTCGGCGGGTGTTTTTTCGGGGTTTTCAATTAAGAGGCCGAAGATCGTTTGAGCCGCGGTTTGGCTCACCGTTCCGTCATCGATGAGCGTAATCAGGCTGGCCAACTGCCCGGCCGATACCGGAAACTGGCGCTCGCGTAGTGTCCGGTCGCTGAGTTGCGCCCGTACGGGGCCCATGAGCCAGTTCGATACGGCCTTATAGTTGGACGTCTGGGCGCAAACAGCCTCAAAATAGTCGACCAGTTCGCGGGCGTCCGAAAGTTGGGTAGCGTCGTACTCGGGTAGGCCGTAGTGGGTCGTTAGTTTCTGAAATACGGCGGCCGGCAAAGCAGGCATGGAGGCTTCAATGGCCGACAACCACTCGTCAGACACCACCAGCGGAGCCAGGTCTGGATCGGGGAAATACCGGTAGTCGTTCATGGTCTCTTTCTCGCGCATGGCGTGTGTGAGACCCGTGTTGGCGTCGAACGTGCGGGTTTGCTGCCGGATTGGTTCGCCCGCTTCGGTAGCCTCAACCTGTCGCCGAAACTCAGCCTCGACCGCCCGCTGCACATTGCGGATCGAGTTGAGGTTTTTTACTTCAACTTTGGTACCGAGGTGAGTAGCGCCCTTTGGCCGGATAGACAGGTTAACATCGCAACGCAGCGATCCCTCTTCCATATTTCCATCGCAAATACCCAGGTACCGAACCAGTTTCCGCACCTCAGTGAGGTACTGTCCCGCTTCTTCGGCCGATTGAATGCAGGGTTCGGTCACCATCTCGATGAGTGGCGTACCGGCCCGGTTGTAGTCCAGATTGGTAGAGGTACCCTCGTCGTGAATCGACTTCCCGGCGTCTTCTTCCAGGTGAATGTGGTGAATCAGCACGTCATGATCTACGGTAGGCTTTCCGTTCTCGTCTTTGAGTTTTACTCGGATGCGGCCACCCACGCAGATCGGGGTCTTGTCCTGCGAGAGCTGGTAGCCCTTGGGCAGGTCGGGGTAAAAGTAGTTTTTTCGGGCAAAAACGTTGAACCGGGTAATGTCGCAACCACAGGCGAGGCCCATCCGAATGGCGTATTCGACAGCTTTCCGGTTTAGTTTGGGCAGGGTGCCGGGGTGCGCCAGCGTGATAACGCTCACGTTGGTGTTGGGTTCCGACCCGAAGACGTTGGCGTCGGCCGCAAAAATCTTGGACTCGGTTAATAACTGGCAGTGCACCTCCAGGCCAATGACGGCCTCATATTTTGTGCTTACCTCGCTGCCGGGGGCTACCGCTGCTACCATACGTACTGAAAAAGCTATTTTCAGCAAAGATAGTGGCATTTAGCTTGCCTACCTCAAATCACATTGAGCCGGTACTTCAAATAGGTTTGAGCCAGCAGGGCAATTTTGGTGGTATCCGGAACCCGCACCCGCTCGTTCTGAATCTTCGTCACAGGCAGCGCCTTAATCTTGTTGAACAAGGTTTGGTAGTAAGTGTAGGCCAGATACACGCCCATGCGCGCACCTTTGGGCAGATTCATGATACCGATATAAGCCTCGTCGAAGTCGCGTTGAATATCGTCTTCAATCAGTTGCTTGGCATCGCGTGAGAAATCATTGAAATCAACGCCCGGAAAATAGGTCCGGCCGCGTTCCTGATAATCGCTTTTGACATCGCGCAGGAAATTTACTTTCTGAAAAGCGGCTCCCAGCTTCCGGGCCGACTCGCGAAGCCGGTCGTATTCGGCACAGTCGCCCTCGCAGAATACGCGCAGGCACATAAGCCCAACTACCTCGGCCGAGCCGTAAATGTATTCGTTGTAGCCGCTATCGTCGTATTCCTGAAAATACAGATCCATCTCCATACTTTTCAGAAAGGCGTCGATCAGCTCGCGCTCTATTCTGTATTGCCGAACCACCAGCTGGAATGACTGAAGCACCGGGTTCAGGCTGATTCCCTTCTCAATGGCTTCGTAGGTATCATACCGGAACTTGTCGAGCAACTCTTTCTTGTCGAAGTCGTGAAACGTATCCACGATTTCGTCAGCATAGCGCACAAAGCCGTAGATGGCGTAAATGGGCAGGTGAAACTTACGGTCCAGTGTTTTGATACCGAGCGTAAACGACGTGCTGTAGTGCTCGGTGATCAATTTACTGCATTCCAGTGCCGTTTGGTTAAATAAAGCCATCATAGCATGTAGGGGGTACGGGAGGATGGAGAAACTGTAATCTACGCAAATTCTCTGGCAACTTCATCAGCCACGACCAAGCCAGAGATCAGAGACGGCGGAACGCCCGGCCCCGGAACCGTCAGTTGCCCCGTATAGAACAAGTTGGTGACTTTTTTGTTTTTTAGCGAGGGTTTCAAAAAAGCCGTTTGCAGCAACGTATTGGCCAAACCGTAGGCGTTCCCCCGGAACGCATTGTAATCGGCCTTGAAATCACTATGGGCGTAGCTACGCTTGTACACGACATGCTCGCGGATGGGCTCGCCAACGTAGGCTTCCAGGCGCTCCATAATGAGATGATAGTATTTCTCGCGGGTAGCCTCGTCGTCGGTCAGGTCGGGCGCAACCGGTATGAGCAGGAACAGGTTTTCGGAGCCTTCTGGAGCTACGCTGGAGTCGGTTTTCGACGGGGCCGACGCATAAAACAGCGGACGTGAGGGCCAGCGTGGGTTGGTATAAATTTCTTCGGCGTGTAGGGTAAAGTCTTCGTCGAAGAACAGGTTGTGATGCTGAAGCTTGGGCAAACGCTTGTTTACACCGAGGTAAAACAAGAGCGACGAAGGAGCCATAACGCGCTTTTTCCAGTACGCGTCGTCGTAGTTGCGCAGGCGTGGGTCAACGAGTTTCGTTTCTACATGGTTGTAATCGGCACCTGCTACCACTACATCCGCTTCAAAAACACCTTTATCGGTTACGATTCGGCGGGCCGCCAGGCTACCGGGGGCCAGCTCGATTTGCTGTACGTTCTGATTTAATAAAATTTTGACCCCTTTTTCTTCGGCCAGGCTTACCATGCCTTTCACAATCTCGTGCATGCCGCCCATAGGGTACCAGGTGCCCATAGCCATTTCGGCATAGTTCATCAGACTGTACATGGCCGGTGTATTCTGCGGAGTCGCGCCCAGAAAAAGAATCGGGAACTCGATCAGCTGCAACAGACGGGGGTGGCTGAAAAACTTACGGGCGTGGCTGGCGAAAGACTGAAACACGTCGAGCCGGGCTACATCGTACAGTAGTTTCAGGCTCATAAACTCGGTAATCGACCGGCTTGGCTTCCAAACGAACTTATGAATACCAACGTCGTATTTGTAAGCGGCCTGCCGCAGAAATTCTTCCAATCGGGCTCCGCTGCCGGGTTCAATAGATTCGAACAGGCGTTTCAGACCGGCCATGTCGGCGGGCAGGTCAACGGCTTCGTTGGGGCCGAAAATAACCGAGTAGGAGGGGTCTAACCGGATCAGGTTGTAGTAATCGGAAGGCTTTTTGCCGAATCGGGCAAAATACGTTTCGAAGATGTCGGGCATCCAATACCAGCTTGGGCCCATATCGAACGTAAATCCAGACGCCTGAAAGACCCGGGCTCGCCCGCCGGCCATTTCGTTCTTTTCTAAAATTGTGACGTCGTATCCTTTATTGGCCAGACTTGTAGCCGCCGACAGACCGGCGAAACCGGCCCCAATCACAATTACCCGTTTAGGCATATGCACGATCCGGCTGAGAGCCGGGTTAAGTCAGTTTTTAGGTAGGTACCGGCCAATCTAAAAAATAAATGGCGAAGGCCGTAAAAAGGTAACCTAATTCAGGGGTATTGGTTTGGTGTAAAACCAAAAAAGTTGGTCGCAAAACAACCAACTTTTCGGAACCTTCCTCTTTTTTAACCAAAAACTACTCAATCAAGATATAATACGAGTGGCCTCGTAAAAAGTCACACGATTATGCAGCATAATACGCATAAACTTTCAATTTATCTTTCAGCTCCTTGCGGGCGATGTGAATCCGATTCTTCACCGTACCGATGGGTATGTCCAATTTAGCGGCAATTTCGTGGTATTTGAAGCCCCGGAAATGCATCATAAACGGCGTGCGGTAGGTTTCATCAAGGCTGTTGACAGCCCGGCTGATGTCTTCCTGAGCGAAGGTCGAGTACGCGCCATTGTCCGTGCTGCTGTCCATCGTGTTGATGTAATGCAGGTTGTCGGTTGTGTCAATGAAGGTATTCTTCCGAACCATCCGCTGATAGTTGGTAATAAATGTATTTTTCATGATCGTGTAAAGCCACGCCTTCAGGTTGGTACCGTCGGTGTACTTGTCACGATTGGTAAATGCTTTCAATAACGTGTCCTGCAACAGATCATTGGCATCTTCAACGTCTTTTGTCAGGCGCAGGGCGAAGGGACGAAGTGATTTCGATACTTTGCCAATATGATGAGTGAATTCGAGCGCTGTCATGGCTGTTCAGTGTGTTATTTGTTGAACCGAGTCTGTGATTGTTTAGACAAAAACGCAACCAAAGTTTTTCAAAAAAGAAAATATCACTCGTAAAAAGGGTAAATGACTCAAAATTAAGGGGTTAAAAAGGGGGCTCTTTCATGCCAGTTTGTCAATCTCAACCAGTGTGGAGTGAGGAACTGTGGAAATCATACCCCATACTGTGGAAATGAACGCTCAGGCTTTGTTTAAGTTCCCTTGGCATAAAATTAAACAAAACTTTTGGCTTGTCAAGTGCAACTAACAGAAAAAGCCGCCTAACTAATGTTGGGCGGCTTTTTCTGTTTAACAAAACTGCAACAATCTTACTCAGAAGGGTTGTTGAGGTTACTGTGACGGCGTCCGTAGAGGAAATACACGATTAAGCCGAGCGTTCCCCAAATCACAAACGTGATTTTTGTATCGGTCCGGAGATTGTACATCAGGTACAGGTTAGCCAGAATACCAAGCGTAGCAATAACTGGCAGGGCGGGGGTCCGGTAGGGGCGCTCCAGGTTTGGCTCACGCACCCGAAGGATCCATACAGCCGCGCAAATCATAGCAAACGCGAGCAGCGTGCCTGAGCTACACAACTCCGAAACCTTGTCGATAGGCGTCAGGGCCGCTACTATCGAAACAATGGCACCTACGAAGATGGTACTCTTCCAGGGTGTCTTGAAGGTGGGGTGGATGGAAGCAAACAGGTTTTTGGGCAACAGACCATCTTTGGCCATGCCGAGGAAGATACGAGTCTGTCCGAGCATCATCACGAGCATTACCGAAGTAAGACCGGCAATGGCCGCAATCGTGATCAGGTAAACCGCCCAGGTCAGACCAGCGTCGGCAAAAGCCTGCGCAACCGGTGCTTTCAGGTCCAGATCCTTATAGTTGACCATACCCGTCAGCACGAGCGAGACAAGAATGTACAACAACGTACAGATCAGCAGAGAGGCAATAATCGCAAACGGAACGTCTTTGCGCGGGTTGATGGCCTCGCCAGCCTGGGTCGACACAGCATCGAAACCGATGTAGGCGAAGAACACAATACCAGCGGCTGTCACGATCCCATCAAAGCCATAATGGGTTTGGCCAGAATCGTCTACAACTGGATCAGGAATAAACGGCGTCCAGTTCGATACATCGACAAAGAAAGCCCCGGCAATGATAACAAAGATTACCGTAGCCACTTTCACAATCACAATCAAGTTGTTGGTGCTGGCAGCTTCTTTGATACCTTTCACCAGAATGTAGGTAACTACCCATACAATCAGGAAGGCCGGCAGGTTTACGGCAAACGTAAAATCAGGAATGACTTCGCCAGCCGCACGCAGTTTCTCGGCTTTTTCCTGAGCCGTTACCGGATCGTTCATAAGCCAGAGCGGAGGGTCAATACCGAAGAGGTGAAGCAGTTTTTCGAAATACCCCGACCAGCTTACGGCTACTGTTGTGGCACCCATCATGTATTCGAGAATGAGGTTCCAACCGATAAACCAGGCGAAGATTTCACCCACGGTACCGTATGAGTACGCGTAGGCTGAGCCTTCTACCGGTAAAATGGAAGCAAATTCAGCGTAGCAAAGTGCGGCAAACGTACAGGCAATCCCTGCAATGATGAACGCTACAGCCAGTGCCGGACCGGCCCAGTCGTGAGCAGCAATACCCGTCAGAACGAAGATACCCCCTCCAATTACAGCGCCAATACCGAGCGACGTAAGGCCCCAACGACTCAAAACTCGCTTGAGCTCGCTCTTTTTCATGTCGGCCTCGTAAGCAGCCAAGGGTTTTTTACGCCATACGCTGGTATCTACCTGTTTAATCTTTGTTTCCATGTAGAGGAAAGATTATTGTGATGAATTAGTGTTTCAGGAAATTTTGTGCTGCTACAACGAGCAAACAAGATAGCGAAATATTCAGCAAGACAAAAAAAGCCGGATGATGCACAAACCACCCGGCTTTTTCGGAATTCACAATTTATGACTGCGACGGACGGATCAGGGGCGTTTTTGCCTTCTTCTCTTTCTTAGCCGCCGTTGCCGAAAACTCTTCGGGCGTCTCCACGTTGTCCGTAAAGTCGGCCGGAACCGTGTCAATCCGGGCAGTGGTAGGCGTGGTTGGCTTGTCCTGATCTTTGCTCAGGGTGTCAACCACAATCGGGGTAGCTACGAACAGCGATGAGTAGGTACCCACAATGACCCCGATCAACATAGCGAACGAGAAGCCCCGGATGGTAGCACCACCAAACAGGAAGAGCACCACCAGTACCAGCATCGTCGACAGACCCGTAACGGCCGTGCGGCTCAGGGTGCTGTTGAGGGCGTTGTTGATAATCGTCGCGATACTTTCTTTCTTACCCTTGCTTTCGTTCAGGTACTCGCGTACCCGGTCGAATACCACAACGGTATCGTTCATTGAGTAACCCATGATAGTGAGCAGGGCACCGATAAAGGCCTGATCAATATCGAGGGAGAACGGCAGGATACCGTTGAAGATAGAGAAGATAGCCAGGATGATCAGGACGTCGTGGAACAGAGCCACCAATGCACCGTAACCGAAAGCCAGCTTCTTGAATCGAATCAGGATGTAGGTGAATACCACGGCTACGGCCAGCAAAATCGACCAGAAGGCCGACACAATCAGGTCGTTGGCAATGGTAGGACCTACCTTCTGCGAGCTTTCGATGCTTGCTTTGTTACCGCTGATTTTGGCCAGACCATTATTTACGGCAGCTTCTACCTGCTTATCTGAATCGGGCGAGTCGTTATCGATCATGTAGCTGGTCGTAATCTTCACCTGATCGGAGTTAACCCCCGTACCACCGTAGGTTTTCACCTCAGGGGCACCACCCAGCGGAGCTTCCAGGGCATCGCGTACATCGGTTGTGGCAATAGGCTGCTCAAACCGAACCACGTACGAACGACCGCCTTTGAAGTCAACACCTAAGCCGAAGCCTTTCCACAATACCGAAACAATACCCAGTGCGATGATCGTCGACGAGATGATGTAGTAGATGCGACGGTGTGAAACGAAATCGAAGTTCGAATCCTTGAAGAGGTTTTTGGTCCAGCCTACCGAAAAGGCCAGCGTTTTGCCGCTCTCGGTGTACGAATCCAGAATCAGGCGTGTGATCAGGATAGCCGCAAACAATGACGTGAAAATACCGATCACCAGCGTTACGGCGAAGCCACGAATCAGACCCGTACCAAACAGCAGCAGGATAAAACCAGTAAGCAGGGTGGTAATGTTCGAGTCGAAGATAGACGAGTACGCGTTCCGGAAACCGTCGGAAATGGCTTGCTTAAACGGCTTGCCCAGTGCCAGTTCTTCTTTGATCCGCTCAAAAATCAGTACGTTCGCATCCACCGACATACCGATCGTCAGTACAATACCGGCAATACCGGGCATAGTCAGTACGGTGCCAGGTACGGCAGCCATAACGCCCAGCAGGAAGAACATGTTTATAATCAGGGCGATGTCGGCAATTACACCGGCGCTACCGTAGTAGATTACTACAAAGGCCAGTACGATGAGCAAGCCCACCAACGACGAAATGATACCGGCGCTGATAGCCTCCGAACCGAGCGTAGAACCCACGATGCTTTCTTCTACAATGGTTGTGGGGGCAGGCAGTTTACCGGCCTTCAGTACGTTGGCCATGTCTTTGGTTTCTTCAACCGTAAACTGACCCGTGATGCTTGAGCGACCACCCGTGATTTCGTTTTGTACGTTGGGGGCCGTGTACACCTGATTGTCGAGCAGGATGGCTACGGGCCGGCCTACGTTGGCACCCGTCAGGGCGGCCCACTTACGGGCGCCCGTTGCGTTCATGTTCATGGTCACCTCAGGGCGGCCAGCTTCATCGTAATCATTGGCGGCATCGGTAATCACATCGCCTTCGAGTGGAGCCTGACCACCGGGTTTCTTCAGGAAGTAAATCGGCAGAATCTCACGGTTGTCGGTGGTGGTGAAGCCTTTCCGATCCCATGAGTACACCATATCAGCCGGGAACAGAGCCCGCACTTCGGGGTTGTTCAGAACGGCATTGGCACGAGCCGTATCCTTCAGGTAAACACCCAGTTGATTTTGCGATACAGGGACAAATAATTGAGTCAGGGCTGAACCGGTAGCGGCTGAGTCGGCTTTGGTTGAGTCACCTTTAGCACCACTGGCCAGCTGAGAAGCCAAATCACCTTTGGCGGCTGTGCCCGACGCGGGAGCAGCCGTCTGTGCGGCTTTGCGAGCAGCTTCTTCACGAAGCAGGTAAGCGCCCAGACCTTCGATACCGGCCGAGATTTCGCCCAGTTGGTACACCTCGCAGAACTCAAGCTTGGCCGCACCAGTCAACAGTCGGCGGATACGCTCGGGGTTGTCGGCACCCGGCAACTCGATAAGTACCCGACCCGTACCCGGCAGGCGCTGTACGTTGGCGTTTGATACCCCGAACTTGTCGACACGAGCCTGAATAATCTGGAAAGCCCGGCCAATAGCGCCTTCAACTTCCTCATTCAGTACCCGGCGTACCTCGGTGTCGGTCGACTGATAGCTCAGTTTACCCCGGTTGGCACTGGTCGCAAACAGGCTGGCCAGTTTGTTGCCCGGCGACACCTCTTTGTAGGCGTCAACGAACAGATCAACAAAGCTGGCGCGGCTCGATTTCTGCGCTTCCTGTGCTTTCTTGATGGCCTCGTTGAACTTGGGGTCGCGGGTATTGCCAGCCAAACCGCGCAAAATGTCGGCTGGTGTTACTTCGAGTACTACGTGCATACCGCCCTGGAGGTCAAGACCCAGGCCGAGTTCGCGCTCGGTCACTTCCTGAAGCGTGTTGCCCAGATAAACGGGCTCTTTCCAGAGCGAATCGAGATACCGCTGTTTCTTTCTGAGATCAATATCGCCTGACTTAGTAGTGGCGAAGGCCGTCGCGTCTTCTTTAATGCTACGCGAGACGAAGGTAAACGACAGGTAGTAAACGCTCAGCAGCGCAATGACACCCGTCAGGATAAGTATTCCGGTTTTGTTTTGCATGGTCTTTCTACAGAAGACACTAATTGGAGGAACGCAGCGAGTCGCTCAACGCACGCATTTGGGGCTAGCCACGGAGCGGAACGAATGGTACTGATTCCGATTGGAAAATGGATTGTTACTGAAGAATGGAATGTGACAGCCCGACACGGAGAATAAACGTGTGTGTTGGGTCACGAGTGGGCCCGACTACGGGGCATTGGGGGCAATAAAATGGCCGAATACGTGCCGGAAATAAGCGAAATAAAAATAAGGCTCGGTGAGCAGCAGCCGAACTGTACCGGCTGCCAGCATCAGCAAAACCGCCATGATCGGCGGGGGCAACAACCAGAACGGCTGTTCAAAATCGAAAGAAGTAGCCGGGGTAACAACGGCTTCAAACGCGGCCGTACTAATCTGCGTTTCGGCGGGCGCATCGGTCTTGCCTGCTTTCTGAGCGGCTTCGGTTTTCTGTACGGGCGCTTTTCCTGCTATTTCGTGACCCATTGAGGAATGACCCCAACCAGCCAGGAACAGCAGCAAGCTAACCAGTAACAGGCTAACCGAACGGACCAATATAATGCGCTGATGCTTCACGGTTTTACAATGCAGATTACAAATTTAGTGCCATTCTGTAAGATCTGCAAACCTTCTGGTGGTGATATTCACGCCCGTCGCTGGTTACCCGAACCGACAGTGTCTACCAAATTGCCGCATATAAACAATCCGTGCGGGCAACTTTCAGTACAGCAGGATAGCGGAGGGGTGGCAGGGTCGTTTCGGCCAAATTTGAATCGCTGATAGTAGAACCAACCCCGTATTTGTTTCTTGAAGGGAAAATTAAGCCAATCAAGTGGTCATGAAAACGATTGTATGTAGTCTCTTTTTGTGTGCTCAGGTGTTTTTTGCGCAGGCCGTATTTGGGCAGCAAAGTCTGGGGGTTGTTCGGCACAATCATCTGGCCCTGCACGTGAAAGATATACAGGCCAGTACGCAATTTTACAAAGAAGTACTCGGGCTCAAGTCTATTCCGGTCCCCGACAACCTGAAAGCCATTCGCTCGTGGTTCGATGTGGGTGAGGGGCAGCAGATTCATTTACTGGCCGGGCGGAATACGGAGTTTACCCACGACAAAAACGGAAGCCACATTGCGTTGTTTGTGACCGACATTGCGCAGTCGGAGGCTTTCCTGAAACAGCGGGCCATTACCTACCACAAACAGGTTCGGTTTGATGGCGTCGTACAGATCTATTTTCCTGACCCCGATGGGTACTTATTCGAGTTGAATGAAGTGAAAAAATAAACAAATCGAAGACGCCCGACTGGTAATCAGTCGGGCGTCTTCGATTTATCGGGTTCAGGCGGTAACGCCCTCGGCAAATAACTGAATCATTTCCCGGTTGAAGGCCGGAATATCGTCGGGGTTGCGGCTCGTGACCAGATTCCCGTCGCGTACGACCGTCTGATCAACCCAATTGGCCCCGGCATTGCGCAGGTCGGTCTGAATAGATGGGTACGAAGTCATGGTTTTGCCCTGTACCACATCGGCTTCAATCAGGAGTATAGGCGCGTGGCAAATAGCCGCCACTGGTTTTTGATTATCGAAAAACGACGTTACAAACGACACGGCTTCGGGCTCGAGCCGGAGTTTATCGGGGTTCAGCACCCCGCCCGGTAATAGCAGGGCATCATAGTCGTCGGGGTTGGCCGATTCGAGGGGGAGGTCCGAATCGAAGGTATCGCCCCAGTCGGTATCGTCCCAGCCTTTCACTTCACCCCCTTTGGGCGAAATCACATGAACAATAGCCCCGGCGGCTTCGAGCGCATTTTTGGGGTCGGTGAATTCGATTTGTTCGAATCCTTCGGTAAACAGGGCGGCTACTTTCTTGCCCTGAAGGTTTGGTTGACTTTCCATATTCGTTGAGTTACTATTTGAGAAAAAACACCGGTAGTCCGGCTTTGTTTGCTAAACTGTTCGGACGGCGGGTAGCGACTCGACAAACTGGTTGGTGAAAAGCTTGTTGATGTCGAGGTTCATCACGATCTCCCCATCGCGGTTCACAATTAGGCGGTGCCGGATGAGGTAGTTGACAAACTGAACCCAAACCTCCCGGCGCATAACGCCCCACTGCCCCGCCGTGTCGAGGTAATAACCTGAGGCTGTCTGCTGGCTCAGTTCCACAAACCCTTCGTCGGCCAGGGTGGGGTGCCCACTGGTTTTGCAGAGCAGGTGCGCGGCTTCGTCGGGCTTTTCGACGGCAAACCGAAAGCCAGCCGCCGTTGCTTCCACAAACCGTTGGAGCACATCAGTCTTCTGGTCGATCAGATCCTGCCGGGTAGCCAGCAGGGGGCTGTAGCCGTACGGAATTTCGTAGTCGTCGAGCAGAAACCGGTTGAGCTGCACATCGTTCAGGGTAGCTTCTACCCCCTCCCACGGCAGAAAAATCCAGGTAGCGTCGATCTCGTTGGTGAGCAGGGCCTGCCATAAATTGAGCCGGGTTGGCTTGTGGGTAGCAATTACGCCCCGGCCGCCATCGTTGCGAATCATTTGCCGGACAATATCGTCCTCAAACCGGGCCCCGTACGAGCCGTACACCTTTCCGTCGAGTTGAGCCGGGCGTTCGAGGCCGCTTTGCTGGAGCGTCACAATCGCGCTGGCATCGCGGGCCAGCATGGCCGCTACGGCTACCAGCGGCACGTTGGGCGTAGTGGTGTGGAAACTGATGACACTCTCCGAGGGGACCACGGCCAGGTCGACCTCGCCTTTTGCCAGCCGACGGGCGGGTGTCTGTTTGTACTTATCCACATCGGGCGAGGTAATTTCCACCGTGAGGTTGGCATCCCGGTAATAGCCGAGGGCCGATGCCACATAAAATCCAGTATGATTGGTATTGGGTGTCCAGTCGAGGGCAAGGCGAAGCAAATCCATAAAAAAACGGGCTAACTACAAGAGTTAACCCGTTTCGGTTGGCATTAGTTATGAGCTGTTACGCGTTAGCCTGTAGTTAACAACGTGTCTTAAAAGTTAGCCGTCAGGTTTACAAAGTAATAGCCCCCGTTGAATCCAAATTGGGTGGCGTTACGGCTGTACACAAACCGGCCAAAAGACGTATTGTCGAGCGGTGGTGTCACAAAAGCCTGCGTATTCTTAATCTTGTCGGGGTACACATCCAACGCATTGTTGGCACCAACCGCAATGGTAATGGCTTTGGTTAGCGCATAGCCAATGTTGATGTCAGTCACAATTTTGGGGCTGTACGTCTCGTCGAGGGCTGCGTTCGACGGGTCACGAACGCCCACTTCGCCAAACCGGGTAGCCCGGACATTAAAGCGCAGTTTATTGATCGTGTAGTTAGCCCCAAGGGTTATTTTGCTGCGTGGATTGGCTAATTCAATGAAACCCCGCTGCTGCCGGTTAAACAGTACGTTTCCGAAGGTGTTGTCGTTCGGAATACGTTCTGTACCGCGTAGTTCGGTAATGTCGGTGCGGTTGAAGTTAGCCGCCAGCGTCAGGTCCAGCTTGCCCGTGTTGATTCTGGGGCTGGTCGAGACTACTACATCCAGGCCGCGAGTGCGGGTGTTGATGGCATTGGTAAAGAAAGCCGCTGCGTTTACATCGCGGGCCCCGGCTCCGTCGAGAATACCAGTCACTACTTGTCCAGAGGTGCTTGTGCCCCGCTGAAATTGTCCGGTCAACACAATCCGGTCGGTAATATCAATCTGGTAAGCATCCACCGTGATGCTCAGGTTCGAAACCGGCCGCGACGTAAGCCCAAGGGCGTAATTCAACGATCGTTCGGCCTTTAGCTGAGGGATGCCGAAGGCGTTGGCGATTGCCTCGCCGTTGCGGAAGGTGCCCACCTGTAAGGGGGTGAGTGTGCCGCCTACGTTGACAAACTGTGTTGATACCGCGCTGAACAGCCGCTGATGCATAGAGGGGGCCCTGAAACCGGTTGAGATACTTCCCCGAATCGACAGGATTTCGTCCACAATTTTGTAGCGACCGGCTACCTTCCAGGCTACGTTGCCCCCAAAGTCAGAGTAATTTTCAAACCGGGTAGCCGCGTTCAGCAATAACCGGCTGGTAATGTCGCTTTCCACATCGACATAGGCTGCAAATACATTCCGGGTGGCATTAACGGCATTGGTGGGCCGGAAACCCGGGAACACCTGCGCCCCGGCGGCAAACTGAGTAGCCGGTGGAGCCTGGTTGTAGCTCTGCCACGAGGTTTCTTCGCCAGCCGAAATCTGGTAGTTGTCTACCCGGTACGAGAGGCCACCCGCTACGTTGAACGAGTTCAGGCCCAGCTGACTGCCAAAATCACGCGATACCCCTGCATCGGTCGTGAGCTGATTGAACCGGAGTGTACCGGCGTAAAACTCCGACTGTGTCCGGTCGGGGCGGGTAGTGGCCCGCGCCAGCGAAGCGTTCAGGGAGTTTTTTACGTCGAACCGGAATTGGTTACCACCATACACCGCACTGACATCCCAGTTCCAGCCCGATTCGCTCTTGCCGCTCAAACCGGCCGTGCCCGAATAATCCTGGATAGTCGACTGAATTTGCGGCAGATAGCCATTCCGGTATATCGTTGTGTCGATCTGCGTATTCTGAAACGGGTAACGGTAGAAGCCCGCAGCAATGCCGCGCCGATAGTTATAGCCGCCGTTGGCGTAGAAGGTGGCGGTTTTGCTGAGCGGAAGCCGCATATTGATAAACGTAGCAACGTTGTCGACGGCCGAATTACCAATCTGCATGTTGTTTTCCCGGCTGAAGCCCCGTTGCGCAATGCGGGCTTCGTCTTGCGCCCGCAAGGTCTGGTTTACCGCGCCATTGCTGACCCAGTTGAAATACACCGGGCCGGTGTAGGTACCAGCACGATTGGTGGCTTCGCGGCTGCGACCCTCAACCGTTACGCTCAATACCCCTTCTTTCCCCAGCCGGAAACCGTGGTTCACGCCCAGCAGCAACACCCGGCCGTCGCCGGCATACTGCTGGCCAAATTGCGCATTGACCGAGGTGCCGATTTTTTCTTTTAGCCGAAGGTTGATAACCCCCGCAATTGCGTCGGACCCGTACTGCGATGCCGCTCCGTCGCGCAACACTTCAACGCGTTCCAGCGCAGTGGCTGGTAAGGCGTTCAGGTCAGTGCCCACCGAGCCGCGCCCGATGGTTCCGTTGACGTTGACCAGTGCCTGATTGTGCCGACGCTTGCCGTTGAGTAGCACCAGCACCTGATCGGGGCCAAGGCCGCGAATGGTGGCAGGGTCGATGTGGTCGGTTCCGTCGGCTACGGTCTGACGCGACGAATTGAATGAAGGCGCCACAAAGTTCAGCTGCTGGGTTGGTTCAACCTGCCCGGTGGCGGCCAGGTCGCGCGATTGGATCACATCGACCGGGGCAACGGTTTCAACGCTCGTGCGTACCTGCGTTGAGCGCGAGCCCACCACCACTACTTCGCTGAGGCTTGCATTTGACTCGGTTAGTTCGACGTTCAACACGACCGACTCACCAGCGCCTACCGTTACTTTTGATTCACGGGTTTCGGAGCCGATCGCGCTAAACCGAATCGTATAGGTACCGGCTGCTTTCAGGGGTAACGAGTAAGAACCGCTTCCGTCGGTAGTGGCACCCTGTGTGGTACCGGTAGCCAGCACCGTGACACCAGCCAGGGCCTCTTTGGTGCGGGCATCGGTGACGCGCCCGCTAATTCGCTGGGCAAATGAGGTTGCCACTGTCAATAGCAGTAGCGAAGCGGTTAAAGTGAGCCGCTTCATTGTATAGAACTTGCGCATAGGTTAGTTGGTTGACAAAATTAAATTTTGAAAACTTTACTGATCACGACGAAATGTCTACGTAGATGCAGACATATGCCGTAAAATAAATAACCCGATTCAGCCCATACGGTTTGAATCGGGTTATGCTTTTAAAAATTACTCACCACTTACTTTTTGCGCGGAGTACCGGTATTACTCTGTTATTCAGCTTTATATTGCTGAATGATTTTGTACAGAGCTTTTTGCTTTTCCAGCTCCGGGAAAAACTCAAAGAGTTGCAGATGGCCGTTGTAGTCGAGGGTAAGGGCCGCTTCGAGCTGTATCAGGGCTTCGCGGTACATGCCTGCATGGATCAGATATACTGCTGAGCGGTAGTACAAGTCAGCTTCTTTGGGTAACTCCTCCAGGCCCAGCTGAATAATGTCGTTGGCTTTGTCGAAGTTGCCCTGATCAAACGGCACCAGCGACCAGACCAGGTACACATCGGGGTTCGACGGGTCGACCGAGGCCGCCTTTTCGAAGGCTTCTACGCTTGATACCACATTGCCGATTTTATACTCCGTTTCGGCCAGCGCAAGGTAATACTCGGCGTTGTTGTCGTTGAGCTTGATGGCTTTTTGCAGAAAGGGAAGGGCTTCGTACCACTTGCCCGATTCGCTCAAACAAACCCCGATACCGTACCAGGCTTCGTCCCACATGTTATCGAGCCGAACAGCCTCGCGGTACTCCCGAATGGCTTCGGGCAGGCGATCCTGCTTTTCCAGACTGGCCCCCAGGTGGCAGTAGGTATCAGCGGTTGGTTCTTCGTGCAGCAGGGTAGTCCGGTAGCAACCTTCGGCCTTTTCAAACTGCCCCAGGTTCATGTACGTATTCCCCAGATTGAAGTGCGCCGAGGCAAAATCGTCCTTAATGATCGTTGCGTACTCGTACGCTTCGGCGGCTTCCTCAAACCGGGTCAGCTTGCTATACGTAATGCCCAGATTGTACCACGCATGGTACGAATACGGGTCTTTGTCGATTAGACCTTTGTAGTACGGCAGGCTGGCCTCAAGCTCACCCGTTACGTCGAAGCAAAACGACAGCTCGTACAGTGCGTTCTCGTTGGCCATGTTGAGGTCAATGGCCTTTTTGTAGCAGTTGATGGCTTCGTCGTATTTGCCCCAGTTCTGATAGCTCTGACCAATCTGGAAATAGATATCGTCTTTGTCGTCGGTGTTGTCGAGCATGTCTTCCAACACCTGCACCGATTCCTCAAACCGCCCGGCCATGTTCAGTACCGTTCCCTGCATGTACTGCACGTCGAGGTCGCCGGGGTTAAAGAGCCCCGCCCGTTCGAGCAGTTCGAGCGACTCATCAAATCGGCTGAAATTGGCCAGAATCTGCGCCTTGTCGAGCATCAGCTCCAGGGCGTAGGGGAAGTTTTCGAGGCCGGCTTCGGCGGCTTGGAACGCTTTTTCGAGGTCGCCCTCACCCAGGTAGTGCTCAACGAATCGCTCATAGACGTCAAGGTCAAAAAATTGACGCTCCTGCTTAACCAGCATGGCCTCAAACCGCCGGAGAGAATCATTTATATCACCTTCTCTTTCTTCAAACTCTTGCTCCATGTTGAGTCCTCAATGGGTTATGTTCAGGGGATAGGGGCCGCACCAGAAGCGCGAGCTATCCCAAACTGTAAGAAATATAAGTACAAAATCAGAATCTGCAACGCCCGGAATTAAAAAATTACAGCCCGGTGAAAGCTCGGGCCGCGCGTGTCAGGGTTTCTGAAAGAGGGCGGTATTGAAAATCAATTGTCTGGGTGATTTTCTGTCCATCAAACGCATACCACGAACTGGCCGACCGTGCTGTTTCGCGGGTGATGAGCGGGGCTTTGCCCGTCAGTCGGGCGCGGATACTTTCCAGCGGCCAGAGCAACTGCGTCAGTACAGGCGCTATGCGAATCCGGGGTGGGCGTTTGTTGAGGGCTGCCGCCATCTGTTCTAACAATTCGCGGTAGGGAATCGTGCCCGCGTTCAGAATAAACCGGTCTTCGGTGAGCGAATCGGCCTCCATGAGCTGGAAAAGGGCTTCAGCTACGTCGAGTACGTCGACATAGTTGACCAATCCGGCCGGATAAAACGGTTTTTCGTCGTTGACGTATTTGAAAAGCTGTACGCTGCTCCGGTTCCAGTCGCCCTCGCCCAGCACAATACTCGGGTTCACCATCACGGTGGGGAGCCCCTCGGCTACGCCCCGCCATACTTCCAGCTCGGCCCGGTACTTGCTCTTGGCGTAGGCCGAGTTATTAGGCGACTCTTCCCATTTCTGGCTCTCATCAATCCCGATCGGCTCGGTGGTGCGGGTTTTGCTCGCCGGGCGGCCCAGGGCGGCTACCGAACTCAGGTAGCCCAGCTTCCGAACATCCGCTTTCAGGCATACATTGACCACGTTGGCGGTGCCCTCCACATTGACCTGATCCATACGCGCCCGGTCTTTCGGAATAAACGAAACCAGGGCGGCCGCGTGAATCACGTCGAGGGTGGGGGTGTCGCGTTTGGCATGCAGGGCGGCTTCGAGCGAAGGAATATCGAGGACATCGCCCTCGTGCCAGCGAATCTGATCGGCCACATCGGCGAGTAAGCCCGTGTGCCCCACCGAGCGGGTGAGTGCTTCGACCCGGTAGCCGGCTGCCAGGTAGCGCCGGGTTATATGTGACCCTATAAAGCCGGTAGCACCGGTTATGAATACGGTTTTAGGGGGTATCGGTGAATCCATGCAAAAAGTGGCCGGAGCTATGAAAGGGGTACTCAAAACGCCACCGTCCGGTGACCACATAACCAACCGGGAACATATTAAGGTCCCAGTGGGTATATTCCATAGCGATTCGACCCTGTTTTGGTAAACTTAACAATCCTCGGTGCCGAATTGCTAATTTTGCAGAAATTAGTTGCCAGGAGCCGGTATGGATGGCACCGCAAGGCCGTCTGTCCGGGTGCACCAGGCACTCAATCTCCAATCATGTTAGAAAATCCGCAGCGATATACCGTAACGGCAGCCCTTATCTACGCTAACGGCCCTATTCATATCGGGCACCTTGCCGGTTGCTACCTTCCGGCCGATATCTACGTGCGTTACCTTCGGGCAACGGGCAAAGATGTGGCCTTTATCAGTGGTACCGACGAACATGGGGTGCCGATCACGATCCGGGCGCAGAAAGAGGGGATCACCCCGCAGCAGGTGGTGGATAAGTACTATACCCAAATCAAAAAATCGTTTGAAGATTTCGGGATCTCGTTCGACATCTATTCCCGGACTTCCAACAAGATTCACCACGAAACCTCGCAGGAGATCTTCCTGAACCTGTATGAGGGCAGTAATTTCACGGAGGAGGTCACCGAACAGTATTACGACGAAACCGCTAAGCAGTTTCTGGCCGACCGCTACATTGTGGGCGTGTGCCCGGTATGCGGTAACGAAAATGCGTACGGCGATCAGTGCGAACGCTGCGGTTCGACCCTCAGCCCTACCGAGCTGAAAGAGCCGCTGCGGTCGATGCTGTCGGGGGCAAAACCGGTGCTGAAATCGACCAAAAACTGGTACCTGCCCCTCGACCGGATGCAGCCCCGGATCGAAGAATACGTAAACAGCCACCCGGAGTGGAAAACCAACGTGTTTGGGCAATGCCAGTCGTGGCTCAAAGAAGGCCTGCGTCCCCGCGCTATGACCCGCGACCTCGACTGGGGCATCAGCGTGCCCCTGCCCGACACCGACGGTAAGGTGCTTTACGTATGGTTCGATGCGCCTATTGGCTACATTTCGATGACCAAAGAGTGGGCTGCCGAGCAGGGCCGCGACTGGGAACTGTACTGGCGCGACGAGCATACCAAGCTGGTGCACTTTATTGGCAAAGACAATATCGTGTTTCACTGCATCATTTTCCCGGCGATGCTGATGCACGAGGGTAGCTATATTCTGGCCGACAATGTACCCGCCAACGAATTTATGAATCTGGAGGGCGACAAAATCAGTACCTCGCGCAACTGGGCCGTCTGGCTGCACGAGTATCTGGACGAAATGCCCAATAAAGAAGATGTGCTCCGGTACGTGCTGGCGGCCAATGCCCCCGAAACCAAAGACTCTGAGTTTACGTGGAAGGACTTCCAGACCCGCAATAACGCCGAGCTGGTTGGGATATTCGGAAACTTTGTAAATCGGGCTTTCGTGCTGACGCAGAAATTCTGCGATAACCGCGTGCCCACCCTCGCCGACCTGACCGAGTACGACCACGTGGTGCTGAACGAACTGGCGCAGTACCCCGACCGCATTGGGCAGGCCATTGGGCAGTATCGTTTCCGGGAGGCCCTCATGCACCTTATGGACCTGGCGCGGCTTGGCAATAAGTACCTGGCCGAAACCGAGCCCTGGAAGGTGGTTAAAACCGATGTGAACCGCGCCCAGACCATTCTGCATATTGCGTTGCAGATTACGGCCAACCTGAGCATTTTGTGTGAGCCCTTTCTGCCGTTTACGGCCCGCAAGCTCCGGCAGCAACTGAATGCCGAGGTGCTGGACAAGGATATTCTGACCTGGCTCAATGCCGGAAAAGCCGACCTGCTCACCGAAGGGCATACGCTGGGCCAAAGCAGTCTTCTGTTTGAAAAGCTGGAAGATGATGTGATTAATCGACAGATTCAAAAATTACACGACGCGAAACGCATGAACGAGTTAGCCACTAAAGAGGTACCCACCCTCAAAGGTGAGATCACCTACGACGATTTTGCCAAAATGGACATTCGGATCGGTACCATTACGGAAGCTGAGCGAGTGCCTAAAAGTGATAAGTTGCTGAAACTACGGGTTGATGACGGGATGGGCGGCCGCCAGATTCTGAGCGGTATTGCCAAGCACTTCGCGCCCGAGGACCTGATCGGGAAGCAGGTGACGTTTCTGGCCAATCTGGCCCCGCGCAAGATGATGGGGCTGGAGTCGCAGGGTATGATTCTGATGGCTGAGGACCGCGACGGAGCCCTGGCCATGTTGCCGCCCAGCAAGGATGTTTGGAACGGAGCTACTGTTAGCTAATACTCAATTTATTGGCTTATAAAATGCTGTGAAGGCCGGGTAAAAACCCGGCTTTTTTACTTAGTAACCAGGGTCAAATAAAGGAGAATATACCCTAGGGTTATTTGTTTTGATTGCAAAAGGATCTTGGTATAGTCATAAATTTTGTCTCCTTTGGGGGGCGGAATTACATTAAGAACAAATTAATTATGTGTCTTTTAAAGCTACTTAAAGGTACTGATGTGTAGAAATATATAGCGACTTATAGAAAAAATACTATCAATAGGACCACTTGTTCGAAATGCGGCAAATTGTGATCTAAAGATGAGTTACTCGGTATATATAAAATAGTCTAAATGGACAGATCTAACCCATCTTTAAAAAATCCATACAATGAAACCGAAGTTCCAACTACTCATAGTAGATGAAAGTACCTATGTAGCTGGTATTCTCACGCAAACGCTTGAAAAGGACTTTGAGATAACCGTTGTTAACACAGGTCAGGACGCGGCTCGGCTACTAATCCAAGGAAATCGGTACGATTGTGTGCTTACCGAGTTGAATCTTCCATTTTTCAGCGGTCTCGAAATCACGAAGCTGATTCGGATGAGCAAACTCATTGCTCATACCCCAATTGTTATACTTTCCAGTGCTACCTCCAGCGACACCCGAATTGAGTGTCTTGAACAAGGCGTTGACAGTTTTATCTCCAAGCCGTTCAACCCACTCGAAGTGAAGGCCAAACTCAATGCACTCCTGCGCCGGACGGTTCCCCAAACCGACGAGCGGATGGTGGCCGATCTGGACCGCGCCGAACCCAAAAGCGCCTGGCAGCCCAAGTCTCGCTTCCTGTCGATTTTCTCGCGTGGGTACAGTGTATCGCAAAGTGCCTGATTGGTTATAGGGCCCGTGGGCAGTTGTCTGGTAAAAACAGAGCAATATCTGTGCCAGCATCACGGTGCTAAGTCCTCGTTATACAGCCTCCTTGTTTTGTGAATAGTTCGATAAGGCCCAGTCTTCTCCTGATCGAAGAAGACGACTATATCGTGAATCGGCTTATCGATTCATTGGGCGGATCATGTTTGCTCACGCGCTTTCGGAATACAAAACATGCAGAACTGTGGTTGGTCGGTGCTACTCCGGTAGATCTGATTATCGTAGACCAACAAAGCAGTTTTGGGGTATTGGCCCTGGTTCGGACTAACCGAACGCTGGTGTCGGTGCCCGTTTTGTTGACAAGAGAGCTTGACAGGCAGATCGTTAGAGTTTCATCAACCCCAGGAGTTATGGATATTATTGACGCGGAGGAGTCTGACAAGCGTATTCGGCAGCAAGTAGATTATTACACGGAGGTCTATGACCGATTGAAGCAGGCCCCAGCGCCGGTCGAGGGGCAGACGGCCTTTGTGTTTCGGTTACCCTGGTGGAAACGTGCCGTCGATGTGCTGGTGTCGTCGGTGGCTCTGATCCTGCTTTCGCCACTCCTGTTGCTCGTCGCGATTCTGATTAAACTCGATTCGAGGGGGCCGGTTTTTTACCGTTCTACCCGAGCAGGTACCAATTACCGGATCATCAACATGTATAAGTTCCGGACTATGCGCGTTCGGGCCGATCAGGAAATTACAAGTTTGGCCGGCTCCAACATCTATGCCAAAAGCCCCCAGCCAGCCGATTTGGAAGACCCCATTACTGACTCGGCCACGTTTTTGTGCAGTGCCTGCCGCGAGCGGGGCATTGCGTGTCAGCAGCCACTATTCGACCAGAACCGGCTGATTTGCGAAAAGCTGTACCTGCGCGAAAACGAAGAAGCCGCCAAGTTTATGAAGTTTCGGAACGACCCCCGCATTACGCGTCTGGGTACGTTTCTACGCAACAGCAGTATCGACGAGCTGCCGCAATTGCTCAATGTACTACTCGGCGATATGTCGGTGGTGGGTAACCGGCCCTTACCCCTGTACGAAGCTGAAAAACTGACCACCAACGAGTCGGCACAGCGATTTGCCGGACCGGCTGGCCTCACGGGTCTCTGGCAGGTAAAGAAGCGGGCTAAAGGACAGGGTCCCATGTCGGATCGTGAACGAACGGCTCTCGACATTGAGTATGCCCAGACTTTTTCGTTCAAAACAGACCTTTACATCATGTGGCGGACCCTCTTTAGCTTATGGCAGAAGGAAAACGTGTAGGCGACAAGGCCCCGCTCGTGTCGATGGTGACCATCAACTACAATCAGGCCGAAACGACCCGGCAATTTCTCGAGTCGGTGCGGGGGCTGGCGTACCCGAATTATGAGGTAATCGTTGTCGACAATGCCTCGGTACCAAGCCTGACCAGCCAAGTGGATATGGCGCGGTATCCGTGGGCACGCGTTGTGCGGAGCGATGTGAACCTGGGTTTTACGGGTGGTAATAATCTGGGAATGCAGCACGCGCGCGGGGCGTACTTTTTCATTGTGAACAACGATACCGAGCTGACTCCCAATGTGCTGGATGAATTGCTCCGGCCGTTTGAGCAGTCGGCGTTGGTGGGTGTGGTATGCCCCAAAATCAGCTATTTCGATAATCCCCGGCTCCTGCAATACGCCGGGTACGGTGCCATGAATATGCTGACCGGAACGGCGCATATGGTAGGTTGCAACCAAACCGATCAGGGGCAGTTCGACCAGCCGGGGCCGACCCCTTTTGCGCACGGATGCGCCATGCTCGTGAGCCGAAGGGTGGTGGAGCAGGTAGGGCGTTTTGCTGAGCGGTTTTTTCTTTACTACGAAGAACTCGACTGGTCGCAGCGCATCCGCAATGCCGGGTTTCAGATCTACTACCAGCCGTCGGCCAGTATTTTACACAAAGAGTCGGTTTCGGTGGGGCGGCACAGCACGCTCAAAACGTACTACCTCACGCGCAACCGGATTTTGTTTATGCGTCGGCACGGTTCACCGGCTCAACGGGCTGTGTTTTACGCCTTTTTTGCCGGAGCAGTGCTGCCCAAGCACCTGCTCACGTATGCGCTGAAAGGGCAGTTTGCCCATGCCAAAGCGTTTGCGCGTGGTGTGCTCTGGAACCTCACGTCGGGGAGTACGTCGCCCGTGTAATACCTAATCTACTGCTATCCATGACAGCGCTCTATTACATACTGGTCGGTTTATTTGCGGGGCTGAGCTTTGTGGTGTTTTACACCTATCTGGGGTACGGCCTTGTGGCCTGGGTGCTGGTGAAACTGCGCGGCAACCAGCGCCAAAACGCCCAGCCCGCAGAGCTGCCGCACGTGACTATGGTGGTGCCTGCCTATAACGAAGTCGATTATCTGCCTGCCAAGCTCCACAACTGCCTCGCGCAGGATTACCCGGCCGACCGGCTGCACATCCTGTTTGTGGTAGAAGGTTCAACCGACGGATCGGCCGAGTACCTGGCCCGGCAGGAGGCCCCCAACCTCCGCATTCTGTCGGGGAGTCAGCGCTTAGGTAAGATTGCCGCTATGAACCGGGCCATGAGCGAGGTACAAACGCCCATCACCATTTTTACCGATGCCAATACGCAGCTCAACACAGAGGCTGTGAGCCGCTTAGTGAGCCGGTTTGCGGAGGGTGTGGGGGCCGTAACGGGCGAAAAACGGATTCAGATGGCCGATGCCGAGTCGGCTGCGGGTAGTGGCGAAGGCCTGTACTGGCGGTATGAATCGTTTCTGAAAAAACTGGATGCGCAACTGCACACCATTGTAGGGGCTGCGGGCGAGTTGTTTGCCATCCGCACCGATCTGTACGAACCCGTAGAGCCCGATACCCTGCTCGACGATTTTGTGATTTCGCTACGAATTGCCGGGCGCGGGTACCGGGTTGAGTACGCGCCCGATGCGTACGCGCTCGAACGGCCGTCGCATTCGGTAGGTGAAGAAAAGAAACGTAAGGTTCGGATAGCCGCCGGTGGTTTTCAGGCCATGAAACGGCTGGCGTACCTGCTCAACGTGGCGCGTTATGGCTGGTTGAGCTTTCAGTATGTATCGCACCGGGTATTGCGGTGGGCCGTAACGCCGTTCTGTTTGCCCGCCCTGCTCTTGCTCAATGTCCTCATTCTGGGTGTGCTGTACGCCCCTGATACCCAGACTCCGCCGGGAACGGCCTCGTTCTGGTGGGCTATGTTGGGGGCTCAGCTTGTTTTCTACGCGGCTGCCTACGTAGGCTACGTGCTCGAAAACCGACAAACCCGCCTGAAACTGACGTTTGTGCCCTTCTATTTTGTGTTCATGAACTGGTGCGTCCTGCTGGGATTTGCCCGGTTCAATCGGGGTAATTTGACGGGTGTCTGGGAAAAATCGAAGCGAGCGGCCTAAGCAGAGGCCATTCGACACAAACTCAACGATTCAAAAAAGACAATGACCCATACTGATTCATTTACCGAAACGCTGATGGACCGGCTCCGGGATAAAGCCTGGCTGGTGGGGGTGTTCGGTGTGGCAACGGCGCTGGTAAGTGGTTGGCTCATTGGTACGATGGGCGTCAAAGGGGCGATGATTATTGTAGCCCTGCCCATTGTCCTGGCGGTGCTGCTGAGTATTCTGCTCGAACCCCGTATCGGCCTGTACCTGTACGTTAACTTTAGTTTTCTGATTGGAGCGTCGCGGTTCCTCGAAAATGACCTGCCGGTTGGTACCGGCCTCGACGGGTTGCTGGTGTTCACGTTGCTGAGTGTCTTTCTGAACGGTCGGCAGATGAACTGGCGTCGGTTGAATAATCCGGCTTTTTATCTGCTCACGATTTGGCTTGTTTACACCATCCTTGAGTACTTCAATCCCAATGCACCGTATCAGCCGGCCTGGTTTTATCATGCCCGCTCGTACTCACTCAACTGGTTTTTTCTGGCCATCATCGTGCTGGTAACGCCCATTACCACGGCCAATGTCTGGCTCTTTATCCGAACGTGGCTGGTGTGGTCGGTGCTGGCGGCTTTGTGGGGCTTCAAACAGCAGTATATCGGCCTCACACCCGCCGAGCAAAACTGGCTGGCCGCCGGGGCCGAAAAAACCCACATTTTGTGGGGCCAACTCCGAAGCTTCTCGTTTTATTCCGACGCCGGGCAGTATGGCTCCGAGATGGCGGGTGTCACGCTGGTGAGCCTGATCCTGTTTTTTCAGGTCAAAAAGATCCCGTCTAAGCTGCTATATCTGGTGTTGGTGCTGGTATTGTTCTGGGGGTATGCCGTTTCGGGTACTCGGTCGTCGCTGTTTGTGCTCATTGCCGGTTACGCGGCTTATCTGGGCTTGCAGCGCAAAATTGTCCCTATTATTCAGGGCGTCAGTTTGGCGGCTCCGTTGCTGGCAGTACTGCTGTTTACCAACATCGGCAACAACGTGTACCAGATTTACCGGATTCGGACGGCGTTGCGACCCACGCAGGATGAGTCGTTTCTGGTGCGGCTGGAGAATCAGCAGCGCATTCGTAACTACCTCAAAGACCTTCCGTTTGGGGTCGGGGTTGGGTCGTCGTCGGGAGCCGGGGTTCGGTTTTCGCCCAATCACTGGGCCGCCCAAATTCCGCCCGACAGCTGGTATGTGCAGCTTTGGATCGAGACCGGCATTGTGGGCGTGGTGATTTATCTGTTTATGCTGGCCGGGATGATTCTGATTGGTACGTACCGGCTCTGGCAACTCAAAGACCCCTGGCTGACTACCCTCATGCTGGTGCTGCTATCCGAATTTATCGGCATTGCCGTGGTGAGTTACTCGAACCCCATTATGGGTCAGTTTCCAACCAGCACCATCGTGTTTATCAGTTCCATGCTGTTTACGTCGGCCCACCGTTGGGCGCGTAAGCCAGCCCCTTCTGTCGACGATTCATTGTTACACCGCGTCCCATCCTACCCCGTACATGGAGCCTTTCGATAGTATCGTATGTGTTGGTCAGACCACCTGGGAGGGCGACTTCCAGAAGGCGGTTGTGCAGCTGATGTGTGAATTTTCCGTGCGGCACCGGGTCCTGTACGTCGACTATCAGCATACGTACAAGGATTTACTGATGGGCGTGGCCGGGCAACGCGGGGTACCGGTACGAACCCTGATGCGGTTGACCAGTCAGTTGGCAAAAAAGCCCGGAAAAAATGGGAGTGAGGTGTACGTGTGGCACCCGCCTACCATGTTGCCGATCAACTGGTTATCGCCTGAGCGGCACGACCGCCTGATCAACTGGAACGTAAACCGGTTGGTAAAGAGCCTGCGGAGCGTGTTGCGGCAGCTGGGCATGAAACGGCCCCTGATTATTAACGGCATGAATCCGGTGTTTGGCCTGCCTATGTTGCATCAGCTCAACGAGGCCGGTACCATATATTACTGCTTCGACGAAATCAGCATTGCCCGCTGGATGAATCGGCACGGTGGACGCTATGAAGAAGAGTACCTCCGCCGGGTCAATGCCGTCGTGACGACGTCCGAAACCCTGCTCCAAACCAAGGCGCTGCGGCAGCCTAACGCCTTTTGCGTGAAAAATGGCGTCAACTTCGAACTGTTTCATCAGGCGCGGCAACTGGCCGAGAAGACACCGCCTGTCAAGCCGGTGGTGGGGTATCTGGGCACGGCCGACAATCGGGTCAACGTCGATATAGTGGAGTATTGCGTTCGGGAGATGCCCGACGTGACGTTTCAGTTTATTGGCGAAATAAAAGAGCCGGCCCTAACCGAACGACTGACGCGTTACCCCAACGTGGTGTTTACACCCCCGCATCAGCCCGCCCAGTTGCCCCCGCTGCTGGCCGGGCTGTCGGCTGCTATGATTCCGTTTGTTTGCAACGAGCACACGTACACTATCTACCCGCTCAAAATCAACGAGTATCTGGCGGCCGGATTACCCGTTGTGTCTACGCCTTTTTCGATTCTCGACGATTTTGCGGGCGTTATCGAAATGGCCCCCTCGCCTGAGGTGTTCGTGCAGGCCCTGCGTCGGGCCCTGGCCGATCAAAGCCCCGAACGCATTGCCCAACGGGTCGAAATGGCCCGTAACAACTCGTGGGAGCAGCGTTCGCACGAGTTCGAAGCCATCTTTCAGCAGCTTATTCTTCAGCATTCACAGACGCGTTAGCGAGCCCGGCATGGTTCTACAGGCGCACCCAGCCTGCCGGAATCAGATCGGCGGTGTTCCAGGGTTTGTTCCGAAACCACTGTTTGGGGGCAATTACCCGTTTGTCAGGGCGGGGGTTGAGCCAGGCTCCCCACCAGCTAAACGAACTGTTGGCAATGATGTGATGATGGCAAAGGCTCATCAGTTGCAGGTCGTCCACGTCGGCATCGGGGCCGGTATTTTCGACGAGTACGTGCGGGCGCTCAAAACGCATGTGCTGCCGTACCCACTCGGGGTCATCGCTAAACACAAGCAGAGTCGCGTCAGGAAATTGCCCGTTTATCTGGGCCAGGGCGGTCTGGTAGTAGGTATCATCGAGGGCACCGAATGACTGGCTGAACTCCGGGTGGCTTACGTAGTCGCCCCGGCGGATATGCACCGAAACCGGCGTCTGGGTTTGCTCAATCTGTTGCCGGTACCGGGCGTACATTGGGCCCGGCTGGCGCGTAAATGTCAACTCCCGCCGAATGGTAGCCGCATTCGAGGCAAAATACCCTTCCGACTGCCAGAAACCGTCCAGCGTAATAAAGGCCCCTTTGGCGTTGGGTACGGCCGGGTCAAGGTGAAAATGCGGCTCTTTTCGGGTATCGAAAAGCGGGCGTAACGACCGACCGGGCAGCAAACGGGTGGCTTTAGACACATACAGCCAGGGCGAATAATCGAGCAGGTCGTAATCAATCGAAAACCGGTCGAGCTTAAACTGGCGGGGGGTGTCGGTTTCGTAGGTTCGGTGATAATAGCGCAGGTCGAACCAGAGCCGGGTTTGGTTCTGAATGGCCAGATGCCGCCCCAGTGCGTACTGAAATAACTGGTTACCTAAGCCGCTTGTGATTTTTGCAATAACCATACAGGTTGGCCCGATCGGGGGTTAAAAATACTGGTCTACGTACGCGAAAACCTCCTCCGTGCTTTTGGCGTGCAGAATTTTGGCGCCTGAAAAAGCCGGGAAAATAGTACTGTATTCGTCGAAGGCGTGTTCGAAACCTCCGCCGGGGTGCGACAGAATCACATTGATACCCCCGAAATAACTGGCCAGGGCGGCCGTGCCACCATGCATCGAGACAAACCGGTCGGCGTTGGCATACACCATCAGTTGCAGATGATTGTAGTTGGCTACCTGCGTGCGGTATTGCTCGAAGAGGTCGTTCATGAGCAGCACCTCGGGGTGGTTGGCCCGAATCCAGGCATGTTCGCCCAAATCCATAATCTCGCTGTTGTCCAGCACAATCTGCCCCGATAGCGGCCGGTTGTACACAATCTGATAGGTTCTTTTCAGGCGCGAGATGAGCCGGTCGAGGGCGTCGATGCTCAGAAAATTGATCGGTGGGCGGTCCCACTCAATATTGTACTTGTTGGCAATCACTAGCAGCGGTTTGTTGTACACAAACAGGTTGTTGCGGTAATGGCTTTTAAACGGGGGCGGGGTCCACTTGCCAAAATCGTACGTTGGGCTGTGGGTCATGTTAGGCACGTCGTAGCTGTCGTAGCCTTTCTGCCAGATCCGCTCGGTATAGCGCTCGGTGTGGTTTTCGCTGAAATAGTAAAAGGGTTTCGTGTTGGCGCAGCCGATCGTTTGTTTTAGCGTACCATTGCGGTGATGCCAGTACGCAAACGGCAAACAATAGCGCAACTCCTGGTCAAACTCGCCCTGAAACGAAATCACTTTGTACGGCTTTCGGGTGAAATAGTCGCGACGAACGAAGCGAAGTTGATTCAGGCGGGCAAACCAGTTGTCGCGGATAAAATACGGCAGGTCGCCCCGGTACTGCGGGTACCGGATAGCGGCCATGACGTACAGAAATTTGAGCAGAAGGCGTTGCATACAAGCTAAGGAAGAGGGCTAAAGGGAGGGCACCGGTTGGCCAACGTGCTGTTGGTAGACCGCCATCAGTTGCCGGGCGGTGTGTTGCCAGGAGAACGCGTTGGCTCGCTCAAGCCCCCGTTCGCGCAACTGTGCCCGCAACTCGGCCGAACTGAGGAGCCGGTGAAGCTGATGGGCCATTTCGTCGGGGGAGGCCGGGTTGGCCAACAAGGCCGCATCGCCCGCTACTTCGGGCATGGCCGAGGTGCTGGCCGTCAGTACGGGGGTGCCGCAGGCCATCGACTCCAGAATGGGTAGCCCGAAGCTCTCACGTAGCGATGGACACAAAAACACACTGGCGGCATTGTACACGACCGGCAATAGCGTGTTCGGAATGTACCCGCACAGCAAAATGTCGTTGGTTAGCGCCCGCCCGCCAATCTGGTCGAGCAACCCATTGACGTACTCGGCCGACACGTTGGCCATCACCAGCGGGAGAGTCAGTAAACCCTGGTTCTTTAGCTGCAGCAGAGCCTTCAGAACCCCAACGACGTTTTTCTTGGGGTCGGTATTTCCCAGAAAAAAGATGAACTCGGCCGGGAGCCGGAACCGCTCGCGTACCTGCGCCAGCGTGGCTGCATCGGTAATAACCCGAAACTGCCGACTGACTGCATTGTGCACCGTAACTACCCGCTCGGCGGGCAACCGGAGGTGGTCGATAATCCGGTGCCGCTCGTAGTCCGAGACCGTGACAATGCAGTCGGCCTTTTTGACAACGGCAGGGACGTTCCAGCGCCGGTACCCATTGCCCAGCCGCTGATACCAGTTACCACCGACGATGGCTTTTTCCAGAAAAATAATGTCGTGCAGGGTAATCACGAGCGGAGCCGAAACCCGCAGCGGGGCCGTGTTGGCCGTGCAGTGCAGCAGGTCGGGCTGGTACGATTTTACGGCTTTGGGCAACGTAAACTGCTCCCAGACAGGGTAGGCTCCGCCCGGTAGTTCGATAATCTGGATATTTGGGGCCGCAGGCAGACCGGTGCGGTCGGTATCGGGCCGGGCAAATACCAGAAACTCGTGTTGAGGGTACTCGGCCAGGGCGCGAATCGTTTCGACGGCCACGATATCCATTCCGTGTTTGTGGGGACGCAGGAGCCGCTGGGCCTCAATACCAATTCTCATGATTCGTTGGGGTGAGCCGGGCACCACCTACGGAAGGAGGCCGGATCGATTTCGTAAAAACAAACGGTTTCTGGGCCGTCGGGAAGAGCAAGAGCGGCCGGGTAGCCCCGGTCTACTGCAAAGGGGTACACACGCCAGTGACCAGCCCCACCGAGCAGGCCCGCATCAATGCGGTGGGTGCCTTCCAGCGCCGGAATCGCCGTCAGATGGTCGTTCATGCCCTGTCCTGTGGCTTTCATCAAGGCTTCTTTTCGCGTCCAGAATTGGTAAAATAGAGTCTGTGCATCCGGGCTTTGCACCAGGGCCCGTTGTTCGGCCGGACTTAATATGGACGAAAAAAGGTCGCTGACGTCAACATCGGACCGCATAAATTCTACATCAACGCCCACGGGAACACACCCAACCGCCAGCACAATCCAGGCACCGGAGTGCGACACGTTGAGGTGAACCGTCGGGGAGTCGGGCAGAAAGGGCTTGCCGGTCGGGCTCGTATCTACGCGAACGTCTGCCGGGTTTTGCCCGGACAATACGCCCGCCAGCAGTCGAAATAAACCCCGTCCCACCACAAACCGGTGCCGGTCGGCGGGGAACCGGAACCGGTCGGCCCGCTCCCGTTCGGTTGGTTGGAGCAACGTTTCCCAGAGGGCTACGGTGGCCGCTTCGGTGGGGAGCGGCATTCGGAACACAGAAATGGTATCGGGGGCTGGCACGAGGGGCTGTCCGGGTTGCCAGGGTGCCGAAACCGATGAATGACAGGTGACAAGAGCCGTTTGCATGGGGTAAAAGTAAGCGGATTTGGGAAGTTCTGCCCCGTTATTTAATCCATAGCGCAGGTTGGGTGACTGTGGTAAGCTGCCAGCGTCTAAAAAGAAGCATGCCCGCCCGATTCGTATTACGTACAAAAGCGGCAAAACGGCTACGCCGATCTGTTTGCCTGGCTGCTGGCTGGTTTGGGGTTTTCACCTTTACCACCAGCCAGCACAGTGCTGCCCAGTCGTGTTCGGGAGCTACGGCCGAAGTGCTCATCCGCGAGTCGTTTGGTACGGCCGAAGCCACGGCTTCGCTAAGCGGCCGCACCTCCTACCAATACGCGACCAAAGCCTGCCCCGACAATGGCGAGTACACCATCGCGTCGGCCGTCGACCGTACCTGCTTCGGTTCGGTTTGGCACGGCCTGCCCACCGACCATACCGGCAATGCGGGCGGAGCCATGCTGATTGTGAACGGGTCGGACTTACCGGGTGAGTTTTTCCGGCAAACCATTCCGGGCCTGTGCGGAGGTACCACCTACGAGTTTTCGGTATGGGGCCTCAACTTGCTTCAACCCAACAACTGCACCGACTCCTCTCTGCCCAACCTCACCATTGAAATCGAAACGGCAGGCGGCCGCCCCCTGCGACGCATCGATATTGGGTCTATTCCCGAAACGGTCACGCCCGAATGGCGTCGGTTTTCGGCTTCGTTTACCATGCCCGAAACCGATGAGCCTGTGCTGGTCAAACTGATCAACAATGCGGCCGCCGGTGGTTGCGGTAACGATTTGGCCCTCGATGATCTGGAGCTGATTCGGTGTAGCGCCTGCCCGCCCGAACCGGTATATGTGCCTGATGCCTTCACCCCAAACCACGACGGCCACAACGACCGGCTGGCGATTTACCTGGCCGAAGCCGTTTCCGTTGATATTAAGATTCTTGACCGATGGGGTAGCCTTGTGTATGCCAGTAATACCCTGACGGAGCAATGGGACGGCCGGTTTGGTGGTGTCGACTGCCCGTCGGGTGGGTACACCTGGATTGTTACGTATCGGGTTGCCGACTCGCCCACTACCACGTCTACCTACGTCCGATCGGGGCGTGTGATGCTGCTTCGTTAATTCATGAAATCGTATTTTTTATCCTTGTCGGTGGTGTGTGTCGGGCTGTTGTTTCTGCTCGATGGCCCGCGTCGGCACTCGATTCAAAACCCTGTGTCGGTGCCTGTGACCCGGCTTAAACCCCACCAAATCCCCATCGACGGCCAACGTTGGTATCAGGTGGTGAATGCCCAGCATGGTCTCGACGGCCTGTTCGATGGTATTACCGATCAGGCTGTACACACTGGCTATAACAAGCTGCTGAAAAACTACGATGCCTACTACCCCCTGCGCGAGGGCGAAACCATACGCATCGACAGCATCCGACTCTACGATTATACCGATACAAATACCGACGCTCCGCTGACGCTCTCGATTATCACCGCCGACTGGAAACGAATACCGATTGCCCGGTTTGTTGGCGACAAATACAAGGAATGGGTAGGCCCTGACCCGGCCCGCCCGAACACGTTTGCCCTGCCCAGGCCGGTAACTGGTGCCCGGTATTTGCTCCTGAATACGTCCGGTGCGTACCCATCGGAACTGGAGCTGTACGGCGCGTACACGCCCGGCAAACTGCCCACCAAGGCTTCGGTTCGCACGGGTACGCCGTTTCGGCAGGCCATTGGGGTAAACATGTTTGAGTGGAACATGGAAGAGGCCGCCCGCTCCTGGGAAATTGACGAGAGTCGGGTACCGGCTATTCGGTGCTTTGGGGCGGTGCGGCACTACATGGATTGGGAAAAGCTCGAAGCCCAGCCCGGTCAGTACACGTTCAACCTGACGCTCAGCGGGGCCTGGAATTACGACGCCCTGTACGAGCGGCTGCACCGCGAAGGGGTGGAGGTGCTGGCCTGCCTGAAAACCATTCCGAAATGGATGGAAAATACGTATCCGGCCGGGCAGCGGGATTACGGCAACAACCCAGCCCCGTACGGCCGCGATCTGGGTCAACCGCAATCCTACATTGAACAGGCTCGGGTGGGGTTTCAGTACATAGCCCGGTACGGCTCTAACAAGCGGGTGGATCCGGCGCTGGTAAAAATCAGTACGGTGAAAACCTGGATGCCGCCCAACGAGAAAAAAATTGGGTTGGGTCTTATTCGCTACATTGAGTGCGAAAATGAGCGCGACCGCACCTGGGGTGGGCGGCAAGGCTACCAAACCGCCCGCGAGTACGCGGCTAATCTGTCGGCGTTTTACGATGGCCATAAAAAGACCCTGGGGCCGGGCGTGGGCGTTAAAAATGCCGACCCAACCGTTACGGTCGTCATGGGCGGGCTGGCTTCGCCCACGCTCGATTACCTGCGGGCTATGGTCGACTGGTGCCGCGAACACCGGGGCTACCGGCCCGATGGGCGGGTGGACCTTTGCTGGGATGTGATCAATTATCACCTGTACGCCAACGACGCCCGTTCGTCGCAGGGCGGTGGGGGTACGCGCGGGGCCGCTCCTGAGGTGTCGGGCGTGGGCGAGCAGGCGGCCGCTTTTGTGCAACTGGCGCACGAGCTGGCCTACGATATGCCCGTCTGGATTACCGAAACGGGTTACGATACGCACCCCGGCAGCCCGTTTCACGCCATCCCGGTCGGTACCAAATCGGTGCTTCAAACCCAGGCCGACTGGATTTTACGGACGTCTCTCCTGTTTACCCGCGTGGGGGTGGCCCGCACGTTTTTCTACCAGCTGTACGACGACAACCCGGACAACCCCACTCAGTTTAGCTCGATGGGCCTCATCAACGGCGATAAAACCCGCAAGCCCGCAGCCGATTACCTGGCGCAGGCGCTCCGGCTCATGGGCAATTACGAGTACCGCCAAACCCTGAGCCGGTATCCAGTTGTGGCAGACCGTTACGAATACCGGGGCCAAACGTCCTATGTATTGGTTGTCCCCGACGAGCGGGCCCGTACGGCTACCTATACGCTGTCGGTTCAGCCGGGCGATACCGTGCGGGTTTGTACGCCGGTGGCTGGCCGTGAAACCATGCCGTGTACGAGCCGCGTGGCCACGTCGGGGCAACTGACACTAACCGTGACCGAAAGGCCCACGTTTGTGATGCTGGGTAAGCCCGCAACCGCCTTCCGCGCCCAAAACCCTCAACCGAAGACCTCTGCACCCCGATGAGCAATAAAGAAAAGGCCATGGACGGCGGTAAATGGATCACGTTGTCGACCGTGATTTCGACCGTATTTCAGTTTGCGCAGGTCGCCCTGTTGGCCCGCCTGCTCGACCCGGCCGATTTTGGGGTGGTTAGCGTCAGTAACCTGATTATTGGCTTCTTCGGCGTGTTTGCCAACCTCGGTTTTTCCAACTCGATCATCTACAAGCAGGAGAGCGACCGCACCGTACTATCGACGCTCTACTGGCTCAACATGCTCGTAGGCGCGTTGATTTTTGTGGTGATTCAGTTTGCAACGCCCGCCATTGTCTCGTTTTACAGCGAACCCCGGCTCGAAAGGGTACTGCACCTGTCGTCGGGCTATTTTCTGATCGTGTACGTTGGGCAGCTGTACATGTTTTTGCTCGAAAAGGAGCTGCGGTTCCGGTCGGTGGCCACCGTCGATATTATCGGCACGGTAATCGGGGCAGGGGCTACTATCAGTTTGGCCTACAGTGGCTTTCAGGAGCTGTCGCTCATTATCGGGCAGCTGATCAGCCAAACCGTGAAGAGTGTTACGCAGGTGATACTGGGACGCCGGTATTTCAAGCCTGCCTTTCGATTTTCGCTCAATCAGGTGCAGGAACACCTGCGTTTTGGCGTGTACAATCTGGGCGACGGGATTCTGGGGTTTGTGCAGTCCAACGCCGACAATTTTTTCATCGGCAGCATTCTGGGCGTGAAAATGCTCGGCTACTACACCTTAGCTTACCAGTTGGCGGTTTTCCCGATCAACCGGCTGAATCCCATTATCCTTCAGGTGGCTTATCCCATTCTGGCTAGGATGAAAGATGACATTGAAGGCCTGAAGCGAGCGTACCTGAAAATTCTGGACGTCCTTATCTTCTGTAATCTGCCCCTGTTGGCCGGTTTGTTTATAACCGCCGAAAGTGTTGTTCCGCTGATTTACGGGCCGGGCTGGCAGGAAACCACCCATCTGATTCAGATTTTCGTTTTCGTAAGCCTGTTTGCCTGCCTTAGCCACCCGCTGTTTACGCTCGCGTTCACGCGCGGCAAGCCCAACCTTTTGTTTTATCTAAACCTGGCTACGCTGGTGGTGAAGATTCCGCTCGTGTACGTGCTGGGGCATCTGTACGGGGTAACGGGCATTGCCGTCTCGTTTCTGCTGGCGACTTTCTTTAACCTCGTGGCCAACTTTTTTCTGGTGCACTACCTCGTGGGCGATTTCTTTGGTCAGTTTCTCAAAAACTTTGTACAGCCGTTGCTGTTTGGGGTGATCATGGTAGCGGTGATTGCTACGTACAAAACGGTGGTAGGGTACGAGGGCATGGTGCATACCGTGGCGCAGATAGCCCTCGGGGCCATCACGTACGTAGGTCTGACGCTGGCCTTCAAGTTCTCGTTTGCCGATTTGCGGGCTCTACGGCTGGCGAAGGGCTAAAAAAAACCTGCAAGCTAACGGGCTTGCAGGTTGAAAAGCCTGACAGGATTTGCCGGCCCTAACTCTCATCAAGGGCTTTTTGCAGAATTCGGGCAAACTCCTTGTCGTTAGGTGGCAAAAGCATGGTGGCATGGTCGCCCGGAACATCGTGAATGTGCAGACCCCGGAGGGCAAACTTCTTCCAGCCGAGGAATTCGCGGTCTTCGATGTAATAAAGCCGCTTCTTCGCCTTGAAAACATGAATGACCCCGTCGTACGGCTGAATCCGGTAGGTGTGAAAAGCCGTTTCGTGTTTCTCCATCATTCGTTGCAGATGGTCGTCGAGGGGCATAGGCTCGGTGTTGGCTAAGCCCACAGCCTTCAATACACCCTTTACCTGCCGCTCAACGTATTCGCCCTGATACCGGAGCGTCGGGATCGGGTCTTCGAGCAGCGACCGGCCAATCCAGGCCATTTTTGGAATCTGCCGACCTAAACGCCACGTCAGCCGACTCAAAAAGGGGCGGCTTTGGGTCGAGTCTTCGGCGTTGGTATCGAACATGCCGAGTAACTTCACCACTTTCCCCTGTTGCTGCAACTGCCGGGCCATTTCGAGGGCTACGTACCCGCCAAAGGAGTAGCCCGCCAGCGCGTAGGGGCCGTTGGGGTCGTGTTCGAGTAGCTCTTCGATGTAGTCGGCGGCAATAGCCTCCATGCTGTCGAGTGGCTCCTCGGTGCCGTCGAGGCCGCGGGCCTGAAACCCGTAAATGGGCTGCTCGGCATCCATGTGTTCTATCAGACCTTTAAACGTGAGCAGATTGAGCCCCCCGCCATGCACCACAAAGATCGGGGGCTTGCTCCCGTACGGCTTAATAGGCACCAGCGACCGTTGCAAGCTGTAGGCCCGATCGGGCTGAATGAGTCGGGCCAAAGCCCGAATGGTGGGCGCTTCGAACAGGGTAGACAACGGTAACCGCCGACCGGTTTCGCGTTCGAGCTGTGCCATGGCCCGCACGGCTAGCATGGAGTGCCCGCCCAACTCAAAGAAGTTATCGTCGACGCTAATGTCCGGCAGTCCGAATATCTCCTGCCAGATAGCAGCTATCTGTTTTTCTTCGCGGGTACTGGGTTCGCCCGAGGGTTTCGGGGCGGCTTCTTTTTTAACAAACGCTGGGGCAGGCAGGGCTTTCCGGTCAATTTTGCCGTTGGCCGTTACCGGCAGTTTGGCCAGTGCTACAAAATCGGTGGGCACCATGTAGCTGGGCAGCGTTTGGGCCAATTGTTGCCGCCACTGCCCAATTTGCTCTTTTGTAAGCGTGGGGATGGCGCGGTAGGGTTCGCTCACGAGCGAACTGAGGGGCGCTTGTGCTTCCTCGGCCAGCCCGGCGGGGATCGGGGGGAGTTGGGTACCGGCCGTTTCGGGAATAAAAACGACATCGAGCGCATTGTCGTGCCCATCCGACGCCCAGCGAACAAAGGCCCGGAAGCCCGTTTGCCCGGCCAATTGCCAGAACTGATTCGGGTCGATGCCCGTCGGAGCCTGTGTAAGCCGTTGCCGGATCGCCTGAATAGATGCCAGACCGTCGGCATCGTGTATCCAGAGCCGCAAGGCATGGTCGGTTGCCGTGCGCCCGTTGGGTACACCCGTGAGCCGTACGCTCTGGAGCGGATGCTGGCGTAGGTAGCTTTCCAGCGATTCCACGGAGCCTACCGTATTCCAGTCGAGGTTTGTGTCTACATCAGCTGTTGCTGGGGCCTCGCCCACGTACAGCCACACGTCGAAGTGGTATTGGGTGGTTTCGTTGATGGCGGCCCCTTCGCGGAGTTGCACATCGACCGCCGAAATAGCGGGTATCAGGGTTGGCAGCTGGTAGAAAAACGCCGGGTCGGCCATGAGCTCGTCGTCGAGCCGGATGCGTCGGTTCACCGCGTCCCGGAAATCGGCAACCCGTTGGGTGTCGGCGGCCCGTCTGAGCTGATCGGCGGTATGGTGTTGTTCCTGAAGGCGATACATCTGCATATCGCCCACAAACACACAGCCCCCCGATGCGGTAGCCGCTACGGCGCCCCGAATTACGTCGAGCAGGTAGCGGAGGTCGGGGAAATACTGTGCCACGCTATGCACCAGCACCAGATCCTGCGAGGCCGGTTCAACCATGGAGTAGTCGTCGGCCAGGGCCACCTGCGCCCGAATCTGCCCTTGTTTGGTCAGGCTGCGTCGGGTGAGTTGCTGGTTCAGGTTGTCGATGGCCGATTGGGCGTAGTCGGTGGCGATGTAGCTGTCGGTGTCGGGTGCCAGCTCAAACAGCAGTTGCCCGGCCCCGGAGCCCACTTCGAGAATTCGGCGGGCGCGTAGGGCTTTGATGCGTTTGATCGACTGTTTCAGCCATTCGTTGGCTTGCTCGCGGATGTCTGTCTGGTTAGAAAGCTGCTCGGCAATCCGAATGTCCAGGTCGGCTACGTCGGCTGGGTTGGCGGTGGGGTCGCCCAGTCCCGCTTCGTAAATAGCGTCCCAGCGGCTCTTCCAGCCCGCATCGCCTTCGTCGGTTGGGTTAGTGCCCGGCACTACGTAGGCCACGAGTCGTTGGTCGCCGGGCTGGTCTTCGCGGGCCATCACCACGGCATTGTCGATACCCGGCAACCGGAGTAGCTGATGCTCGATTTCGCCTGGTTCGATCCGGTGCCCCCGAATCTTGATCTGCTGATCGATCCGGCCGAGGTACTGAATATCTCCGTTGGGCAGGTACCGGCCCAAATCGCCCGACCGGTAAAACCGCTCGCCCGGTGCAAAGGGCAGGGTAACAAATTTTTCGGCCGAAAGCTGTGGCTGGTTGAGGTAACCAGCCCCCACACCGGCCCCGCCGATGACCAGTTCGCCCGCCATCCCGCCCGGTAGGGGCTGTAGGTGCTCATCAACAATCACAATCCGTACCCCGCCAATTGGGGGGCCAATGGTGATGAGGTCGTCGGTGGGTAAAATCGTCTTGCCCGTTGCGTAAACCGTCGTTTCGGTTGGGCCGTAATAGTTGTACAGCTCCCGGCACGAGCCCAGCAGTTTGTCGGCCAGGTCTTTGGGCAGAGCCTCGGCGCATGAAATCACGCGCAGGTTGGCGGAGCCGCGCCAGCCGGTTTCCCACAACATGCGGAGGGTGGCTGGGGTGGTTTGTACAAACGTGATGGCCTCGTACCGAAACAGCTCGGCCAGAGCCTGCCCATTCCGCACCGTATCAGCATCAACTACCACGAGTTCGGCCCCTACGAGCAACGGCAGGTAGATTTCGGCGGTAGTGATGTCGAACGCAATGGTGCCCATCGTCACCGTTTTATCGGCCGAAGTCAGGCCGGGGTGGTGGGTCAGGCTACGCAGCACGTTCACTACGCTGCGGTGGTAAATCTGCACGCCTTTGGGCCGCCCTGTTGTGCCCGAGGTGTAGAGCACGTAAATCAGATCGTCGGGCGAAACAGGTATGGCGGGTTCGTCCGACGGGTAATCGGGTAGCGTTGGGGTGATGTCTTCCAGAATCAGCTCGCGCAGGGGGAGGTCGATTCGGCCCCGATGCGCCTGATTAGTCAGCAGGACCGAGCAACGGGCGTCGGCCAGAACGTACTGGATCCGGTCGGTTGGGTGGCGCGGGTCGACGGGAATGTACATGCCGCCGGTTTTCATGATGGCCAACAGGCTCACAATCAGCTCGGCGGAGCGTTCGAGGGCAAGGCCAATCCGGTCGCCTTTCTGCACCCCGTTGGCAATCAGCAGGTGGGCCAGTTGGTTGGCCTGCTGGTCCAGTTCCGCGTAGGTGAGCGTCTGATTCCGAAACCGAACGGCTGTTTTGTCGGGAAACTGTCGGGCGGTCTGGCTCAGCAACCGATGCAGTGGCTCGGTATCGGGTTGGGCCGCTGCGGGCGTGGGTGGCGAAGTTTGGAGCGGAGCCGAGGGGTTTTCAACAACCGTTTCGAGCAACGCGATAAACCGATTCTGAAACGACTGGATAGTCTCGGGGCGAAACAGCTGGGTGTTGTACGTCCATTCCAGGCATAGCGTATCGCCCGAACCCGTCGCATTGACCGACAGGTCGAAGTTTTCGAAGGCCCGTGGGTTGCTGTGGAACTGATGCTGAAGCCCTGCAAACGCGACCTCGCTGTCGAGGTTCATATCCACGTTGAACACGGCTGATACCAACGGCACCCGCGACGGGTCGCGGGGAATGGCTATTTTCTGAAGCAGCCGCCCAAACGTGAACTGCTGGTGATCGAGGGCGTCGAAAATCTGGTCTTTCCGGCGAGCGAGGTACGTCGAAAAGGAGTCGTCGGTGCGTAGCATACTCCGCAAAGGGAGCAGGTTTACGCAGTGGCCTACCAGTCGGTCGTACCCGGTTGTTGGCTGACCGGCGGCCGGCAGGCCCAGCACTAAGTCGGGTTGTCCTGAGAGTTTGTGCAACAGCACTTCGTACGCGGCCAGTAGGGTCACCACAAAACTACCCCCTGCCTGAGCGCCTATTTTGCGAACAGCACGTATCAGAGCGGGGTCAACGGGGTAGTCGTGCCTGGCACACGCGAATGTGCGCCGACTTGGGCGCGGGAAATCGGTTGGCAGATGAAGCGGGGGAGGCACCTGCCGAAACTGGTCGACCCAATATTGCTCGGCCTGTTTTGAGGCCTGGCTTTCGTGGGCAGCCTGCTGTTCGACGGCAAACCGGCTTATGGAGTCGGCGGGCCGAACAACCGGAACCCGACCCTGCGCGTAAGCTGAATAGAAAGCGGCTAAATCCTGCAGCAAAATACCCACCGACCAGCCGTCGCAGATAATGTGGTGGGCTGTCAGGGTAAAATGATGTAGCTCATCGGACAGCCGGATTAGGCTTGCCTTTACGAGTGGCCCGTGTTGCAGATCGAACGTATGCCGGACGTCGGCGGCTACCCAATCGGCGATGTGTTGCCGCTGCTCGGCTTCGGGCTGTTGGCCGGCGTCGGTGTAAATCAAGGGTAGGGCAAGGTCCTGAAAAATGAGCAGGCGCGTTCCGTCGCCACTAAACGCCGATCGCAGGCTTTCGTGGTGCTGGGTCAGGCTGTGCCAGGCTTTTTCGAAGGCTTCCCGGTTGAGCTGTCCCTGCAACCGGAGCGACACCGACTCGTTGTAGGCCCGGTTCGCATCGTCGCCCCCAAACTGGCAGGCCGTCCAGATTTCGGCCTGCGGTTCGGTAATAGGAATAAGCCGTTCGATTTCGGGCCCGGCAAACGGGTCGAAGTCAACGGGTTTATACGTAATTTGTGTGGTACGGTTGTCCATGCTCCGGCTTACTGTAGTTCGACCTGTAAGTACCGGCCGGGCTGTGCCGGATTGGGCACAAACCAGGCGGGGTTACCCTGTTGATCCCGCCCTAAGCGGGCACCGGGTACGGGTGAAATCTCGTAAGATACTGGATCGGGTGAAGTTTTAAGGCCATTTATCAGTTTTCGGGGCAAAAAAGTAGCTTCGGTTAACTCGTGCACACTGTCCATAAAACACCGGACGATGGTGTCAATCTCGGCATCGGTATGGGCTTCGGTCATGAAGCAGGGGAAGCCATCCCAGACATGAATTCCTTTTTCGCGCATGAGTGTGAAGAGCAGTTCGCCGTAGGGAATATCTTCATGCCACTTGATTTTCCAGAGTGAGCCAAAATGCGCTACGTACATGGGCAATCCCTGCTGCGTGAAAAAGGCATTGAGCGCGCTGGCCAGCCGGGTTGTTTTGGCGGTCAGGGCTTCTTGCAGGGCCGGGCCCACCGCCTGCATGTGACGCAACGACGCTTTGGCGGCCGCGAGTGCCAGCGGGTGGCGCACAAACGTGCCTGCAAAGTACGTGACACCCACCTCCGGCACCGACGCATCGCCGAACTGCCAATGCCCGCCGTCGAGGGCATCCATGAAGGTGCGGGTGCCCGCAATCACGCCGATGGGCAGGCCTCCGCCCACCACTTTACCGTAGGTTGCCAGGTCGGCCCGGATGCCAAACAGGGCCTGCGTTCCCCCCGGATGCATTCGGAAGCCCGTGATCACTTCGTCGAAGATGAGGGCTACCCCGGCCTCGGCCGTAATCGTGCGTACCTCTTTCAGAAACTGGATCGGGACAAACTCCGGTCGGCGGCTCTGCACCGGCTCCACCAGTACGGCCGCCAGCTCGTGCGCCCGTTCGCGAATCAGGCGGAGGCTTTCGTCGGTGCCATATTCCAGAATAAGCATGTTCTGCACCGACTCCGGCATGATGCCTGATGCCGCCGGAAACGACTTGCCTTTTTTCGTGCCCCGTACCAGCACTTCGTCGTTGATTCCGTGGTACGAACCCGAAAAGGCCACAATCAGGTTGCGGCCGGTTACTGTGCGGGCCATGCGTACCGCTCCCAGCACCGCTTCGGAGCCGGTATTGCACAAGGCCACCCGGTCGAGGCCCGTAAACGCCCGAACCAGTTCGCACACTTCGCCCGCCAGCTGATGCTGGGGACCCACCTCAAACCCGGCTTCGATCTGGTTGTGCAAAATGGCCTTCATAAAGTCGGGCTGGTAGCCAAACATGTTGGAACCGAAGCCGTTGAGCGCATCAATGTATTCGTTGCCGTCGATGTCCCACAGGCGGCTCCCGCCCGATTTATTCACGACAATCGGGTAAACCAGCTCTTTGGTACGTGGGCGGAAACCCGTCACAACCCGCGGGTCGGCCATGGTAGCCCGGTGGGTTTCGGTGTAGGCCTTGCTCCCGGCGGTTTTCTGATTGTAGCGGTCCGTCAGCTTCTGAATGAAAGCCTCCTGAACGGGTGTCAGCTCGGATGCCTGCCGCTCAATGCGGGCGGTAGCCCCGAATGGCTTTTTCAACTCTACGGCTTCCTCGGGTGTGATATCGGGTGTCGAAACGCCCACGGGTTTGCTTACGGGCGTGCTCTCGACTACGGGTGCAGGGGCCGGGTAGTTCTGTACAACAGGCGGTTGCTGGGCTGGTGCTGTGCCTTGCATCAGCGCTACCTGTTTGGCCAGAATCTGAAGTTGCTGGGCAATCAGCCCCAGGGGTGTGTCGCCTGCCACGAGTGGCTGCGGGGCGCTGTCGGGTTGTGGGTACTGAGCGGCCGACGTTGGTAGCGGAGCCGGAGCGGGCGTCGGCTGATACTGATCGATGGGCAACGACGCATCGAGGTACGTAGCCAGCTGATTGGGCGTCGCATAGGCCGAGGTCAGTTGCCGGAAGGTGATGGGTAGGCCAAACTCTTTTTTAAGGGTCTGGGCAACCTGTGTCAGCAGCAACGAATCGAAACCCAGTTCCAGGAAGGCTTGATCGGGGCTTCCGCCGGAAATGTCCAGCCCAGAGGCTTCTTCGAGCAGGGTGTTTATTTTAGAAAGGATTAGGTGTTTACGCATCAGTGTGGTAGGGATAGACTGTGGAATAGAGACGGATGCCGCAGTCCCCAACGGAGCTGGCTGCGGTAGAGGGGCGCTTGCCTCAGAAGCCGGTTGCCGGGGGGCGGTGGGCGGGTCTACCCAGCACCGCTTCCGATCGAACGCATAGGTTGGTAAGGTAACCCGTTGCCGTGCCTGACCGGCGTAAACCGCCTGCCAGTCGGGTGTGAGGCCGTAAAGCCAGAGTTGGCCGAGCGTAGTGAGCATAGCCTGGCAGGCACTTTCCCAATTGGGGTGCGACACCATGCCGGGTAGGGCACAGGCGGGTTTGGGGAGTGCCTGTTGACGAATCAGCGTGGTCAGTGCCTGACCGGGGCCAACCTCCAGAAATACCGAATGACCCAGCGCCAGCAGCGTATCGGCCGCATCGGCAAACCGGACGGTATCGCGTAGGTGATTCGCCCAGTAGCGCGGGTCGGTGGCCTGCGTATCGGTAAGCAGTTGGCCAGTTACGGTCGATACAACGGGGGACTGGGGTCGGTTCAGGCTAATCTGGCGGACGGTTTCTTCAAAAATACCCACCACCGGGTCCATCATGGCCGAGTGAAACGCGTGGCTGGTGGCCAGCGGTTTGTTCGGAATGGCGTGCGTATCGAGAAGCCGGGCAAAGTCAGCCAGGGGTTCGTCTGGCCCGGCCACTACGCACAGGTTGCGGCTGTTGATGGCCGCTATCGACAGCGTTGGCGGCAACAGCTCCCGTACGGCATCGGCGTTCAGGCGTACCGACAGCATGTGTCCGCGTGGTTGCTCGCTCACGAGTTGCCCGCGTATGGCAATCAGCCGCAGGGCATCGGAAAGGCTGAATACACCCGCCAGATGAGCCGCTACAAATTCACCGATACTGTGCCCGCATAAAACCGTGGGCCTGAGGCCCCAACTGCTCCAAAGCGTAGCCAGAGCGTACTCGGTCACAAACAGAGCAGGCTGGGTGTAGCGGGTGTTGTTGAGACGCTGTTCGGCTTTTGCATCCGAAACATCCGGGTACATCACGGCTCGAATATCGCCGTCAAGATGCTCGGTCAGAAGGCTGGCGCAGGTATCCACAGCCTGCCGGAATACGGGCTCGTTTTTGTACAGGTTGCGTCCCATACCCAGAAATTGCGTCCCCTGCCCCGGAAACAGGAAAACCAACTCGTCGGGAACCTGGGTCAACGTGTTGCTCGAATGACTCGCGGGGGCATTGGTCAATTGGGCCGGTGCATCGGTGCCGGGAGCTGCCACCACAAACCGGCGATGAGGGTAATCGGGCCGGGTGGTTTGTAATGTATAGGCAGCGTCGGTCAATTCGGATAGGGTCGGGTTGGGCAGGGCGCGGGCCAGTTGGCTGGCGTAGTCTGTCAGGCTGGTTGCTGATTTAGCTGACCAGGTAAGGAGCCCAACCGGGCGGGCATTGTTCTCCGGTTCGGCCGGAATGCCGGGCTCGGGCGCTTCGGCCAGAATCAGGTGGACGTTGGTACCGCCAACCCCCAGCGAACTAACGCCCGCGAGCCGCTTTTGCCCTTTGGTGACGTGCCAGGGCCGGAGCGTATGGTTGACAAAAAACGGGCTATTGGCAAAGTCGATGGCCGGATTAGGCCGTTTGAAATGCAGGGAGGGCGGTAATTGCCGGTGCCGCAGCGCCAGCACCGTTTTGATCACCCCGGCTACACCCGAAGCGGCCGTCAGGTGGCCCATATTGCTCTTGATGGAGCTAATTGCGCATTGCTGTTTAGGTACGTTTGGGCCAAAAGCCAGTGTCAATCCCTCAACCTCGATGGGGTCGCCGAGTGGCGTGGCGGTACCGTGAGCCTCTACGTAGCTGATGTGCTCAGGGCCGACGCCCGCATCGTTCAGGGCCATCCGAATAGCCTCGGCCTGCCCCTCGGCGCTGGGGGCCGTAAACCCTCCTTTGCCACCCCCATCGTTGTTTACACCCGCACCTTTCACCACCGCCCAAATGGTGTCGCCATCGCGTTGAGCGGCTTCGAGCGGTTTGAGGAGAACAACGCCCGCACCATCGCTGAAAACGGTGCCCTGCGCGTCGGCGTCGAACGGCCGACAGTGCCCGTCGCGGCTGAACATGGCTCCTTCCTGATACAAATGGCCGCTTTTGATGGGCACCGTGATACTGACTCCCCCCGCCAGGGCTACATCGCACTGCCCACTCCGAAGGCTTTGTACGGCCTGTGCAATCGCCAGCAGGGAGGTGGAACAGGCAGCGTACACACTGACGGCCGGTCCCTTGAGGTTTAGCTGGTAAGCCGTGCGCGAGGCAATGTAATCTTTCTCATTCAGGGTCATCACCTGAAAGCTACCTACGGCATCAACCAACCGGGTGTTGGGCTGTACGTTGTTGGGGAAATAGGTGTTGTTGCCGGACCCGGCGAAAACGCCTACTTTCTGGCCATGGTTTGGTTTCAGGTAGCCGGTTTGCTCCAGCGCTTCGGCCGCAATTTCCAGAAACAGCCGTTGCTGCGGGTCCATGAGTTGGGCCACGGCCGGTGTTAACTCAAAAAAGTGGGCGTCAAACCCGTCGACGTTTTCCAGAATACCCCGCGCTTTTACGTACGAGGGGTCTTGCCGCACCGAAGCGGGTAGGGAGGGGTCGAGTTCGGCTTCGCTGAAAAACTGAGTGGTTTCCCGGCCCTCAACCAGCACCTGCCAGAGCTCGGTGAGGGTAGTCGCACCCGGAAACCGCCCTGAGAGGCCAATAATGGCGATGTCGCCGGCGGCTTGGCGAGTGCTCGGCTGCCTGAGGGCATCGGAAGGTGCAACGTCGGGCGGGGCTGCTTGCCCCAGCACCTGCGCTATACCGGCTACGGTCGGAAACCGGTACAGCTTCGTGACGGATAGGGTATGACCTTGTTGCCGCAGAGCCGCCACCAGCCGTTGCGCCAGCAGCGAGTTACCCCCCAGGTCGAAAAACCGGTCGTCCAGACCTACTTCGTCCAGGTGTAGCACCTCACCCCAGATGCGGGCAAGCTGTTTTTCGAGCGGGGTACGTGCCTGCCGAAACGGCCCAAGGGTGTCGGGGCGTTGGCGTTCAGGCGCGGGCAGTCCTTTCTTGTCTACCTTGCCACTGGTGGTACGGGGCAGGTCGGGAAGCCAGACAAACGCCGAGGGCATCATGTACTCGGGCAGACGGCTTTGCAACGTTTTTCGGAGGTCGGCCGGGCTTGTCCGTTCTTCGTCGGCAACGACGTAAGCAACGATCTGGTGCTGACTGCCAGCACCTTCACGGGTTACCACTACCACCTGCCGAATGCCTTCCAGGCTGCTGATGACTACTTCAATTTCGCCCAGCTCGACCCGGTGCCCCCGAATCTTCACCTGATCGTCGCGACGACCCAGAAAATCAATCGAGCCATCGGGCAGAACGCGGCCCAGGTCGCCGGTACGGTACACGCGTACGGGTGCGTGATCGGGCGCGGTCAGGAGGGTAAATTTCTCGTCGGTAAGCCGGGACTGGTTGAGGTATCCTTCGGCAACGCACACCCCACCAAGGCAAATTTCGCCCGTTTCGCCATTTGGTACGGGGTTGAGGGCCTCATCGACAATGTACACGTACACGCCCGGTATCGGGTGGCCAATGGTAGGTAGGGCAGGCCAGGTTGCTGGGGTGCCGGTGAGCGTCAACTGCGTAACCACATGGCACTCGGTGGGGCCGTACTGATTAAACAGGGTACAGTGGGGGAGTGCGGTAAAAAACTGAGCCACCTGTGGGGTGATTTTCAGTTGCTCGCCCGCCGTCATCACCTCCTGCAAAGAGGTTGGGTATCGCTCACTTGCCACAGCGGCTTCGGCAAGGTATTGCAAGGCCACAAACGGGGCGAAAAGTCGGTTGATCCCCTGTTCGTCGATAAAATGCAATAGGGCTGTCAGGTCGAGCCGGAGCGTATCGTCGATCAGTACGAGCGTACCGCCTGTACTCAGGGTGGCAAATATCTCCTGAAACGAGACATCGAAGCTGAGCGGAGCCAATTGCAATGTGCGGCTTCCGACACCGGCCGCCGATGCGTCGGCTTGCCAGCGAAGCAGGTTGACCAGCGGCCCATGCCCCATGCAAACGCCTTTGGGTTGGCCGGTTGAGCCCGAGGTGTACAGTACGTATGCGGTTGAGCGCTGTTCGGCCGGGCTGGCAGGCGCATCGGTGGTTGTATCGGCCGCCATTACCCGCAGCCCCAGCTCTGCAAACAGGTGGGTGTCAGAAGCCGGTGCCAGGCAGGTAGTTACACCCGAATCGGCTTTGACCTGCGCCAGTCGGGCCGAGGGGTAGGTTGGATCGAGGGGTAGGTATGCTTTGCCCGCCTTCAGGATAGCCAGAACTGACACAACCATTTCCAGACACCGGGTGGTGCTGACGCCGATCAGGCGCGCCGTCGGGTCGTGTTGGATCAGGACGCGCGCCAGTCGGTCGGCCCGGTCGTTTAAGGCCTGATAGGTGAGTGATTGGTCGCCGAATACGACGGCTGTCTGGTTAGCGTGTGCCCGAGCTGCCTGTTCGACAAGCCCATGCACCCGCAACCCGGAAACAGCGTCGATCCCAGCCTCTTGACGGATAGATGTATGCATACGATCGAATCACATGATGATGAGGTTAGAACGTTGTGTAATGTTCAGGGGGAGGCTGACCCCGTCCCATTAACAGACTAAAATTCTAACTAACTGTAAGTGATTGGTTTGTTTTCGGCCGGCCGCCGGTGTATTCTACGATTCGTAGCGTTGCGGCTGTAACGTTTGATCGCGGTACACAGGAGCCTGCTTGACATCGGCGGGTGGGGTAATCTGCAACAGATCGCCCCCCACCCGGTTCAGTACCACCAGCATAGGTTGGTTGGTGACACGGGCGTACAGGTTCAGGAGTTGTTTTTCGGCCCGGCCCCAGCTACTTTGCGCATCCACCACCAGCAGCGATAGTACGCTTTCTTTCATCAGATATACCGGAATCTGATTGCTGATGAGCGGGGGCAGTTCCAGCACCACCCGGTCGAACTGCGAGGGGTCGAAGTCATGATCGTGGTCGATGAGGTACTCAAGGCTCGTCACGTTCATGAAGTCGGCCCGAACGGTGTACGGAAACAGGGTAACCCCGTTTTTGTACACCCGCCGTTCTTTCGGACTTTGCCGGGGGTAGCAATAGGCCACCCGCTGGTCGGCGTCGGTGTACAGCCGGTTGAGGCCCTCGGCCACCCACGATTTACCCTGCTTCCCCCGAATACTGAATAGGGTCAGTACGGGCGGGTACGGTTTGTCTCGGCTCTGGGCAATTTCGATATTGATGGCGTTGAACAACTGCTCAAACATGGTGCGGGCTGTGCGGGTCACGCGGGAATACACCATAGGCTTTTTCACCGTCGGGAAAATGGCCGTCATAGGCAGGCCAATCTGCCGCTCGGCCTGCTCGGGCGAGTTGAGGCTCTTGTTGAGCCAGAACCGGAGGGCCGTCAGCAACAGAGCCAGAAATATGCCGACACCGAACCCGACAATAATCAGTTGAAGCCGTTTGGAAGGTTGTGGGAGCAGCGGGTAGTCGGGCGCGTCGAGCGGTTCGAGTTTGCCCCCGGCTACATCCTGCCGTTTGGTCCGCGACTGATCCACGTGCTGGAGCAGGTCGAAGTACTCTTTCTCGGCTACGCTCAGGTCGCGCTTCAATTGTCGCAGCTGCGCTCCCAGTGGGCTGAACTGACTCGTTTTGTTGTCTAACTCGCTGATCCGACGCTGGTACACTTCCAGCCGGGCCGCTGATTCTTCGTACTCAAGGGTTTTGGCCAGCAGATCGGCACTAATGGTCTGTTGCGGCACCGATTCGTCGGTGGTCGTGGCGGCATCGTACCGTTGGGCGCTGGCTTTCAGTTCGTCTTCGGCCTGTTTTACTTTCGTCTGCAAGCGCGTAATCACGGGCTTGGGTTGGTTATACGCCCGGGCGTTGGCCAGTTGCGCTTCGGCCTGAGCCAGTTTACGCTGTTTCTCCGAAAGGTCGTTGTTGACTTTTTTGATGGTTCCCTGCTGACCCATTCTCGACCGGAGGGCTTCCATAGCAGCCTTGGCCGCATTCCGGCGCATCAGCTCTTCGTTGTATTCGCCCACGAGGGCTTCGCGGGAGGCAGCCACGTTGCGGGCCTCTTCGTCGTAATCGAGCACCCGGTGCTGTATGCTGAATGCCTGCAAATTACCCTCGGCCTTGTCGAGGGCGGCTTTGGCTTCTTTGAGCTTGTCTTCGTAATACCCCACAACCGAGTTCGTTTCGGCCGTTTTGAGGGTCGAGTACCGCTCATTCAGAATCGAGATGGCGTGTACCAGCGTACGTTGGGCTACGGCCGGGTCGTTGGCCTCGTACTCCAGCAGCATCACGTCGTTGGTGTTTTTGCGGGAGGTAGCGTCCAGCTTTTCGCCGATAACCAGAATCGAGTAAGGCAGCTCTGACTTGAGGAGCAACTGCTTCACCGGGTTGTCGGTGGGTACCTTGGCCAGGCTGTCGATGGCCCGGCGCAGGTCGGTCACGTTGCCGTAAATGGGCAGTATGAGTCGCCAATCGGTCGGAAACGCCTGTTGCAAATCCTCGAAGCCCGCGCGCCCAAGCACGAGCGTGTCGGGTTCGCTCAGTTGCAGGTGATCGGCCAGGAGGTTAGTCCCGATTCGGAGCAGAGTCTCCTTTGATTTGAGGGTGGTGAGCATGTTGTCGAACGCACTCGCCGACTGATCGCCGAACGAAGGGCGCTGGTCCGACGTGATCGAGTAGCCCGACGACAGACCCGTGTACAACGACGCGTACGAAATGTAGGTTTTTACCTCGTTGCGGGTCGCATAAAACGCCATGCCGGCTGTGAGTAGCGGCAAGACAATAAACCAGATCAGGTGCTGTTTCAGCAACCGGAGTAAGACCTCGATATTCATTTTCAGAATCGTTTCATACGTTGGATAGGAACGCCCACTAATGACTCAAACTGGTGGACGTTTTTCAGGAACTCTCCTTTGACCTGCTCAGTCACCACCTTCGACTCGATGTACCGGTTGGTGGCCGTCGATATGGCTTCGCTGGTAGCTCGGCCTTTCTGATTTTCGGCTTCCACAATGCGCAGGGCAGCCAGGGCGGCCTGTTCGTCGGTGAGTCGGAGTTTCAGAATCTGCTGGGCCGTAATCATGTCCTGATAGATGGTGATCAGTTCCCGGCGAATCTGCTGCTCAATGATGTCTTTCTGAATCTCCGAAGCCCGGTAATTGGCCGTCGCCTGTTTGATCTGATGTTTCCGACCAAACAGATCATAAAGCGACACCCGGAAGTCGACACCGAAGCGGTAGCCGTTGGCAATCTGCCCCAGTTGGTCGCCTTTTTGCAGAAGGCTCGTTGTCACTAACGACTGGTTGCCACCCGAATAGTTGGCGAAACCCGACGCGTTTTGCAGAATCTGTACCTTCGACAGGTCGCGGGCGGAGCCGAGCGAGTTGGTCACTTCGTTCTGGTACTTAATCAGGGGAGAGTACGAAACGGCCATCTTGACCAGGTCATCGAACGGCATAAGCTGCACGGCAATGTCCTGGTCTACATCCAGAAATGTGCTGTCGTTGACGATCCCGACTGATTGCCCGAACGAGACTCGATTGCGCGAATTCGGTCGCTGCGCCAGGCAAACCGAATGGAATAAGATTATCAGTAGGAAAAATAGACTGATAACCAGATGCTTTACCATCATGCTCTTTAACAAATGATTATACACAAGTTATGGGCTTGATTGCTGTAACTGGGTATGTGAGTGGCTGCATTCTTTTGACGTGGTTTCGGCATTATGTCACGTCGTTCATGTTAATCCTTTTTGCCAATTTTTGGGGATGGGCCGATTCAGGAATTGGAGTGCTTGGCCGCGTGGGGGGTGTGCATAAAACGGCTGAATGCTTTTCGCATGTTGAATACGGCCCGGGCAAACCGAAGCATCAGCGTAGGCACGAGCAGGAGGTCGCGCAGGGTGAGTTGTTGCCAGAGGTAGCGCGGCACGGCCAGTAGTAAGCTACCCAGTAAAATGAGTAACAAAATAAGGGGGGTAAGCCAGTAGGTAGTTGCCCCGGCCGCAAAACCCAGTAGCGTGGTGAGGCCCAATACCCCAAGTAGCAGTACACGCGGTAGCACCAGGGTTTGCAGTATCTTAAAGGCACCCTCAAGTTGACCCCGGCCCAGGCTGGCCATCCCCCGCCCGAAATACTGCACCAGAAACTGCCATTGGGCGGCAATCCAGCGGGTACGTTGGTGCTGAAACACCGCCGGGTTGGCTACTTTCTCGTCGTAAATGAATGCTTTCTCCAGATACGCAATGGGGTGGCCTGCCAGCAAAAGGTTCATTTCCAGTTCTTTGTCGTAGCCGCCCGTGGTGGTTTGCCCGGCCATAGCCGCCCGCATGAGCGCCGGGTCGAAGGCCATACCTGAGCCTATCAGGGCGCTCGAAAGGCCCAGAGCCCGCACCCCTTTCCGAAAAATATGGTTGTTGATCTCTTCGCTGACTGCATCGAGCACGGCCACACCGGCATGGCTGTTTTTCGCAACCCGGTGCCCCTGCACGGCTCGCCAGCCTCCGCCAAAGGCCGCGTTGATGCGCTCCAGAAAATCAGGAGCCATATGATTGTCGGCGTCCGAAACGGCCACTATGTCGTAGGGTTCAGGTGCAATGGCGGCCAAACCCGCGTTGATGGCCTTTGTCACGGTCGATTGCTCAAACACCACGGGTACCACCCGGATCGGGAAAGTGGCCAGCTGGCTCAGCGTTTCGGGGCTGAGTGAGTCGGCAATCACGACCAGATCGAACCGGTCGGTGGGGTAGGTCTGCTGCAAATTCGCCCGTACCGAGTCGATGATGACGGCATCTTCTTTATACGCCGGGATAAGTACGGCAATTTTTCGGAAGACCGTCTGAAGCGGAGTTGGCTCTATATCGTCGGGCCGGCCAAACCGGCCTGCGATGGCGCAAATGGCCACGTAGCCGACATTAAACACCAGAAAACCAATCAGAATATACCAGAGGAAAGCGAGAATATCCATACCGTGCGGGGCTTCCTGCGGTTGGTTGAAGCCCTTTGGGTTTTGACGCAAAAACGTTAGCAAAGCAACCATCTGACTCCCAGAAAATAAGTGACAGGGACATGCCACTATTTTGCGTCTCGGCGGGTTTACCCAACAGTCAGACCGCTCCTGCTCTGGCTATCACTACGCTACCAACACATACTATGAAGCTACTTTACTCGTATTTACGCCATTACTGGGGTTTATTGCTACTGGCGTTGCTACTGGCTGCTATTAACCAGATCTTTTCCCTGCTCGACCCGTACATTTTTCGCAAAATCATTGATCAGTATGTGGTTAAAGAGGGGGCAGTATTACCCCAAACCACCTTTGCCGATTTCCTGACCGGGGGCGCGGGCATACTCATTCTGCAAGCGCTGGGCGTGGCTATGGTGAGCCGCATTGCCAAAAATTTTCAGGATTACTACGTCAACGTCATCACGCAGCGGCTGGGGGCACGGCTTTACTCCGATGGCCTGCGCCACTCGCTCGATTTGCCCTATCAGGTGTTTGAAGATCAGCGTTCGGGCGAGACCCTGGGTATTCTCCAGAAAGTTCGGGCCGATGTAGAAAAGCTCATTCAGGCGTTTGTCAATATCCTGTTTACCTCGGTGGTAGGCATTGTGTTTGTGATGTGGTACGCCAGTACGGTGTATTGGCCTATTGCCCCGGCTTACTTCCTGACCATCCCGTTGCTGGGGTTTGTGAGCTCGTTGCTGAGCCGCAAAATCAAGGTGGTGCAAAAGAATATCGTGGCCGAAACCACCGCCCTGGCTGGCTCTACTACCGAGAGCCTGCGCAACATCGAACTGGTCAAAAGCCTGGGCCTTGCCCAACAGGAGACCGAGCGGCTCAACGGCACCACGGAGAAAATTCTGAAGCTCGAACTTAAAAAAGTGCGTTACATCCGGTCACTGTCGTTTGTGCAGGGTACGTTTGTCAACCTGCTGCGCAACACTATTATGTTGTTTATGCTGTTTCTGGTGGTGCAGGGTCGCATTACGGTCGGTGAGTTTTTCTCCCTGTTTATTTACTCGTTTGCCATTTTCGGGCCGTTGCAGGAGCTGGGCAACATCATCAATATCTACCGCGAAACCGAAGCATCGCTGGCTAATTTTGCCCGGATCTTAGACACCCCGAAAGAGGTGCGCCCGGCCCATCCGCGGCCCATCGGGACTATCGAGCAGCTGTCGTTCGATGGCGTACATTTCAAACACCTTACGGCCAACTCGCCCGCGCTCAATGGGATTTCGTTTGGGGTCAAAACGGGCGAGACCATTGCCTTCGTGGGGCCGTCGGGCTCGGGCAAAACGACACTCGTGAAACTGCTGGTAGGGCTTTACCCTCCGCTGTTGGGGCATATTCGGTACAACGGCGTTCCAAACAACGAAATCAATATGGATGAGCTGCGCGAGCAGATCGGCTTTGTGACGCAGGATACCCAACTTTTTGCCGGTACCATCCGCGAAAACCTCCGGTTTGTGGCTCCGCAGGCAACCGACGAGGAATGTTTGCAGGCTCTGCATCAGGCCGCGGCCGATTCGTTGCTGGCCCGCGCTCCGCAGGGGCTCGACACGGTCATTGGCGAAGGGGGCGTAAAAGTGTCGGGGGGCGAAAAACAGCGGTTGAGCATTGCGCGAGCCCTGTTGCGGCAGCCCGCCCTGCTCGTGTTCGACGAAGCTACCTCGGCGCTCGACTCGCTCACCGAAGAAGAGATCACCAATACCGTCCGTCGGTTGTCGGCCTCGCGGCAGCACATCACCATTCTGATTGCCCACCGGCTGAGCACCATTCTGCACGCCGACCGCATTTTTGTGCTCGAAAAAGGCAACGTTGTGGAGCAGGGCGGGCATACCGAGCTGCTCGAACAGCGCGGCCTGTACTATGCCATGTGGCGGCAGCAGATTGGCGAGCGGAAGGAAGCCCTGACCGTGCGCTAAGGAGCCGTGGATAACCTACCGGACGTTTGCAAAAGAGCCGTACCTTTGTGCTATGAAAAAAGCGGAAATGCGTACCGATAAGGGTACAATGATCATCGAATTTTTTGAGAAAGACGCGCCGGGCACGGTTGCCAACTTTGTAAAACTGGCTGAATCGGGCTTTTACAATGGCGTCAAGTTTCACCGGGTTATCCCGAACTTCATGATTCAGGGGGGCGACCCCACGGGTACGGGCGCGGGTGGCCCCGGCTACAGCATCCCCTGTGAGCTCGACGGCGACAATCAGTACCACGACCGGGGTGTACTGAGCATGGCACACCGGGGCCGCAACACGGGTGGTTCGCAGTTTTTTATCTGCCACAACCGTCAGAACACGGCTCACCTCGACCGGAACCATACGGTATTTGGTAAGGTAGTGGAGGGTCTCGATGTGATCGATCAGATTCGTCAGGGCGATATCATTCAGAGCGTTACGATTACTGAAGAAGCGTAAGAAGCTGTTTGAGTTAAAAGTGTATTAAATACACGGAAGTGGGTCGGGCGGTTGCATAAACCGCCCGGCTTTTTTTATAGGTTACGCCAAAACCGTAACCATGCCTACCCGTCGACTTATCAGCTTATTTGCCTGGGCCATTGTTGGTTGTGGGGCTTCGCGTTGGCGGCTGATGGGTGTCGGGCCGGGCGAAGTATTGCTGGGTATTACATCCGCAATGGCCCTGCTGGCGGTGTCGGAACAAGACTCGGCACCGCCCCTGAGCCGGGTTTGGCGGTGGTTTGCGGGGCTCAGTCTGCTTTGTTTGTTCACGGGTACGTTGTGGGCGCTGGCTCTGGGCGTTTGGCGGGCGGGTGATTTTGGGCACGATGCCGTTGCCCTGACGTTTTGCTTCGGAAGCTTGCTCTGTCTCATGCCCTTACTGACCGTGCCCGAGGGGCAACGGCATCTGATACGGCAGTTTTTGCGAGCGGGTGTTGCTTTCGCCTTTGCTAACCTGCTGACCTATATCCTGTTTAGGTGGGTGTTGGGTGAGACTTCGCCCTGGATTGGGCGTCTCAACGGCGTATCGACGAACCCAAACCAGGTAGCCTTGTACGTTTGCTCGCTTCCGTTCTGGCTGATGCACGCTGCATCGGCTCACTCTCGCCTTTTTTCGTGTATTGGGCTGGCGGCCTGCCTGGCGGTCGGGTGGCTCTCGGGCTCCGAAGCGCTACGGCTGGCATGGGCCGTTGGTTTCGGGTTGGCTGGCTTTTGGTCGGTACGTGACTGGGCGCAGCGCAGGCCGACCTACGGGCGTCCTTACCGTTTGGCTCTGGTTACACTCGTCGGTTTGTTGCTCGCCGGTGCGGTGCTGGCCTTTTGCTGGACCTACGCTGCCGACATTTATGCCATTGGCGGGCAGGGTGATTTGCGACTGCTCCGTTGGCGACATGGGCTGACGGCGGTAGGATACTCGCCCCTGTTTGGGCTGGGACCGGGTGCCTTTTCGGGCAATGGCGGGGCCTTTGAGGGGCAGGAGGCTCATAATCTGTACATCGACTGGATGGCGTCGGGTGGGGTACTGGCGGGTTTATTATTGCTCGGTTTTCAATACCACGTTGCCCGTAGTCTGATTCGGGCGGGGCATTACGTATTACTGGCGGGGCTGGTAGCTCTGCTGGTATTCGGCGGCTTTCATTACGTAGCCCGGCACCCTATTTTCTGGCTGAGTCAGCTACTTATGCTGGGGTGCGCTACGCCATCGAAGTTTTCATCATCAGCGAACCAACGGGCTTTATGTGCGGCATCTTCGGTACGTTGAATTACCCGATTCCCGACCCCGCGTCGGTAGCTGCGCATATGCGGCATCGTGGCCCCAATGAGGCTAATTGGCTGCAAATTGGGCCGTTGACGCTTGTGCATACCCGGCTGGCTATTCAGGGCGGGAGTGAGGCCGGGCGGCAACCCATGCAGCGCGGCCGCTGGGTGCTGGCCTTTAACGGGGAAATCTACAACCATCTGGAGCTGCGGAAACGGTACGGTCTGAACTGCCAATCGGGCAACGATACCGAGACACTACTCTGTTTGTGGGAACGGCTGGGTGAACTGATGCTGCCCGAACTCGACGGTATGTTTGCCCTTGTCGTGTTCGATACGTTCGAAAACCGGCTTTGGCTCGCCCGCGACCGCTTTGGCGAGAAGCCCCTGTACATCTGGCAATCGGGCTCGGCATGGGTGTTCTCGTCGGAGCTGCAAACTTTACAGCGGTACGTGCCCGTAGACATACACCAGGGCACCCTTACCCGCTACTGCCGGGCGGGCTATTTTATGCCGGGCGAAACCCCGTTTCGCGATGTACGACTGCTGCAGCCGGGTCATCTGGAGGTGTTCGATGCACACACGCTCCAAAAGAATGTAGTTCACTGGTGGCAACCTACGTTCGGAATGCCGACCCATTATTTGGCTGAGCCAGCACAGAGGGCTTCTGATCTGCTCCCGCAATTCAATGAGGCACTAACCGAATCGGTTAGGCAACGGCTCGACACGGCCGCTGGTGAGGTGGGCGTGCTCCTGAGTGGAGGGCTTGACAGCGGACTGATTACGGCTATGGCCGCCCGGTATCGGCCCGGTATCCCGACGTTTACGCTGACCATGCCTGACAGTACCTACAACGAAGCGCCAATGGCCCGGCAGGTGGCCCGGCAGTATCTGACCCGGCACCACGAAATAAACCCTCCATTTGATAATATGGCTGATGAGGTGCTAAAGGTTTTGCCTCGCTACGGTGAGCCGTTTATGGACAGTTCGGCCCTGCCGATGTACTGGGTAGCCAAAGCCGCTCGTGAAGAGGTGCCGGTGGTGCTTACCGGCGACGGGGCCGACGAGCTTTTCGGAGGCTATCGGCGCTATGTTGCGGCCTGGCTGGGGTTGTATAACCCGCCCAATTGGTTGAGCCGGGGGGCAGGTCGGCTGGCGGCACTAATGCCTTTTCCGGCGTATAAGCAATCGTATTATAGTCACGCTTACCGGCTGGCACAGCAGTTTAACCAGTCGGGAGCGGGACGGTATCTGGCTATGACCACCGACGTGCTGTGTGGCTACGAATCAGAACTGATTTGGCCCTGCAGGCTCACCGAGATGGAAATAAAAGGGGAACAGGTGGCCGTCCAAAGCCCCTGTCGACAGCTTCAGTGGCTGGACATGCAGTTTTTGTTGCCCGCCGATTTGTTGAAGAAAACCGACATTGCCACGATGGCGCACTCGCTGGAGGCTCGTAACCCGTTTTTGGGCAATACCGTAGCCGAACTGGCCCTGAGCCTGCCCGATTCGCTCAAAATAGGTTGGCATAGGCGAGGAGTGCAAACCAAGGTGCTGCTTCGCCAAATGGCCCGAACGTACTTACCCCCAGCCTTGGTAAATGGGCCCAAACGGGGCTTTGAAGTGCCGCTCCGGCAGTGGATCGACCGACCACTTCGGCCGTTGGTTTACGACTACTTAGGCCAACCCGCGCTGGCCCATCAGCTGGTGCGGGGCGCGTTTATCCGGCAATTGCTGGATCGCCCGGCACAATTTGCGCCTGAGAAACGCGCTAAACTGATCTGGATGCTACTGTCGCTCGAAATCTGGTATCGAAATCTGCACCGGCATGGCTAAACTTCTCCGTATAACTACCGTACCCGAATCGCTCCGTACCCTGCTCAAGGGGCAGCTGGCCTACATGCGCGCCAACGGATTTGAGGTGTACGTAGCGAGTGCGCCCGACACGAGCGCGGCCGATCTGGAAGGGTGCCCGCATTTTGCGTTGCCCCTGACCCGGCGCATCACGCCCTTTCAGGATCTGTGGGCTGTCTGGAAAACGTACCGGCTGTTGCGTCGGCTCCGTCCGGACCTGGTGCACACCCATACCCCCAAAGCCGGTTTGGTGGGTATGGTGGCCGCATGGCTGGCGCGGGTACCGGTGCGCATACATACCGTAGCCGGTCTCCCCCTGACGGAGAAAAAGCCCCTTGTGCGGATGCTGCTACGGTGGGTTGAAAAACTAACCTATGGTTGCGCTACGGCCGTATGGCCCAATTCACATGGCCTGGCCACCTACATTGGGCAGCACGTGTACAACGGCCCGAAACTACGGGTGATTGGCAATGGTAGCAGCAACGGCATTGATACCGAATACTTTTCATCGACGCCTGTGCTGGTCAGGCGGGCCGAGGCCCTGCGTCGGCAGTTGACCATCCCGCCCGAAGCGTTTGTGTTTGTGTTCATCGGTCGAATGGTGCGCGACAAAGGCCTTGATGAGCTGGTTGTGGCGTTTCGGTCGCTGGTGTATCTGAATCGCGATGTGCGGCTTCTGTTTGTGGGCGACTATGAAGAGCGGCTCAACCCCGTTCGTTCGGTTACGAAAGAGTTGATCAGCACGCACCCGCACATCAGTTGGGTGGGGTATCAGGCCGATGTTCGCCCTTACCTGCAACTGGCCGACGCGCTGGTGCTCCCCAGCTACCGCGAGGGGTTGCCCAACGTACTGCTACAGGCGGGTTGTATGCAGCGGCCCGTAATCGCTACTGACATTGTGGGTTGCCGCGATGTGGTGGAGCCCGGTAAAACGGGGCTTCTGGTGCCGCCTAAAGACCCAGTGGCCCTGCGCGGAGCCTTGCGTCAGTTGCTGACTAATCCTGAATGGGGGGAGCAGATGGGGCAGAACGCCCGCCATCGGATTGAAACCCTGTACCGGCAGGAAACCCTTTGGCAAACCCTGTTGCAAGCCTATCAAGATGCCCTGGCAGCGACTTAACGCCCATGCATATCCTTCTGATTCATCCGTACTTTCTGCCCGAGGACTCGGCCGGGAGTGGGCGCTGGAACGAAACCGTGCGGTATTGGACAGCTGCTGGCCACCGGGTGACGGTGCTGGCCGGGTCGGTGCATTACCTGAGTGGAAAAACGTTCGCTCGTGCCGACGACACCGAACAAACGGGGCAGGGCTTGCACGTAATCCGGGTGCGTATGTCGCGCTGGTACAACCGCGGGCGCATGGGGCGTTTGTGGGCCTACGCCACCTTTTTCGGGGCGAGCCTCTGGGCGGGCTTGTGGCGGGTACCGGGTCCGGTTGATCTAATACTGGCGACCTCGCCCCCGCTGACCGTCGGGCTGACGGGCTGGTTACTCAGTCGGTTGTACCGCAAGCCGCTGGTGCTCGAACTGCGCGACCTCTGGCCCGATGCCCCGGTTCAGTTGGGCTACCTACACCACCCGTTGGCCAAAAAACTGGCCTACGCGCTCGAAGCTTTTTTGTACCGAAAGGCAACGCATATAGTCACGCTCACGACGGCGTTTGAAGAGGTTTTGATTGGTCAGAAAGGCGCCCCTCGGGCCAACCTTTCGACAGTAACCAACGGGGCCGATCTGGCCTTGACCGAAAGGGTGTTGCAAACCGTTGACCGGCGGGACTTTCGGCAAAAACAGCGACTGGAGGGCTACTTTTGGATAATCTACGCCGGGGCACACGGCCCTGCCAATGGGTTGGCCGTTGTGCTTGATGCGGCCGAAGCATTACACTTGCACCGGGTCGGGTTTTTGCTGCTCGGCGATGGCCCCGAAAAGCCCAGCCTACAGGCCGAGGCCGCCCGGCGCGGGTTGGTCAACGTCCGGTTTCTGGCGGCCTTGCCTAAGCCTGAGGTGATTCGGTGGATAGCCGCAGCCGATGCCGGGCTCGTACTGATGCGCCCGACCCCAATTTTCGACACTATGCTGTCAGCCAAGCTACCCGATTATCTGGCGTGCCGGAAGCCCGTGCTGGTGGGTATCGACGGCCTGTCGCGTCGGCTGGCCGAACAGCATGCGTTTGGGCGGTACGTGGATCCCACAAAGCCGGGGCAATGGATTGATGCGATTCGTTTGTATCTTGAATCGCCTGATTCGGTTACGAGTCACGGCAACAATGGGTATCAATATGTTTGCGCACAAGCTGACCGCCGGGTTTTGGCGCACCGTTACTTAACTATTCTGGATCGTGTACGTTCGTTGCATCAAACCCGCCTTTGACTGGCTGGTGGCTTTGGGAGCCTTGCTGCTGCTTACGCCCGTGTGGCTGGTTATTGCGCTGGCCCTTGTGGCCACAACCGGAGGCTCGCCCCTATTTCGGCAGGCGCGAATCGGTTACCAGGGCCGACTTTTTTATCTGCTTAAGTTTCGGTCGATGACCAACGCTTGCGGACCCAACGGGATGCTGCTCCCCGACGCCGAGCGCACAACCCCGCTGGGTTACTGGCTACGCCGAACGTCGCTTGATGAGCTTCCGCAACTCATCAACGTCCTGATGGGGCAGATGAGCCTCGTGGGGCCGCGCCCGTTACTGGCCCAATACGGCCCTGCCCTGGCCGGTCACCCCCGCCATCGGCTGAGACCCGGCCTCACGGGCTGGGCACAGGTACATGGACGTAATGCACTGAGCTGGAATGAGAAATTTGCGCTCGATAGCTGGTACGTGACCCATTGTTGTTGGCGGGTCGATTGCCAAATCCTTTGGCTGACTCTACCCGTTCTGCTCGACACCTCCCCACCCGCTCAACCGTTGTCATCCGGTGATAATCCCCAAACCCACATTCCCTAATGAACTCTCCCGAATTATTGCTGTACGGAGCTGGCGGTCATGGCCGAGTGTTGTTGAGCGTGCTCAAAGCCCTCGGCTACCGGGTAGCCGGTGTGTTCGACGACGACCCGGAGCGCCGGATTATGGGCGAGTTGCAGGTGTTTGGCCGCTATGAGGCTACCTACCGCCCTGAGTTGCCCCTGGTGCTGGCGGTAGGCGATAATGCGGTACGACGGGAATTGGCAATGGCCGTCCGGCATTCGTTTGCGACGGTGGTTCACCCGTCGGCCGTGGTCGATGCGGGGGCTGAGCTGGGTGCCGGTACAGTGGTGTTGCATCAGGCCGTTGTGCAAACCGGGACCACGCTCGGGCAACACGTGATTGTAAACACCCGCGCTTCGGTGGATCATGACTGTCGACTCGACGATTTTGTACAGATCGCACCGGGGGCCGTCCTGTGCGGAGGGGTACATGTAGGTGAGGGAGCCTTGGTTGCGGCCGGGGCGGTGGTGGTGCCGGGGGTATCTGTTGGCCGTTGGGCGGTAGTCGGGGCGGGGGCAGTAGTCACCCGGCCCGTGCCCGATGGCGCCGTTATGTGGGGTAATCCGGCCCGTCTGATTCGCCAAAATTAAGCTAGTGTATTGGTGGTTTGCGGTGGAGGGTGTGAAGTTAACGTTTGATAATGCACTGAATCAACGGCAATTGACTTGCCCGAATAGTTCCTATAACCCTAAACGATAAACCAAAAACTAAAAACAATTTATGGTCGATACCGCAGCGCTGTCTATACCCTTGTCGGCTCCGCATCTGACAGGCACAGAATCAAACCGTCTGCAAACAACCCCGGCCGATCTGTGGCCGGAGTGGGTGCCGGCGTTTGAGCAGGCGTTGGCGCAGAGGGTCAGCTCTCGCTTTGCCCTGGCTACCCAATCCGGAACAGCCGCGCTCGAACTGGCCCTGCGTGCCCTTGGTATTGGGCCGGGCGATACCGTGATCTGCCCCGCGCTGACGTTTGCGGCCACGGCCAATGCGATTCGGAGCGTTGGGGCGACGCCGGTATTTGTTGGCAGTGAGTCCATATCCTGGGGCCTCGACCCCGACGCCCTCGAAACGGCCCTGCAACGCGAGCAGCAGCGGCCCCGGGCCATTGTGGTAGTCGATTTGTACGGGATGCCTGCCAACTGGCCCGCGTTGCAGGCGATAGCCGACCGGTATGGTCTGCCATTGGTGGCCGACGCGGCCGAGTCGCTGGGATCGGCGCTACATGGACAGGCTTGCGGAACGTTGGGGCTACTCAATGCCGTTTCGTTCAACCTCAACAAAGTGATTACTACATATGGGGGCGGGGCATTGCTCACCAACGCACCACAACTGGCCGCCAAAGCCCGCGTAGTAGCCAATCAGGGTCGCCAAACCGAACCTCCCTTTAGCGTGATCGAGTCGGGTGGCAACTACCGCATGGGGCCGCTCAGTGCTGGTTTGGGCCTGGATCAATTGCCGTTATTGTCGGCAAGGGTGCAGGCCCGGCGGGCTATTTTTGAGCGGTATTTTGCTGCCTTAGGTCAGTGGCCGGGCTTAACATTTCAGCCCGAGCGGTTGGGGGCTTTCTCAAATCGCTGGTTAACGGCCGTGCGGATTGATCCGGTACAGACGGGCATAACCCGCGATGCACTCATCGACAGGCTCCGGTGCGAAATGGTCGAAACCCGGCCGGTATTCATGCCGTTGCATCGTCAGCCGGCGTTTGCGGGCTGTAACGTTTACGGTAGCTCTGAAACAAACAGAATAGCCAACGAGGGGCTCTGCTTACCGTCGGGCTCCGCCCTGACCGATGCCCAGATTGAACGGGTTATTGCCAGTGTACGGTGCGCTCTGGCAAAAAATAAACGCCCTGAATCGTGATCCAGGGCGTTTATCAGACGTATGCGGGATAAGCTTACAGGCCTTTACCCGTAACGCTTTTGGCTACGTTGAGCAGCTCATCGGGGCTCATGTACCCGATGGCCTTTTTTACCACTTTGCCGTTGCCGTTGATGAAAAACAGGGTTGGGTATGCTTCGAGCGGATAGCGCTGTGCAAGCATCGGCCCTTCGCCCCGCTCCATGTCTATTTTTACGTTGATAAACTTCTTGTTGAAGTAATCGCCCACTTCTTTCTGGGTAAACACGTTTTTCTGCAACATTTTGCAGGGGCCACACCAGCTGGCGTAGGCATCCAGGAAAATAAGCCGGTTTTCGGCTTTCGCTTTTTTCAGGACTTCGGCCCACGACGCCGAGTTGAACCGGATTCCTTCATCGGCTTTGGGGTTTTTATTACCAGCCCAGGTAGTACTTGCCACCAGCAACAGCAATGCAAACGGTAGCCAAATCGCTTTTTTCATGTATATCGAGTGGTTTGATGGTATAACGAAACAGGGTATCGCTTTCGTTTCCTTACGATTAAGATAACGAAATTAACGCCTGTTGTATACTCCACAAACACCGGGCCAACTCACTCTTACTGTTCATCGGGCCAACGGCTTTTACCCAAAAAGATTCCGGAATCGAATTAAGCCAACGTTGAGTGACCCCGTAAAACGGCCGGAAGTCGAAAGAAAAGCCGGAACCACTTTCCGGAACCTGTTTGCCCACCGTAGGTATGAGAAAAATAGTTCTGATTACCGGCTCAACGGCCGGAATCGGTAAAGAAACGGCTGTGGGTATTGCCCGTCAACCGGGCTATCTGGTTGTTTTGCACGGTCGGAATGCGGCCCGAGCCCAGGCGGCTGTGCAGGATGTGAAGCGGCAAAGTGGCAACGAAGCGGTTGAGTTTATGCTGGCCGATTTTTCGTCGCCCACCGAAGTGCGGCAGTTAGCTACCGAATTCGCCCGACGGTACAGCCGTCTGGATGTGTTAATTAACAACCTCAGCGGAGTAGCCGCTACAGACCAGCCCGTCTCGACGGATGGGTTTGAGATGCATTTTGCCCGGAATTATCTGGCCTCTTATCGGCTCACGTATCGGCTGTTACCGTTGCTGAAGCAAACACCGGGCGCAAGAGTCATCAACACGACATCGGTTGCCTACGGGTTGGCCCGCCCCGACCTGAACGACCTCCAGTCCGAACGGGTGCCGTATCGGCTGTACGCTTATCTCAACAGCGCCCTGTTTAGCCTGTATTTTACGCTTGATCTGGCCCGGGAGTTACAGCCAACGGGCATTACGGTCAATGCGGTAGGGCGGGGTTGTGAATGGGTTCAATGGATGGCGAGACCATTGCGCGGGCTACTGCGTTGGTTTCGGGTTGGCGCCCAGGGAAGCGCGCCAACGAGTGTTTATTTGGCTACTTCGCCCGATGTAGCGGCCGTGACCGGAACCTATTTTGTGGGGCAGAAACCCCGGAAACTGCTGGCTATTGGCGAGAACCGCGCCAACCGCGCTCGGCTCAAAGCCCAAACCGAACGAATCCTTAACGCACTGGATTAGGCTGGGGGCTTGGGTGAAAATAGGGCAATGGTGTATATTGACCCCGTATTTTTCCATCGCCCATGATCAGTACCTCTACTAACCCACCTGCTTCGGGTCGTTTGCTTTCATTAGATGCCTTTCGGGGCCTCACCGTAGCCGCCATGATTATGGTGAACAATGCCGGTGACTGGACCCATATTTATGCGCCACTCGGTCATGCCGAATGGAATGGCTGGACACCTACCGATCTTATCTTTCCGTTCTTCCTGTTCATCGTGGGGGTATCCATCACGTTTGCGCTCGGTGGCATAAAACAGAAAGGCGATACGGGCGATGCCACCCGAAAAATTGTTCGGCGCGGTCTGACGTTGTTTGCCCTCGGCCTGTTTCTGAACTTCTTCCCCAAATTCGACCCGACCAACGTACGGATTCTGGGCGTGTTGCAGCGCATCGGTATTGTGTACATCGTGTGTTCGTTTGTGTTTTTGCGGACCGATGTCCGTGGGCAGCGCCTGCTTGCGGGGGCCTTGCTGCTGGGGTATTATCTGCTGATGACGCTGGTGCCCGTGCCGGGTGTAGGCTACCCGAATCTGGAGCCAACCACCAACCTGTCGGCCTGGCTCGATAATCTGGTGCTGACCCCGGCGCACGTCTACAAATCGACCAAGGTCTGGGACCCGGAGGGGATTCTGAGCACCCTGCCCGCCATTGCCACCGGCCTGCTGGGCGTGCTGACCGGCACCTGGTTGCGGGGGAACCGGCCAGTGGCCGAAAAAATTGCGTGGCTGTTTTCGGCGGGTGTGCTGCTTACCATCGCCGGTTTGTTTGCCGACGCCTTTTTCCCGATCAACAAAAAAATCTGGACCAGCTCGTTTGTGTTGCTCACGGGTGGTTTGGCTATGCTCGGGCTGGCTACCTGCTACTGGCTGATCGATGTGGTGGGGCCGGAGCGGCCTTTGTACCGGCGTCTGTCGTTGCCGTTTGTAGCCTACGGGGTCAATGCGATTACGGTCTTTTTTCTGTCGGGGCTTATTCCGCGCATCATGAATCTGGTAAAAGTCCCTGGCCCTGATGGGGGCGAGGTGGGCCTTATTGAGTATCTCTACCGCTCGTTTATCGCGCCGTTTTTCAGCAACCCGTACAACGCATCGCTGGCGGGGGCGCTCACGTTTGTCGTGATCTGGGGCGTCATTCTCTGGATTATGTACCGCCGGAACATTATCGTGAAAGTGTAACGGGCCGACAGTCAGAGTATTGGGTAATGGTAAGTTGTCGGTAGAAAATAAAGCGGTTACGTAACGTCTTTGGGCAAAATTGATTTTCTTGTCGAACGATTTACGCACCAACCACCGTGACCGAAGCGTTTCTTTATTTTCTCTGGCAATTTCAGTATTTCGACCATACTGCCCTGACCACCACCGAGGGAGAATCGGTTCAGGTACTGCACCCCGGTTTCAGAAACCCCAATGCCGGACCCGATTTTCTGAATGCCCGGCTCCTGATCAACGATGTGGAGTGGGCGGGCAATGTAGAGGCCCATACTCGTGCGTCGGATTGGGTGGCGCACCGGCACGGCTACGACCGGGCGTACGACAACGTGATTCTGCACCTCGTCTGGACCGACGACCGCCCGGCCCATGACCCACTTCGACCCATGACCTCGCGGCCTACCCGTAGCGACGGGTCGCTACTGCCGACGCTCGAACTGCAAGCCCGCACCGCCCCCGACCTGCTGAACCGCTACACCGCCCTGACGGCCTCGCCCGATCAGATTCCCTGCGCCGGGCAGTTCCGGGCGGTGCAGCCCCTGCGCATCACCTCCATGCTCGACAAGGCACTGCTGCAACGGCTCGAACGCAAAGCGGCCGATGTTCGGGCTATCTACGAAGCCACGCAGGATTGGGAAGAAACCGTGTACCGGTTACTGGCGATCAATTTCGGATTCAAAATCAATGCCGACCCGATGGCGCAGCTGAGCCGGGCGGTTCCGCTCAAAACGCTGCTCAAACACCGCAACTCCCTTCGGCAGGTAGAGGCTATGCTGTTTGGCGGTAGTGGCCTGCTCGACGAGGTGGCCGAATCGGATGGGTACGTCGACGAGCTCCGGCGTGAGTACCGGTTTCTGGGCGCTAAGTTTGGGTTAACCGACAATCAGTTGCCTCCGCACGTCTGGAAATGGGGGCGCTTGCGACCCGCCAATTTTCCCACGCTCCGGCTGGCGCAGTTTGCCCGTTTGGTGAGCAATCACGGGAGTTTGTTTTCGCTCTTTGTGGGTATCGACGATGCGCCCGCTATCCTGAAAAAACTACAGGTGACCCCCTCCGAATACTGGGCGGGTCATTACCGGTTTGGAGTAGCTACCAACAAAGCGGCCCCGGTGGTGGGCATGGCTTCTGCCACGAATATCCTGATCAACACGGTGGCCCCGTTGCTGGCGGCCTACGCCCATCACCGCGACCGGTCGGAGTACATGGAGCGGGCTGTTGTGCTTCTCGAACAGTTGCCCGCCGAAAAAAACACCATCACCGACCATTGGGAAACGCTGGGGCTGGGTGTTCGAACGGCCTTCGACTCGCAGGCTTCTATCGAGTTGTTCAACGCCTTTTGTACGCCCAAGAAATGCCTTAGCTGCCAGATTGGGGCCAGTTTGGTGGGTGCCCGGTAAGGGAGGTATATTCGGCTTCTGGTTGGCTTGTTTACCATCTAAAAATCGTGCCCACGTACACAATGAACGATTTCTGGCTCTACGCTATGGCCGCTATGTATGGCTTTGCGGGCATTATGCACTTTGTAAAACCGGGGGCGTTCAGGGCCATTGTGCCCTCTTACCTGCCTGCGCCCGGTGCTTTGGTGTTCTGGAGCGGGGTGGCCGAGGTCGTGCTTGCTTTGGGGTTACTTTTTACGGCAACCCGGTCGGTGGCGGCTATTGGGATCATTCTATTGTTGATTGCCGTGTTTCCGGCCAACGTCTACATGGCCACCTCCGACAAGTTTGGCAAGCTACCCCGTTGGCTGGTGTGGGGGCGTTTGTCGTTGCAGGGGTTTCTGATCTACTGGGCCTGGCTGTACGTGTAGGAAACGTCCGCCCCACTACGTCCAGTACAGAATGGGCGCCTGCGGAAATCGCCGGATCCATTCGTCGTAGAAAAACGTTTTCAGCGCCTTCATCTCGTCGGGCAGGTACACGTACTTGACACCCCCAAACTTGTTGCGTTTGGCCGCCCGTTCGCCCTCATCCATGTCGAGCGTAGTGTTGGGATACCAGCTTTGAAGCACGGCTTTGGAGCCGGGCGTAAAGCGGTGGCTGATAAACTCCACGTTGACGTCGGCGGGGGGCATACCGGGCCCAAAATCCAGCGCGTTGGCAATACTATCGAGCAGGTGGGTGTAGTGCTCGCGCCAGTCGGGAATCGGCATGATCGGGGCAATGATAACGCCGACCGGATAGCCGCCCCCGCCCAGTTGTTTGGGTAGGGCCAACTGGCGAAGCGCCTGCAACCGGGCTTCGACCGAGGCTGTTCCTCCTTCGAGCCGCCGGGCAATGGGTTCGGCATTCATGCTGACCCGGGCGCGTGTGTGGCCCCGGTGTTCGAGCGGAAGCAGGCTATCGACCTGATTGTATTTGGTCACAAACCGCAGTTGCGCATCGTCGCGTTCGCTGAAATACCGCACACATTCGGCGAGGCTCCCCGTCAGGTGCTCAATCCCGATCACATCGGTATAACAGCTCACCTCAAACGAGGTTGATTCGCCCCGTCGCTCCCCAATACCGACGGCCGAATGGCGTTCATAGGAAGCTGTATTAACCAGCAAAGCCGGTAAGTTAGCATAGGCCCGCACCACCGGCGGCCCTGCCAAACTACCCGCCAGATAACAGTACTGACAGTGAGCCGGGCAGCCTTCGGCAAGGTTCATCTGCCAATCGGCCGAGGGCGGAATAGGCTGTAGCCGGAATGCACTCGGAGGGGCATTGACGATGGCGAGTGTGTTTTTAGCAATCCGGTATGTCTCTCGGTCATTGGTACCACGCAAACCCGTCAGGCGGTTATTCTTCAGCACCTCAATGGGCAGGTCGAGACCGCTCAGGCGTTCGTACATCTGCTGGCCAAACGACTCATTGAGGGCGTCGGGTGTGAAAACAACCCGTTTGGGCATCCATAAACGAGCGGGACGACTATCGACAGCCGTATCGGAAACCGGAGGGTGATTCATCTGAAAACGTTGAGTAGTAAGTTGCCTTTGGGGGCTATTTACACAACGTGATGAGGCCTGGTTGAGTTCGCAATGTCGTGAATGAATACTATGTGTAAGTTATTGACAAACAAGAGTTTATTTTTATTTTTCTCTTCCCTGTATGTGGTGTATCGTCGTCTATTGTCTACGCGGGCCGAACCAACTTTCTGTCCTAAAAGTTACGGATGAGTACATCTGCTAAAGGCGATTGAGACCAGAGGGGGGCTTTCTCCTTGCTGCCTTCCTCCCTTCTCCTTACGATTATGACCCGACTATCTGTCAACATTAATAAAGTAGCTACCCTGCGGAACGCACGCGGAGGTAATAACCCTGATCTGGTGAAAGTTGCACTCGATTGTGAGCGTTTTGGGGCTCAGGGTATTACGGTACACCCCCGGCCCGACGAGCGGCATATTCGGTACAGAGATGTGCTGGATTTGCACGAAGTGGTCACGACCGAATTTAACATCGAAGGCAACCCCGACGATCGGTTCATTGAACTGGTGAAGCGGGTGAAACCGGTGCAGGTGACGCTCGTACCCGACGCACCCGACGCTATCACATCCAATGCCGGTTGGGATACCATTCGCCATGCCGACCACCTGCGCGGGCTTATCGAAACGTTCAGGGCCGAAGGGATTCGAGTGTCGATCTTCGTGGACGCTGACGAGCGCATGGTCGAAGGAGCCAAAGCCGTGGGTACTGACCGGATTGAGTTATACACTGAACCTTACGCGGCCCAGTACCCTACCGACCGGGAGGCTGCTGTTGCGCCCTTTGTGCGGGCGGCTCTGAAAGCGCAGGAGCTTGGCCTGGGCCTCAACGCTGGCCATGACCTGAGTCTCGACAACCTGCGGTTTTTTGCTCAGCAGGTACCTGGCTTGCTGGAGGTTTCTATCGGGCATGCCCTCATCTGTGATGCGCTCTATCTGGGCCTGGAAAATACCATTCAGCTGTACCGGCGTTGCCTGACGGAGGGCGTCTGAACCATTTTATTTCAACCAACTACCCGTAATTGCCCTATGCCGCTTTCCGTCGATGAGTTTCTGAAAAAGGCCCAAACGTTGCCAATCATTGATGTACGGTCGCCGGGGGAGTATGCCCACGCGCACCTGCCCGGTGCGGTAAATATTCCGTTGTTCGATAACGAAGAGCGGGCGTTGGTGGGGACCAAGTACAAGCAGGCCGGTAAAGATGCCGCCGTGCTGTTGGGGCTCGATTACGTCGGTCCCAAAATGTCGGGTTTCGTTCGGAAGGCCCGCAAACTGAACCCGACGGGCAAGGAGGTGCTGGTGCACTGCTGGCGAGGGGGCATGCGGAGCGGGTCGTTTTCGTGGTTGCTCAACACGGCGGGTATTCGGGCGCACACGCTCGAAGGCGGCTACAAGGCATACCGAAATACAGTGCTGGCGGCCTTTGCCGAACCGCGTCAACTACTCATTTTGGGGGGTAAAACGGGCTCGGGCAAAACCGATATTCTAAAGCAACTGGCCGCGCAGGGTGAGCAGATTATTGATCTGGAAGCTCTGGCCAATCACAAAGGCTCGTCGTACGGATCTATCGGGCAGGAGCCGCAAACGTCAACCGAGCAATTCGAAAATCGGGTGTTTGAACACTGGCGTGCGCTCGACCCTACCCGTCGAATCTGGCTCGAAGACGAAAGCCGCAACATCGGTACCTGCTTTATTCCGATGGCCCTTTGGTTGCAGATGCGAGCCGCCCCGGTAGCCTTTGTCGACGTGCCCAAACCCGTCCGGATTGAACGGCTTGTGCGCGAGTACACGGGCATTGATCATAGTTTACTCGTAGAAGCGACCGACCGGATTCGGAAGCGGCTCGGGGGCAAAGCCACGCAGGACGCCTTAGAGGCTCTGGCCCAAAATGATTATGCTACCGTAGCCGATCTGACACTGCATTACTACGACAAGGCGTATCTGCACGGGCTCGGCGGGCGCGACCCCCAAACGGTGTCAGCTATTCCGGTACCGCACGACCACCCCGCCGAAACGGCCCGGCAACTGATTGCCTGGGCGGACACACTTGCCGTTACTTCTTCTTCACAGTGATCCGCCGAATAATCTCGCGTTTAGTAAACGCCAGCCGCCACACAGCCAGGGGCTGTTTCTGATCACCGAAACAGGCTTTGCAAATGGGGCTTTCGGTTGGTACAGCCGTGTTGAACACGTACAGGGTGTCAGCAATGCGCTGAATGTTGGCCTGTTGGGGTAGTTTGTTTTCGGCGTTATACAGATAGGCATCGAGTACTTCGCGCTCTTTGGGGGCCAGTTTGGAGTTTTGGATGTCGGGGGGGCCGAGTAAGTCAATCTCGAGGGCATACCGTTTGGCCAATGCGGCAGTCTTGGGCAGTTGCCGAAGCTCGCAGACCGAATCGGGGGAGATGCCAGCCTTTAGTTTAGTTTCCAGCTCATTTTGGGCCAGTTCAGCAATCTGTTTCCCCCAGGCATCAACGCGTTCGTTGAGGTCGGCATTGGTCACGCGCTTGATCTTTTTGTCGGCCATTTCCTGCTTCAGAGCGTCGGTTTGTTTCAACCGTTCGGGGTTGCAGGAAAGGAACAAAAAAGTGAACGAGTGAAAGACCAAAAGAGTGAGGGCCGTCGCTCCGGCCGGTCCGCCGGTGCGGCACCGGTTCGGCAACGTTTGAACACGTAGCGAAGTCATGATATTCATAGTACAGGTACAAGCCGATAATCGGTTCTATAACCGAGAAAGAGGCTATTGAGTTGCTACCGATCCACCGGAAGTGCGCAACATCATCCCAGAATCTTCCGGTACACCGCGTCTAATTTCAGGTTGAAGCCGTCAATTGCCACTACATCAGACAAAGCATTATACCGGGTGGTAAGCCACTGATTCGGTTGATCGGTGCGGGACGAAATATGAACTTCTACCGTGTGTTGGTCAACCAGCAGAACGTGCTGTAACGACGGAATTTCGGCGTAAGCAAGCAGTTTGCCCCCCAAATCAAAATTCCGCGTGCTCTTCGATAATACTTCTACAACGATGTACGGATTTGTGATTCGCGCAGTCGAGTTACGCCCTGTTTTGGTTGGTCCGTACTCCGATGGCCCCCGGACCACCGATAAGTCGGCATTGAAATCGCCAACCTGACCGGGCGTTACCAGTTTAACATTACTCCCCAGGACCCGGTAGTCCCCATCGAGCTCGTCGAAATAAAGGGCAAACAGTTTACCCAAACGAATAACTAATTGTTCGTGAATGTCGGTGGCTTGACCCATGATAATAATTTCTTCACCCAGAAATTGAATGGTGTACGGCGTTGTCTCCAGCAGGTCGAGGTACTCATCCCAGGAGGCCGGAATCCGAAGAACTTCCCCTTCCTGTATCCCGTCGAGGGTTTCGGGCAGTTTGGGCGCCAGGGCAACTGTTTCCATAGCTGTGGTCAGTCAGGTTTTACCTTAAAGTTACGCAATGCCCTTGGTGCCGCCAAAATGTCTTATTTTTGCACCAGACCGCCGGACGATCCCGGGCGGCCCCGCGCCGGTGCCGCGTCTAATTCCCCAGAATCATGCTTGAACAGTTAGAAGCCATTCGTGAGCGTTTCGATGAGGTTGCCCAACAAATTGTGCAGCCCGAGGTCGTGTCGGACCAGAAACGGTTCATGAAACTGAGCAAAGAATACAAAGACCTCGAAAAAATCGTCAATCAGTACACGGCCTACAAGCAGTTGCTGGCCGAAATTGATAACGCCAAGGAAATCATCGCGACCGAAAAAGATGAAGATTTCCGCGAACTGGCCAAAGCCGAGCTCGACGAATTACTGCCGCAGCGCGAGCCCATGGAGGAGACGCTGAAGGAAATGCTCATTCCTAAAGACCCGAACGACAGTAAGAACATCATCCTCGAAGTTCGGGGGGGGACCGGGGGCGACGAGGCCGCCATTTTTGCCGGGGATATTTTCCGGATGTACCAGCGTTTCTGCGAAAAACAGGGCTGGCGCCTATCCATCGTCGACTTTACCGAAGGCTCGTCGGGCGGCTATAAAGAAATTGTGGCCGAAGTGGAGGGCGAAGATGTGTACGGTAAAATGAAGTTCGAGTCGGGTGTGCATCGCGTGCAGCGTGTACCCGCCACCGAAACCCAGGGCCGGATTCATACCTCGGCGGCCAGCGTGGCCGTACTGCCCGAAGCCGAAGAGGTGGATGTGGAGCTGAATATGAACGACATTCGGAAAGATACGTTCTGTTCGTCGGGGGCCGGTGGGCAGTCGGTAAACACGACGTATTCGGCCGTGCGACTCACGCACATTCCTACGGGTATTGTGGTGCAGTGTCAGGACGAACGTTCGCAGCTCAAAAACTTCGATAAAGCCCTCACCGTACTTCGCTCGCGCCTGTACGAGATTGAGTTACAGAAACACAACGACGCCATTGCCTCGCAGCGCAAAACGATGGTGGGTAGTGGCGACCGGTCCGACAAAATTCGGACGTACAACTACCCCCAAAGCCGCGTAACCGATCACCGCATCGGCCTGACGGTGTACAACCTGCCGTCGGTGATGGATGGCGACATTGGCGAATTTATCGAGCAACTCCGCATTGCCGAAAATGCCGAGCGATTGAAGGAAGGAGCGGTGTAATGGATAATGTGTAATGATGAATGCGTAATGCATAATAGGCTGACGCGTCAATCATTATACATTACGCATTCATCATTACACATTAAACTGCCCTCTCCCGTTTGTGCCCTAAATAGAGCGTCTGTACCGGTGGTTTGCCGTACAGACGCTTTTTGTTTGTAGTCAGCTGTTTAAGTCCGAATATCGACCCCCAAATAACAATAGTACGAGCTATGCAAACGATTCTGGGGGCCGGTGGCGCCATCGGCGTGGAGTTGGCGAAGGCCCTTCCGCATTACACAACGGATATTCGGTTGGTGAGCCGAAATCCCAAAGCCGTTAACCCAACCGATCAGTTACTCCCCGCCGACCTTACCGATGCGTCTCAGGTAGACCGGGCGGTGGCTGGTAGCGAGGTGTGCTACGTGACAGTGGGCTTTGAGTACAACACCAAACGCTGGCAGGAGCGTTGGCCCGCGCTGATTCGGAACGTGGTGGACGCCTGCGCCAAACACCGGGCCAAACTGGTGTTTTTCGATAACGTCTACGCAATCGGGGGCGACAACGTTCGGCACATCACCGAAGCCTCGCCCATGAGCCCTACGAGCAAAAAAGGGGAGGTGCGGGCTGCCGTCGACCGGGCCATTCTGGACGCGGTGGAACAGGGACGCATCGACGCGATCATCGCACGGTCGCCGGATTTCTTCGGGCCGGTTAAGCAAACCAGCATCACCATGACGCTCATTTACGATAATCTGGTGAAGGGGAAATCAGCGCAGTGGCTTTGCAACGCGAAGGTGCCACACTCCACGGGTTACACGCCCGATCTGGCCAAGGGAACGGCCCTGCTGGGCAACACGCCCGATGCCTTCAATCAGATCTGGAACCTGCCCGTAACCCCCGAAGCACCCACCGGCGAGGAGTGGGCAAAGCTGTTTGCAGAGGTCATGAACGCCAAAGCGGGTGTGCAGACACTCCCCAGTTGGGGCCTCTGGACGTTGGGCCTTTTCGTGCCGATCATGAAAGAAATCTACGAAATGCGCTACCAGTACGACCGACCGTATTTCTTCGACTCGGCCAAGTTTAACAGCCGCTTCAACTACACCCCCACCACGAACATAGAGGCCATTCGGCAGACGGTTGGAATGGTGAAAGGGTTAAAGAGCGAAAGAGTGGATGTGACGAGGAAAATGGCAGTTATTTAGCCGCTCTTTCACTCTTTCACTCTTCAAAGTCCTCCCGTTTTACCACCATCAACCGGTACGTTGATACCTGAGATGCTGGCGGCTGCGGGTGTGCACAGGAAAGCCACGGCAGCGGCTACTTCCTCGGCCGTAGCGAAACGGCCGATGGGGATTTCGCGCTCCATTTGGGCGGCTACCTCGTCTTCGGTCTTGCCCGAAGCCCCGGCCCGCATACTCAGCACGGCATCGAGCCGCGCTGTGCGGGTGTAGCCCGGCAGCACGTTGTTGACCGTGATGCCCCAGGGGCCCAGCTCCAGCGAAAGAGTTTTGGCCCATTGCGCCACGGCCCCCCGGATGGTGTTCGACACGCCAAGCCCCACAATGGGCTGCTTAACCGAGGTGCTGATGATGTTGACGATGCGCCCGTAACCGGCCTCGCGCATACCGGGGGCCAGCGCCTGTACCAGCGTTTGGTTGTTGATCAGGTGGTTGTGAAACGTCTGGACAAAAGCCTCGGCGGACGCGTCGATGAGTGGCCCACCAGCCGGTCCGCCCGTATTGTTGATAAGTATGTGGATAACAGGCGTTTTGGCCAGTAAATCACGCAGGGCGTTGGATACACTCCCCGCCTGACTAAAATCGGCGACCACGAACCCGTGCTGCTGCCCCTGACTGGTGTCGAGCTCGGTGATGGTTTGCTGAAGGGCGGCTTCGTTGCGGGCCATCAGAAAGACGCTGGCACCCAGCAGGGCTAACTCGACCGCCGATGCACGGCCGATTCCCTGCGTACTGCCACAAACAAGGGCGGTTTTGCCGGTAAGATTAAGATTCATAACTTCTGTCGGTACAGTGTAAACTTTTGGCCTTTGCAGCGCGTATATGGTTAGAGACAAAAGTAGGGTATTCCCCCGTTCGCGATGTACCAAAAAATCACCTTCATGGTAGCTGCGTGCTGCCTCTTTTTTGCCGTAGCCGTTGGGGCATCGGCCCCGCAGTCGGTTGACCATAGCCTGTTTGACCGGGTCCTGAAAAAATACGTGGATGAAAAAGGAATGGTCAATTATAAAGGCCTCAAAAAAGACCCTAAAGACCTCAACGCGTACCTCGACCTGTTGAGCAAAAACCCACCCGCGGCCAACTGGAGCAAAAACGACCAACTGGCGTACTGGATTAATGCCTACAACGCCTACACGCTTCGGCTGATTCTTGATTATTACCCCGTCAAAAGCATCAAAGACATCGGCAGCAAAATCCAGATCCCGTTTGTGAACACGCCCTGGGCCAAAAGCTTTATCAAGATCGGGAAAGAAACCATGAGCCTCGATAATATCGAGCATGGTACCATCCGCAAGCAGTTCAACGACCCCCGGATTCACTTCGCCCTGGTATGCGCGGCTGTGTCGTGCCCCAAACTGCGGAATGAAGCTTATGTAGGCAGTCGACTCGATGCCCAACTGAATGAACAGGGCGTGGATTTTCTGAACGACCCAGCCAAAAACGCCATTTCGGGTAGCCGGGCGTCGCTCTCGAAAATTCTGGACTGGTACGGCGACGACTTCGAGAAAAGTGGCAAAACACTGGAAAGCTGGATTAACCGGTACTCCAAGACCAAGCTGACCACCGACACCAAAATCTCATATCTCGACTATAACTGGAATCTGAACGAACAGAAGTAGTACAGTGAACAGTTAACAACGAACAACGAGCAGTAGGCAGTGAACAAATCCTTTGTAAAGCGGTTGAGCCTGCATAGCGAATTGTTCAATGTGACGTACGGCGCACGGATTGCTCATTGTTCACTGTTCGTTGATAACTGTTCACTGATTACTGATGAAGCGTATCCTGTACTGGTTCCGTAACGACCTACGATTACACGACAATGAAGCCTTTAGCCGGGCTGTCCGGCAGGCCGACGAAGTGCTTCCCGTTTTTATTTTCAATCCGGCTCTGTTTGCGCCATTACCGCGCTTGGGCTTCCGCAAAACCGAAATCTTTCGGGCTAATTTCCTCATCGAAAGCGTGGCCGACCTCCGGCGCAACCTGCGCAATCGGGGGGCGCACCTGATTATTCGCGTGGGCGACCCGGCCAAAATCCTGGCCGAGCTGGCTGGCGAAATCAAAGCGGAAGCCATCTACGCCAGCAAGGAAGTTACAAGCGAAGAAACCGGCATGGAATCGCGGTTGAGCAAGCTGCTCAAACCGCTAAACATCGACCTAGAGCTGTTCTGGCAATCGACGCTCTATCACGTGCGCGACCTGCCCTTCGATATTTCGCGCCTGCCCGACGTATTCTCGCAATTTCGGAATCAGGTAGAGCGCCGGGCCAAAATCCGCGCGACGGTCGAAGACCCCATGCGGGTGAAGCTCGTGCCCGAAATCGACCCCGGTGATATGCCGTCGCTCGCTTCGTTCGGTTTTTCGGCGGAGCAGATCGAAGCCCTGAACCGGCCCGACTCTCGGCGGGCGGTGGCCTTCAAGGGGGGCGAAACCGTGGCTCTGCAACGGCTCGAACGTTACCTCTGGGAAAAAGACCTGATTAAGACCTATAAAGAAACCCGCAACGGGTTGCTGGGCGAGGACTATTCGAGCAAGTTTTCGGCCTGGTTGGCCCACGGCTGTTTGTCGCCCCGAACCATTTACGAGGAGGTGATGCGCTACGAAGACGAGCGCGTGAAAAACGACCGGCTGGCGCTCCAGTCGACGTACTGGCTCATTTTCGAGTTGATCTGGCGGGATTTCTTCCGGTTTGTGGCTCTACGCTTCGGTGACCGCATTTTTAAGCCGAGCGGTATCAAGCACGACCTCCAGAAACGCTGGCGGCACGATCAGAATTTATTTATTCGCTGGACCGAAGGGCAAACAGGCATTCCGTTTATCGACGCCAACATGCGCGAACTGGCCGCTACGGGCTTCATGAGCAACCGGGGTCGGCAGAACGTGGGCAGTTTTCTGGTCAAAGACCTGGGCATCGACTGGACCTGGGGGGCGGCCTGGTTTGAGAGTATGCTCGTCGACTACGACCCGTGCAGCAACTGGGGGAACTGGAACTACACGGCGGGTGTGGGCAACGACCCCCGCGAAGATCGGTACTTCAATATTTACACACAGGCTACCCGTTACGATGAAGGGGGCGAATACGTAAGGCACTGGCTCCCCGAACTGGCCAAAGTCCCTGCGCCGAAGGTCCATATTGTCTCGAACCTGAGCCCACCTGAGCAACGACAGTACGGTATCGCGCTCGGCGATACGTACCCAATGCCGCTGGTAAACCCCAACAAGTGGCTGAAACGCTAAGGTAAGACAGCAAACCGGGCCGGGAGGTGTATCTTCCGGCCCGGTTCTTTTGGGATAAATTCGTGCCTTTCGTGAGCTAATCGCGTTTTTCGGCCGCTCATCCATTCAAACAACGGTCCCCAAAAAATAGTACTTACAGAACTGATCGGATTTTTTTTAGCTTTACCCCGATTTGACGATCAACCCGTTTATCAAATTAGAAACCATGTCAAGAACCACAATTATCGTCGTCGTTGTCCTCGTCCTGTTAGGTATGTACGGCTGTAGCTCATACAACGGTCTTGTAGAAAAAGATACTGCCGTTGAAAAAACCTGGGGTAACGTCCAGACGCAGTACCAACGCCGGGCCGACCTGATTCCTAACCTGGTACGTACCGTACAGGGAGCTGCCAACTTTGAAAAAAGTACGTTGCAGGCCGTTATTTCGGCGCGGGCCAATGCCACCGGTATTAACCTGAATGCCGATCAGTTGACCCCCGAAAATATCCAGAAGTTCCAGGCCGCGCAGGACCAACTGTCGGGCTCATTGTCGCGCCTGCTGGCGGTAGCCGAAAACTACCCACAACTCCGCGCTACGCAAAACTTCTCTGATTTACAGGCGCAGCTGGAAGGCACTGAGAACCGAATCACGGTGGCCCGTAACGATTTCAATCAGGTTGTAGGCGACTATAACCAGTCGGTACGGTCGTTTCCGAACAACATTTTTGCCGGTATTTTCGGGTTCCAGCGTCGGGGCTTCTTCGAAGCCAGCCAGGCAGCCCAGTCGGCACCAACGGTAGATTTTAAATAATGCGGAATGATGAATGCGTAATGCGTAAGAACGTTCACAACGATTGACCTTCTTTCATTACGCATTCATCATTACACATTACGCATTAAGCCATGCAGATCCCTGCCGAACAGCAACAACAGATCATAGCCGCTATCAAGCAGGCTGAGTTAGCCACATCGGGTGAGGTTCGGGTCCATATTGAAGGCCCTTGCCCGACGGGCGACCCGGTGGCGCGGGCTATTGAGGTGTTTGCGCATTTAGGTATGCACCAAACCCGTGAACAAAACGGCGTACTTTTTTACCTGGCCGTTGATGATCGGAAGTTTGCGGTCATTGGCGATAAGGGAATTGATGCGCGGGTGCCCGCCGGGTTCTGGGACGAAACCAAAGAACTGATGCGTCGGCACTTTGCCCAGGGGCAGTATGCCGAAGGGCTGGCTGGTGGTATAGCCCGGGCCGGTGAGCAACTGAAGCACTATTTTCCCCGGCTGGCCGACGATTCCAATGAACTCTCCGACGATATTTCGTTTAGCTGATTGCTTGTGAACGATCCTATATTCCGTAATCGACGCCTGTTTGGGCTATGCTGGCTACTGGCTTTGCTCCTGACGGTGAGCACGGCGGTGCGTGCGCAAACAGGCAACCCCAACGATGTTATCCCCGACCGGCCCAATCCGCCCCGTCTGGTCAATGACTACGTGGGTATTCTGCAACCCGGCGAACGGGCGACTCTGGAAGAAAAGCTGCGCCGATACAACGATTCTACCTCGACGCAGATCACCCTCGTCATTGTCAAAACGACCGAACCGTATCCCATCGGTGACTTTGCTTTTCAGGTGGGCCGCAAATGGGGGGTAGGGCAGAAAGGTAAAAACAATGGCCTGGTGTTAGCCTGGGCCACTGGCGACCGTAAGATATACATTGCCACGGGTTACGGCCTCGAAGGGGCAATCCCCGACGCGGTAGCCAACCGAATTGTCGATAATATCCTTGCACCGGCGTTTAAGCAGCAGCAATACTTTCAGGGGTTAGACGCAGCTACCACCGAGATTATCAAGCGGGCACAGGGTGAGTACAAGTCCGAACCGGCCAGTGAAGACGATGGGGGTGATATTTTTGTCTGGATTTTCCTGATTCTGGCGGTTATCATTCTCTTTAGCTGGATAAACCGCCGGGGTGGGGGCAACCGCTACCGGGGCGGAGGTGGCGGAGGCTGGTTTATTCCGTACACCACCTACACCGGATGGGGTAGCTCATCGGGTAGCTGGGGCGGAGGTGGCGGAGGTGGCTCCGACTTTGGCGGCTTCGGGGGCGGTAGCTTCGGAGGTGGTGGTGCCGGTGGCGATTACTAGCAACAGCAAGAGCTGACAAGATAAAAAAAGGGGACTCAGTTGAGTCCCCTTTTTTGCGTGTGAGTATAGAAACCGAAATTCACCCTTATTTTTTCTCCGTTACAGCGTTTTGCTTCGCAAACTCGGCCGCACCGCGCAGTTCAACCTCGTCGCTGACAACAGCCGTTGAGCTGGAACCAACACCAAAATCTGACCGCTTCAGGGTACCACTAACTTTAATTCCAACTTTTTCTGATTTACCACGGGGCGTCTCCTGAGTGATAGGCCCGTTCATAACCAGATCGAGCGTAACCGGCTTGGTTACACCATGCATGGTCAGGTCGCCCATGAGTTTGTATTTCTTACCCTCTACTTTCTTCAGCGACGTGCTCTTGAACGTCAGCGTGGGAAACTTCGCCGTGTCGAAGAAGTCAGCGCTTTTCAGGTGGCCATCCCGACGCTCATTCTCGGTGTTGATGCTGTTTACGTCGGCAGTCAGTTCGAAAACGGCGTCCGACAGATCGGGCTTCGACGAGGTCACGGTGGCATCAATGGTTTTGAAGTTACCGTCTACTTCTGTCAGCATCAGGTGGGTAACTGTAAAGCCAAGGCGGCTGTGTGATTTGTCTAAGGTCCAGGTCTGGGCATACGTGCTCAGTGAGCTAAGGGCAACAGCAACAAGAAGCGACAGTCGTTTCATAGGAATGATAGAAAAGGTGAAAAAAAACAGATACACTATCTGGATACGTCGTTACTGCGACATCTTCCAGTCAGGAGCAAATAACTATAGTTCTATTCAACCAATCAAGTAACTATCGATGTAGAAGGGTTTTGCACCGATAGGGTACCAAAACTTGCCGACCAAAGCGTACAGAGATCCTGGGCCCTTCCTAATGGAAGGCCGTGATAATGAGTCAGAAAACAGGTGTTAGGTTACTGGGCGATATGCCCGTTTATCCGGAAATTGTTCCGGTCGAAGTAGGTAAGCTGCTCGAAACCTTCAATCTGGTAACTACGCACACCCCATCCCTGCCCGGCCTCGGAGCCGCTAATCAGCAGGAGTCGGCGCTCCGACATGTACAATGGGTTTTCGGTTTTCAGAATGGCCTGGATCTGAACCGGCTGGCGCGTTGTGGAGTCGAGCCGCACCAGCAGCGACCGTACGGTGAGTTTCTCTTCAGTCGATTTCAGCGTGTACTCGTACGTGAGTGAGTCGGGGCGGGTAATGGTGTAACTGGTTCGAAACGCTGGCTTGTTTATATCGGCTTGCTTAAATAGTTCCAGCTCTTTGGCCCAGTCGATTTGGGCAGTGGTTTGCAGATTCGTTTTTCCGCTGATGAAGGCGTTTTTCTCTACCGTTGGCTTTTGAGCGGCCAGTTTCTCAATTTGCCTCGACACGTACCCGGCTACATCGAAGTACACAGGTTTGGCTACAGTTTGCTCGTTTGAGTTATCACATGAAACCAAAAGTATAGCGGCAAAAACAAGGAGAATACGTGTCATAAAACGGTAAAAAAGGGCCCTCTACTTCAATAGCAGAGGGCCATTTGTATTCGACTAAACGTACTTTAGTGGTAAGACGTTCAAGCTTGTTGGATCAAACTCTGGCCGTTCATTTCACTCGGTTTGGCAATACCCATCAGCTCCAGAATTGTAGGTGCTACATCGGCGAGCTTGCCGTCGTGCAGAGCGGGTTTCAACTGATTGTCGACCAAAATACAAGGTACCAGATTTGTGGTATGCGCCGTGTTGGGTGTACCATCGTCGTTCACCATGTAATCGGCATTCCCGTGGTCGGCAATGATAATGACCGAATAATCGCTGGCTAAAGCGGCCTCGGTAACGGCCTGCGTGCAGGCATCAACGGCCTCGGCTGCCTTCACCACGGCTTCAAATACGCCCGTATGGCCCACCATATCGGTGTTGGCAAAGTTGAGACAGATAAAGTTGGCCGTTTTGTTTTGTAGCTCAGGTACAATGGCGTCGCGAATATCGTAGGCGGCCATTTCGGGTTTCTGATCGTAGGTCTTTACCGGAATAACCGTCGCGTTGCCATCGGCATCATACACCGTCATTTCCTTAGGCGACTGGCACAGCAACCGTTTTTCTCCGGCAAAAGGCTCCTCGCGGCCACCCGAGAAGAAGAAGGTCACGTGCGGGTACTTTTCTGTTTCGGCAATACGAATCTGGGTCCGGCCGGCAGCAGCGATTACCTCGCCAAGGGTATTGTTGAGGTTGTCTTTGTCGTAGATGACATGGACGTTGGTAAAATCGTTATCGTAGTTGGTCAGGGTCAGGTAGTACAAATTCAGTTTTTGCATTTCCTGCTCTGGGATATCACGCTGCGTGAGCGCGATCGTGATTTCGCGGCCCCGGTCGGTGCGGAAGTTGAAGCACAGCACGACGTCGCCTTCGTCGATGGTGGCTACGGGTGAGCCATCTTCCTGCGCGACCACAATTGGCTTAATGAACTCGTCGGTGACCCCTTCGTCGTATGAGGCCTGAATAGCCTGCAATACGTTGGCCGCTCCCACGGGCGTACCCGAACCGCGTACCATCACATCGTATGCCTGCCGTACTCGCTCCCAGCGATTGTCGCGGTCCATGGCGTAGAATCGCCCTGTTACACTGGCCAGTTTTCCCGTTGTTGCGGCTAAGTGTTGTTGCAGATCGCTCAGAAAACCGAGGCCACTCTTAGGATCGGTATCGCGTCCGTCGGTGAAGGCATGCACGTACACGTCGCTCAGTCCTTTAGCATGGGCAATAGATAACAGTCCCTTCAGGTGATCGATGTGCGAGTGAACGCCCCCGTCAGACACCAGGCCGATAAAATGTACCTTTTTGCCGTTTTGCTTAGCGTAATTGAGTGCATCGACCAGCACCGGCTCGGTGTCGAGGGTGTGTTCTTCAACGGCTTTGTTGATCTTAACCAGATCCTGATACACAATACGACCGGCCCCCAGGTTCATATGCCCCACTTCGGAGTTGCCCATTTGACCCGCAGGCAGGCCAACGGCCAGTCCCGACGCTTCGAGTCGGCTATGAGGGTATTGGGTGAAAAGCGAGTCGATAAAAGGCGTTTTGGCGGCTGCCAGCGCCGACCGTTCGAGCTGCGTAGCAATGCCCCAACCGTCGAGAATGAGAAGTATGACGTTTTTTTCCATAAAGCAAAAGAGTGAAAGAGTGAAAGAGTGAAAGAGTGCGGGCCGCGCTCGGCAAAGAGTAAAATATACTACCGCTCTTTCGCCATTCACTCATTCGCCATTTAACTGGTGTATTTCCTGCAAATAATTGAGCAGCTGCTCACAGCAGCGGTAGGTAATCTGGTAAACCTCTTCGAATACCTCGGGGCCCTCGTAGTAAGGGTCGGGCACGTTGGGGTCATCACCAACAACCGGATCAAATTCACGAAGGAGAAAGATGTTTTCGTCGCTCACCAGCCCGAGGCTCCGCTGACTGAGTTTCAGCACCGCGTCGAAATTGGCCTCGTCCATTGCTACGAAATACGTAAACTGAGCGAGGTCTTCGCCGATCATCCGGCGTGCCCGATGGGTGAGGTTCAGGCCGTGTTCCTGTGCGTTTTGGCGGGTTCGCCGGTCGGGTAATTCACCCAGATGATACGAAGAGGTGCCCGCCGAGTCGCAGCTGATTTCGTTTTCCAGTCCTCGCTGAGCTACCAAACTACGGAAGATACCTTCGGCAACCGGTGACCGGCAAATGTTACCCAGACAAACGAAGAGAACGGAAAGCATTTTTCAGTGAACAGTTAACAACGAGCAGCGAACAGTTAGTAACGAACAATTAGCAATATACACTTGCCTACTGTTTACTGTTTACTGTTCACTGATGACTGTTCACTGTTTTTCTATCGGTTCGTTATTTTCGTCAACCAGCACGTACACGTCTTCGGTTGGCTTTTTCATGAGATACCGCTCGCGGGCGTACTTCTCCCGGAGCTGATCGGTACCCAATACAAGTTTACGCTGATTCTGTACCCGTTTGATGGCCGACTGGTAAAAGGCTTTGCTTTCTTCCAGGTCCCGGAGTGTCCACCAGTTGCGAAACTGCGCAAACAAGTCGTTTGCATCAAACGCCAACATCCAGACCAGCAGGCCAACGCCTGTGGCTACGTAAAAGTTACGGCCATATCGGAGGAGACGCTTCATAATGAATACGGTGTAATGCACAATGAATAATGGGCAATGCGTACTGAGTAGGGAGCTCCAACTCAACGTGTGCATTACACACTATTCATTGTGCATTATCCATTAAAACTTCAGACCCGGGAAGTAGGCTACCTCGCCCAGTTCTTCCTCAATCCGGAGCAACTGGTTGTACTTCGCCATCCGGTCCGAACGCGAGGCCGAGCCCGTCTTGATCTGACCCGTGTTCAACGCAACGGCCAAATCAGCGATGGTAGCATCTTCGGTCTCACCCGAACGGTGCGACATGATGTTTTTGTACGAATTACGCTTAGCCAGGCTTACGGTATCGATTGTTTCGGTCAGCGAGCCAATCTGGTTTACTTTAACCAATACGGCGTTGGCGATACCTTGCTCGATACCCTGCGTCAGGCGGGTTACGTTGGTTACAAACAGGTCGTCGCCTACCAGTTGAATTTTGTTCTTCAGCAAATCGGTATGCATTTTCCAGCCTTCCCAATCGTCTTCGGCCATGCCGTCTTCGATGCTCAGGATGGGGTATTTGTTGCACCAGTCGGCCCAGTAGTTAGCCATTTCCTGCGATGTTAGCTTATCACCGCTCGATTTCTTGAAGTGGTACTGCTTGGTTTCGGGGTTATAAAACTCCGACGAAGCGGCATCCATAGCGATCCAAACATCTTCGCCGGGGCGGTAGCCTGCCTTCTCAATGGCTTGCAGGATAGTCTGGATAGCTTCTTCGTTTGAAGTGATGTTGGGTGCAAAACCACCTTCATCACCTACGTTGGTCGACAAGCCTTTGCTCTTCAATACCTTTTTGAGAGTGTGGAAAATCTCGGTTCCCATCCGCAGGGCTTCAGAGAAGCTAGGTGCGTTGGCCGGCATAACCATAAACTCCTGAAAATCGATTGAGTTGTCGGCGTGTGAACCTCCGTTGAGGATGTTCATCATCGGCACGGGCAGCGTGTTGGCGTTTACCCCACCAATGTACCGGTACAGCGGCAAGCCTGCTTCCTGAGCGGCTGCTTTAGCAACAGCCAGCGATACACCCAGGATGGCGTTGGCACCCAGTTTTCCTTTGTTGGGCGTACCATCCAGTTCCAGCATCACCTTGTCGATGAGGCTCTGCTCGAAAACGGAAGCACCCGCCAGCTCGGGGGCAACCAGTTCGTTCACGTTCTGAACGGCTTTCAACACACCTTTGCCTACGTACACGCTCGCGTCGTCGTCGCGTAGCTCTACGGCTTCGTGTGTACCGGTTGAAGCACCCGATGGTACTGCCGCCCGGCCCAGAAAGCCGTTCTCGGTCCGTACATCAACTTCAACGGTTGGGTTGCCTCGTGAATCCAGAATTTGTCTGGCATGAATGCTCTGAATGGTACTCATTGCGATATAAAAAAGGTTAACAACTAAAAATTCTATTTTTTCCCTGTGGACTGATATAATCATTGGTCATCAGCCCTTTTTACAGACAAAGTAACGAAATAAGAAGGAGTTTTTTGGATTGTCCTCAGAAACGACCGTCGAACCGGGTAAACAATCATAGGCTGTGGTATCAGTGCGATACGATTTCTGCTCAAACGGAATAGAAAGTAGTCGGCTTATAATATTATAATTGATAATTTATTCATTTGTATGCACTCTGTTTTCTATATTTGAATTGTCAAGTGAAACACTGGACATAGTAGGCATTTTGTACATCCCCTTACCATGAAATCACTGCTACGTGTCGCCCTGTGTGCTGGCGCCTTGTGGGTAAGCCTGCACACATCTGTAATAGCTGGAAGTCGATTAGTTCATACAGAGGTGAGCGTGGCCGGTAGCATGCATGGCCTTGGGCCCTCGGTTGCACCGGCTGATACTGGCGTTCATCGAGTTGCGCAGTCGGCAAGTATTCAGGCTGGTGTCTTAGGGGTTCGCGGGTTCTACAATCGTTCGTTAGGGTATTCGGGTCGGTTGATGCTGCGCATTGGGGGTCAGTATCTGGCATATCGAAAGCCGAATCGGGTCAATCTGGATAAGAGTGCCTATATCATACTCCAACCCGATTTTATGGTCGGTATGGCTGAGTTGGGTGCGCGCTGGCAGGTTCTCAAGGGCCGTAGCCTGTACGTAGCCACCAGCATTGCGTACAATTGGCATCCATCGCTGAACCTCCGAATTCATGCCGAAGATAAACTGAATTTCGATGGGCTGGAGCTTACACCCGAAGACGTAGGTATTGTTGATTTGGGCTTCCGGTGGCAGCGGTTTATGCCTTACGTGGGCGTGGGGCTCGGCAAGGTAGTGCCTAAACGCAGGCTAAGTGTAGGGGGCGAAATGGGCTTTTTCTACATGGGGAAGCCTCGTGTCTCGCTCGATTATAGCGGGTTTTTGGAAACTACGACGATCGATGAACAAATCCCAACTGTGGAGCGCAATCTGTCGGGTTATCGTTTTCTGCCAACGCTGACTATCTCGCTGACGTATCGGCTTCCTTAATTCATCAAGACATTCGTTATGAATCGCTATCTGTACGTACTCGCCCTGTTTTTACTGAGCTTGTTTCTAGGTCTGGAAGCTTGCCAAAATCCGCTGGAAGGCGTTACAATCGGCCTTAAAGACCCTATTCAGAGTGGGGTTATTGAATGCCGGTTGTACGATCCGGCCGGAAATCCGCTACCGGCCAATAGCCGTATTATTATTAGTGGGCCCGACGCCAATGCGGTAGTTACGACGCTCAATTCAAAAAAGTACAAAATCACGACCGACGGGGTGTTGTTACTGGCCGTTTCGCCCGAAGTGATGCCATCTGCACAACGCCCGTTTCGCTTTACGGTGGCCATTGTTACGCCCGATTATCTGACCGTTGTGCAGCCGTTTGTACTGACCAATGGTAATCGGCAGGTACGCTCGCTTCCGTTGATTAGCCTTTCAAAGCCCCCCGTTGGTATGACTCCTGCCGACCAAAGCGGGCAACCAGCCAATACAGGAACCATACTTTCGCTGCATACCAGCCCAACGGCTCAGGGCGATATGGCGCGGGTACAGATTCCGTCGGGGACGTCGTTTACCGACCGGGAGGGTAAACCTGTAAGCGGAAAACTGACTCTCCAGCTTATTCATACCAACGCGCGAACGGGCAATGCGGCCGGACAATTGCCCGGTGGACCCGTTTTTTCTAATGTGGTTGGGGTAGGGGCTGGCACATCACTCCGGGCTCAATCCGTTGCTGGTTCAATATCGATTAAGGTATTCAACGAAGACTTTCAGCTGGTGCAGCAATTATCACAGCCGGGTGAGTTGAACATGGATCTAAATCCGGGAACAGTAAATCCGCGAGCGGGCCGTACTATTCAGCCCGGCGACAGTATCCCCTTGTTCAGTTACGATGCTGTTACGGGTGTTTGGAAACCCGAAAAAGCAGGTATAGTAGTTCGAGAGGCCAGTACCGGTCGATTGACCTTGCAGGCCCGTTTTACGCAGGCTGTTTCGTACATCGCTGCCTGGACAACCCCTGTATGTTCGCTTGGGCCGGTGTTTAGCGTGCGTAGTAAGCTGACGGGCGTGGATGTGAAATACAAGTGCCAGCTGATTGATGCCCAGACCAAGGCGGTGGTTACTACGTTTTTTGCGGGGGTGAATAACAATGATCGGATCGCGATTGCCAATCAGGAAGCGGGCCGGTCGTTTATACTCCGGGTTTTCGATGAGACCGATGCCTGGGGAAAGGGAGCAAAGGGAGGTCTGATCGGTGAGTCGGCTCCGGCTACTTCCTGCGACCAAACGCCCATACCGCTGCTATTAAACGAATTGCCGGTGCCTCCATCCATGCAGCTTCAGTTTCAGTTTTCGTGCCCACAGGGCAAACTGCTGGATGAGGCCTCCCTGCCCGCTCTTATGCTCACTCAGTACAGCGAAGTGGGAAAAGACAACTGGCGCGATCTGGTCTCGGCCACGCGTACACAGCGGAACGTGACATCGTATAAGCTTCGGGTAGGACAGCGCTACGATTTTCGGGCCAGTACTGATGGGGGGGCATCGTGGCCACTTCGGCAGAATGACTACCTGGTGGATAAGGCTACTTGGGCGCTTAAGATAAAAGCTGAAATGTATTGTAAGTAAGTTCCAGAATAGGTATCGGTGTAGATGAGAAAAGCCCGGTAGATCGTTTCTACCGGGCTTTCTGTATTAATGCATCAGCTGCACAAACTCATCGAACAAATAGCGAGAGTCGTGCGGGCCGGGCGAGGCCTCCGGGTGGTACTGAACCGAGAAAGCGGGTTTGTCTTTCCGCCGAATGCCCTCGATGGTATTATCGTTCAGATTGAGGTGGGTAACCTCCACGTTATTGGTATCCCGAACGTCGTCGCCTTTCACGGCAAAGCCGTGATTCTGCGACGTAATCTCGCAAAGACCCGTAATCAGGTTCTTGACCGGGTGGTTCAATCCACGGTGGCCGTTGTGCATTTTGTACGTCGAGATGCCGCTGGCCAGCGATAGGATCTGGTGACCCAGGCAAATACCAAACAAAGGCTTTTCGGTAGCTAATGCCTGTTTCACCGTTTCAACGGCGTAGGGCATGGCAGCCGGATCGCCAGGGCCATTCGAGATAAAGAAGCCGTCGGGATTCCAGGCGGCCAGTTCTTCAAACGGAGTACGGGCCGGAAAAACCTTGCAGTAAGCGCCCCGGTCGGTGAGGTTGCTCAGGATGCTTTTTTTCACGCCCAGGTCGAGCACGGCCACTTTCAGCCGGGCATCTTCCTGCCCTAGTTCGTACGTTTGCTGCGTACATACCTCCGACGACAGCTCCAGCCCGGCCATGTCGGGCACTTTATTCAACTCGGCTAAGAGCTGAACGGGGTCAAGAATTTCCGACGAGATAATACAGTTCATCACGCCTTTATCCCGGATGTAGCGAACCAGTTGCCGAGTGTCAATGCCGTGGATACCCACGATATTGGCCTTCTCGAAATAGTCCTGCAGCGAACCATCGGCCGTAAACCGGGAGTGCACCTGCGAGAAGAAATTGCACACCATACCGCGTACTTTAACGCCGTTTGATTCTTCTTCCAACTGGTGTTGCACGCCGTAATTACCGATGTGCGAGGTGGTATTGATAATCACCTGGCCGTAGTAAGAAGGGTCGGTATAAATCTCCTGATACCCCGTCATACCCGTGTTGAAGCAGATTTCGCCCCCTGCTGTACCGCGCTTTCCGAGCGCTAATCCCCTGTAAACGGAACCATCCTGCAAAACCAATAAAGCCTCCGGCTGTTGCGTGTGTTTCATCGTCGATTTCTTGCCTTAATCAGGTATATTCGGTTTGTTACTCCAAAAAAAAGGGTTAACCCAGTATGGCTAACCCTCTTTCACTATGTTTAATTCCGTTGCATTAAGCTTGCTTCGGCTCATCGTTCGACTCTTCGGCGGGCGCTTCGCCTTCTGTAGCGGCCGGAGCCTCTGCTACAGGGGCTTCTTCAACAGCGGCTTCGGCTGCAGGTGCCTCTTCAGCAGCTACTGGCTCATCAGCTACCACTTCAGCCGCTGGGATAGCGGCCGTGTCTGCTGCCTGGCGAGCACCGCTGCTCCGACGACCCCGACGGGTCCGGGCAGTAGCTTTCTCCTGAGCAGCTGCGAGCAGCGTTTCGTTAAAGTCAACCAGTTCGATCAGACAAGTTTCGGCGTTATCACCAGCGCGGTTACCCAGCTTGATGATGCGCGTGTACCCTCCCGGACGGTTGGCAATCTTATCGGCTACAGGCCCAAACAGTTCTTTGATCGTTTCTTTGCTCGTGAGCGTCTGGAAAACGATCCGGCGGTTTTGGTGAGTATCATCCTTTGCTTTCGTCAGCAATGGCTCCACAAACTTCCGCAATTCTTTGGCTTTCGCTAAAGTCGTCTCGATCCGCTTCTTCAGAATCAGCGACGACGCCATGTTCGAGAGCATAGCTTCCCGATGCGAGTGCGTACGGCCTAAGTGATTATCTTTCTTACCGTGTCTCATTTTGGTAGAGGGAGGAAGGAGGAGGAAGGTAAAGAGGAAAGCAATCTTTTCTCTTTACTCCTTTTCTCCGTTCTCCTTAGTTTTTTAGTCTTCGTCTAATCTGTATTTCGATACGTCCATGCCGAAATTCAATCCTTTTTCGGCCACCAGTTGTTCCAGTTCCGTAAGCGACTTCTTTCCGAAGTTGCGGAACTTCATCATGTCGGAGATTTCCAGACGAACTAGTTCGCCCAGTGTCCGTACATCGGCTGACTTGAGGCAGTTGTAGGCCCGAACCGACAGGTCCAGGTCCGACAGTGGCGTTTTGAGGAGCTTGCGCATATGGAGCATTTCCTCATCGACCACGTTCTCTTCCTCGGGCTTCGTTGTTTCGAAGGTCATATTCTGATCTGAGAACAGCATAAAGTGCTGGATCAGGATATAAGCTGCTCCTTTCAACGCTTCTTCCGGATGGATAGAGCCGTCGGTCTCAATGTCGAGAATCAGTTTCTCAAAGTCGGTTTTCTGCTCGACCCGCGTGTTCTCAACGCTGTACTTCACATTCTTAATCGGTGTGTAGATTGAGTCGATCGGAATGTGGCCGAAAGGCAATTCATTTGCCCGAGGCTCGTCAGCCGGAACATAGCCACGACCCTTTTCCACAAAGATTTCCATCTCCAGGTCGCGCGTATCGTCAATATGGCAGATGACCAGATCGGGGTTCAGTACTTCAAACGAAGACGTAAACTTTGAAATATCACCAGCCGTCAAGACAGACTGTTTTTTGATATTGACCGTAATTTTGCTGTCGATCATATCAGAGATCTTCTTAAACCGAACCATTTTCAGGTTCAGGATAATCTCTGTTACGTCTTCAACAACCCCCTCGATCGACGAAAATTCGTGCAGTACGCCTGGAAACTTCACGCTCGTAATGGCATACCCTTCGAGTGACGACAGCAGGATTCGCCGTAGTGCGTTTCCGATCGTGACGCCGTACCCTTTTTCGAGGGGCTTAAACTCAAACACTCCGTGAAAATCGTTGGCTTTTTCAACCACGACTTTATCGGGCATTTGGAACGCTAAAATTGACATACCTTTTTATGTTAACAGCAGCTCGCCTGCCAATGGAGTAGAAACCCGTTAGATGCAAAAGGAGGCAGAACTCCAGAAGAGCTCTGCCAAACATCGGACCGCACGGGTGGCCCCGCGCGAAAGCGTCGGAACGCCAAAACGAATAATTACTTCGAATACAATTCGACGATCAACTGCTCGTTTACGTTCTCTGGGATCTGATCGCGCTCAGGGTAGCTGATAAACTTACCTGAGAGTTGCTGAGCATCCCACTCTACCCAGTTGTAACGCTTGGCATTACGGGCTGACAGGCTGGTGCTGATAGCTTCAAGCGACTTCGACTTTTCGCGAACGCTGATGATCTGACCTGGCTTCAACGAGTAAGAAGGGATGTTTACTACCTCGCCATCGACTACGATGTGTTTGTGCGAAACCAGCTGACGGGCTGCCCGACGTGAGGGGGCAATACCTAAACGATACACGGTGTTATCGAGACGAGCTTCGCAGAATTTGAGCAGGTTTTCGCCGGTGATACCATCTTTAACAGCGGCCCGGTGAAACAGGGCGCGGAACTGCCGCTCAAGAATACCGTAGATATATTTTACTTTTTGCTTCTCCAGCAGCTGTACTGCGTATTCAGATTGCTTCCGCTTCCGACCACGCCCGTGCATGCCGGGAGCATAGTTTTTCTTCTGGAGCGCTTTGCTGGGGCCTAAGATAGGCTCGCCAAACTTGCGCGAAATTTTGGCTTTTGGTCCTGTGTAACGTGCCATTTAATGAACGAATAATAAGTTGGAACATGGACAGACACAACCGAATGTCGCCTGGCCTTATTCAATTCACCCGTTTTATACGCGACGGCGTTTGGGTGGCCGACAGCCGTTGTGGGGCATCGGAGTAATGTCGCGGATTGTAGTTACCTCGATACCCGAGTTCTGAATAGTACGGATAGCTGACTCACGGCCTGCACCCGGTCCTTTCACGAACACCTCTGCTTTGCGCATACCCAGATCGTGGGCTACAGCAGCACAGTTTTGAGCGGCAGTCTGAGCGGCATACGGAGTGTTTTTCTTTGAGCCTTTGAAGCCCATCTTACCAGCCGATGCCCATGAGATTACCTGACCGTTCAGGTTGGTGATTGAGATAATGATGTTGTTGAAGGTAGCCTTGATGTGTACCTGGCCAACCGATTCAACCACTACAATGCGCTTCTTCGCCTTGTCTTTGCGTTTTGCTTGTGCCATTTGTTTGAAGTTGGCAGTGGCAGAATGCCAGTGGCAGTTTGTTAATACTGCAACTGCTACTGCTTACTGCTACTATTTAGTCGCTTTCTTCTTGTTAGCAACCGTCTTACGCTTGCCTTTCCGCGTACGAGAGTTGTTCTTCGTATGCTGACCACGAACCGGCAGACCTTTCCGGTGCCGCAGACCCCGGTAGCAACCGATGTCCATTAAACGTTTGATGTTCAACTGAACCTCTGAGCGCAGCGCACCTTCAACTTTAAAATCGTTGCTGATCGCGTTACGGATGGCGCTCGACTCTTCGTCGGTCCATTCGCCTGCTTTCTTATCGAGGCTGATACCAGCACCCGACAGAATTTTCTGTGCGGTACTCCGACCAATTCCGAAGATGTACGTCAGCGCAATTTCGCCACGCTTCTTGTCCGGAATATCAACACCTGCAATACGTGCCATAGAAAATTAACCTTGTCTTTGTTTGTATCGGGGATTCTTCTTGTTGATCACGTACAGTTTCCCTTTCCGACGGATCACGATGCAGTCTTCACTGCGCTTCTTGATGGATGCTTTAACCTTCATTTGAAAGTTTACAGTTTAATGTCGTCAGTCTTCAGTTATAAGCCAGCAGTTTTTGGAAAGCTGAAAGACTCAAACTGAAAACTGAAAACTTACTTGTATCGGTACACAATCCGCGCCTTACTCAAATCGTAAGGCGACATTTCTAACTTCACACGATCACCGGGAAGGATTTTGATGTAATTCATCCGCATCTTTCCCGATATGTGAGCAACTACCTCATGCTTGTTGGCCAGTTCTACCCGGAACATTGCATTCGATAATGCCTCCAAAATAACGCCGTCCTGTTCTATTGAATTCTGCTTCGCCATATTCAGTTTTAAACCGCCACAGAGGTGTCCAGTTCAACGGCCAGACTGGTGTTGGCTGTTACCTCTTCGATGTATTGGAATGTAGTCAGAATTTCTGCCTTACCTTTCCGCACCGCTACGGTATGTTCAAAGTGGGCGGATGGTTTCCGATCGGCTGTCCGGATAGTCCAGCCATCTTTATCCTGAGTGATCGCTTTCTTTCCGAAATTGACCATCGGCTCGATCGCCAGTACCATTCCTTCCCGCAGCTTTACGCCTTGTCCACGCTTGCCATAATTAGGTACTTCGGGGGCTTCGTGCAGGTTTTTACCTACACCATGTCCGACTAACTCCCGAACAACCGAGTACCCAAACCCCTCTACGTACGACTGTACAGCGTAGCCTATGTCGCCAATTCGGTTTCCATCAATCGCTTTCTCCAAGCCGATGTACAAAGATTCTTTCGTGCGGGCCAACAGTTTCCGTACAGAGAGGCTTACTTCGCCTACTGGGTAGGTGTAAGCACTATCAGAATGAAATCCATTGAGTTGAACTCCGCAGTCAACAGAGATAATATCTCCGTCCCGTAACTCGTACTTACTTGGAAAACCGTGCACTACTATGTCGTTGACTGAGATGCAAAGCGCACCTGGAAAACGAGTAGCAGTACCATTGTTAAAGCCCAGAAATGATGGAATACCCCCATTATCTCTAATGAACGTCTGGGCTACCGTATCAAGTTCCTTGGTCGTAATACCCGGACGAATCAGCTTTGCTACTTCTCCATGAGCTTTACCCAGGACCTGAGCACTCTCACGCATCAGCGCAAGTTCTTCATCGCTCCGAAGGTAAATCATGTTACTCTTGGCGGACATTAGGCAGCTACAGTTTCGGCACGTCCTTGTACACGACCTGATTTCATCAAGCCTTCGTACCGACGCATGAGTAAGTAACTTTCTACCTGCTGGAGCGTATCGAGAACTACACCCACCATGATCAGGAGCGATGTGCCACCGAAGAATTGCGCAAAACCAGTGGTCATGCCAAGCAAGTTGGCAATGGCTGGAAGAATTGCAACAATGGCAAGCATAACAGCTCCGGGGAGCGTGATACGGTCGAGTACCATACCAATGTAGTCTGAAGTAGCAATACCCGGCTTAACGCCCGGAATAAAACCGCCACTACGCTTCATGTCATCGGCAATCTGAGTTGGGTTAACGGAGATTGCCGTGTAGAAGAATGTGAAGACGATAATCAACAGGGCGAAAAGTACGTTGTACTGCCAGGTGGTATAGCTTTGAAATGCGTTCTGTACCGAAGCTGCAAAGTCGCTTTTTTCTGCGAAAAGCCCTGCCAGATACGTTGGGATGAACATCAAAGCCTGAGCAAAGATGATTGGCATTACGCCCGCTGCGTTGAGCTTGAGCGGCAAGTATTGACGCTGACCGCCCACTACTTTGTTACCAATAACCTGCTTAGCGTACTGAATCGGGATTCGGCGAACGGCCTGGGTCAGCATAACTGCCCCCATAACCACGAAATACAGTGCCACCAATTCAAGAACAAAAATCAGCAGACCTGATGAACCACGTGATTGGAATTCGCCCAAGATGGCACCCGGAAAACGAGATACAATCCCGATCATGATGATCATGGAAATACCATTGCCGATGCCCTTGTCGGTAATCCGCTCACCCAACCACATGCAGAAAATGGTTCCAGCGGTAAGGATGAACAGTGAAGAGATTGTGAACAGACCCCGGTCGATGAATAGAGCGTCGGCGGGAATCGTCGTACGGATGTACGTCAATGCTTGCACGGCAGTTACCCCGATGGTCAGCACCCGCGTAATCTGATTGAGTTTTTTTCGACCAGATTCGCCTTCCTTCTGCATTTTTTGAAAGTACGGTAGGGCCAGCGTCAACAGCTGAATGGCAATAGAGGCCGAGATGTACGGCATAATACCTAAGGCAAAGATTGACGCTTTGCTGAAGGCACCACCCAAAAAGGTGTCTAACAAACCCAATAGACCCCCGGTATTAATATCCAGGCGCTTGGGATCAACGCCGGGCAGTACAATCGCTGAACCCAGACGGAAGACGGTAATAAACAACAGAGTGTTCAGGATACGAGTCCGTAATTCCTCTATTGAAAAGATGTTTTTGAGCGTGGTGATAAGACGATTCATAAAATTTCAGGCCGTTGCCGTGCTCACAGATTAGTTCTTCTCTCCCTCTTTTTCGTTGGCCCGAACAGGTTGTGCTGGTACTACAGCTTTACCACCTGCCTTTTCAATGGCCTCTTTGGCGCTGGCCGAGAAAGCATGGGCATGCACTTCAACAGATGCCTTCAGCTCACCCCGGTTCAGAACTTTGATCAAATCACCTTTTGCCATCAAACCATTTTGCTGGAGTACGGTCTCATCAATAACGGCAGCGTTTGTTTTTTCAAACAGGATCTGCAGTGTATCGAGGTTGATAGGCTTGTACTCTACGCGGGTCGGGTTTTTAAAGCCAAATTTCGGTACCCGACGCTGAAGGGGCATTTGACCACCTTCGAAGTGTAATTTACGGCTGTAGCCTGAGCGTGATTGCGCCCCTTTGTGGCCACGGGTAGATGTACCACCCATTCCTGAGCCTTGTCCGCGACCGACTCGCTTGCGCTCTCTGACGGAACCCTTAGCCGGTTTAAGGTTGCTTAAATTCATTTTATTATTGTGTTTGTACTTGCAATGATTATTTGCAGCCTGCAAAATTCGTAAAAAGAATTGCAAACCGCAAAAAAGACGTTGGATATTAGACGATAGACGTTAGACATTGATTGTTAGCGAGGTAATCGTCAATGTCTAACGTCTGATGTCCAACATCTAACGTCCACTATCTAACTCCTCAAGGGTTAGATTTCTTCTATCTTAACGAGGTGCTTTACCTTGTTTACTACACCGGCGATAGCGCTGTTATATTCCAGCTCAATGCTCCGGTTGATTTTACCCAAACCAAGCGATTTGATCGCGTTCTTCTGAGTCTGCGGACGGTCGATGATGCTCCGAACCTGTGTGATGCGTACGCGTGCCATGATGCGATCCGTTTAGCCGTTAAATACTTTTGACAATTTCACGCCACGCTGGAAAGCTACCTGGTGAGGAGCGCGCATTTTCTGCAGGGCGTTGATTGTCGCTTTTACCACGTTGTGCGGGTTCGACGAGCCTTTCGACTTCGCCAATACGTCGCGTACGCCAGCGCTCTCCAGAACGGCGCGCATAGCACCACCTGCAATTACACCCGTACCGGGGGCAGCAGGCTTGAGTAGTACAAAACCACCACTGAATTTACCTTCCATCTCGTGAGGCACTGTGTGCTTCAGCAGAGAGATCTGGATCAGGTTCTTCTTGGCGTCTTCCGTACCTTTTGCAATGGCGTCAGTTACTTCGTTGGCCTTACCCAACCCGTAACCTACCACACCATTACCATCGCCAACTACAACGATGGCTGAGAAGCTAAACCGACGACCACCTTTAACAACCTTGGCTACACGGTTGATAGCGACTACGCGCTCTTTCAGATCGGACTCGTTTACTTTTGAAGGTCTTACGTTCGTTACCATGCTTGCCTTAGAATTTGAGGCCACCCTCACGGGCTCCGTCGGCCAATGCTTTTACTTTTCCGTGGTACAGGTAGCCGTTACGGTCGAATACCACAGCCGTGATATTCTTAGAAGCTGCTTTTTCAGCAATCCGCTTTCCAACTTCCTTGGCTACGTCCACCGTAAAGCCACTTGCTTCAGATTTCAGTTCAACTGAAGAAGCTGCCACCAGCGTGTGGCCGGCTGCATCGTCAATCAGTTGGGCGTAGATCGCCTTATTCGACCGAAATACCGACAGGCGAGGGCGTTCTGCCGTACCTGATACTTTGGCGCGAATCGAGTATTTGATTCGTTGACGCCGTTCCGTTTTATTCGTTGCCATCTTATTTGATACCGACCAAATAGGCGATTAATCAAGTTGATAGTCTCCGGTCTCCAGTTTTCAGCAGGTGGGTTCTGATAAGCCAAAGACCCGTCAGCCCGAAACTGAAAACTGTAGACAGAAAACTTATTTTTTAGACGAAGATTTACCTGCTTTCCGGCGAATAACTTCACCCACGAAGCGGATACCTTTGCCTTTGTATGGCTCAACCTTACGGAGTGAGCGAATTTTGGCAGCTACATCGCCGATCAACTGCTTGTCGATACCTTCCAGAATAACCTTTGGGTTCTGACCTTTTTCGGTCACAGCCGATACTTTGATTTCGCTCGGTACAGCAACGTAAACGTTGTGTGAGTAGCCAAGCTGAAGCTCCAGTACGTTGTTGTTAACGGCAGCCTTGTAACCTACACCGACAATTTCCAGGTCAACCTTGTAGCCGGTGCTTACACCTACTACCATGTTGTTGACCAGGGCGCGGTACAGGCCGTGCAGGGCTTTGTGACGCTTCTGTTCGGTGGGGCGGCTTACCTGAATAGTGCCTTCCTCTACTGCGACCGAGATATCTGGGTCGACAGCCTGAGTAAGCGTGCCTTTCGGGCCTTTTACCGTCACGACGTTACCATTGTCGATTGACAACGAAACGCCACTGGGCAGAGCGATGGGTTTTTTACCTACGCGAGACATTGTTCGATCAATGGATTAATAAACGTAACACAACACTTCACCACCTACATTCAGTGTCTTGGCTTCTTTATCGGTCATTACGCCTTTAGAAGTAGACACGATCGCAACGCCAAGACCGTTCAGGATCCGTGGCAGGTTATCGGCACCCCGGTACTGGCGGAGACCTGGGCGGCTGATGCGCTGCAGATCAACGATGGCGGGCTGCTTCGTCACGGCGTTGTACTTCAGAGCGATCTTAATCACACCCTGGGGGCCGTTGTCGTCAAACTTGTAGTTCTGGATGTACCCTTTGTCAAACAGAACTTTGGTGATTTCTTTCTTTATGTTGGATGCAGGGATCTCCACAATCCGGTGCTTAGCGCGGATGGCGTTTCTGATTCGGGTCAGATAGTCTGCAATTGGGTCTGTATTCATTTCTTCCTCGTGTTGCTCACAGCCCTCTCTATTAATCGGGCTGCAAAATTACGGAAACTGAATTACAAATAAAAGTGCTGATTTAGATGCAATTAGCGCTTACCAGCTTGACTTCGTTACGCCCGGAATCTTGCCTGCGCTGGCCATCTCACGGAATGTTACACGTGAGATACCGAATTTGCGCATATAGCCTCTGGGACGGCCGGTCAGTTTGCAACGATTGTGCAACCGAACTGGCGATGCATTGCGGGGCAGTTTATCCAAAGCAGCATAATCGCCAGCTTCTTTGAGGGCTGCCCGCTTCGTAGCATATTTAGCTACCAACGCTTCGCGCTTCCGCTCCCGTGCTTTGATTGATTCTTTTGCCATGTCTTTATGACGTCCTTAGCGTGATTACTGCTTATTTCTTGCTGCTGGCAAAGGGCATTCCGAGGGCCTTCAGCAACTCATAACTTTCGTTATCTGAGTCGGCGGTTGTTACGAACGTAATGTCCATACCCGAAATACGCGATACCTTGTCAATGCTGATCTCCGGGAAGATGATCTGCTCTTTTACACCAAATGTGTAATTGCCACGACCATCAAATCCTTTGTCGCTGATGCCTTTGAAGTCCCGAACGCGGGGCAACGCTACCGTTGTCAGACGATCCAGGAATTCGTACATCCGGTCGCCACGCAGCGTTACTTTTGCACCGATCGGCATGCCTTCCCGAAGTTTGAAGTTCGAAACGGCCTTCTTAGCAACTGTCTGAACGGCTTTCTGACCCGTGATCTGAGTCAGCTCATCCACACCTACGTCTACTAATTTTTTATCAGCAACGGCGGCTCCAATCCCTTTATTGATGACAATCTTGGTCAGACGCGGTACTTGCATAACCGACTTATACTGAAACTTGTCTTTCAACTGGGCGACCACCTCATTGAGATATTTCTCTTTTAATCTTGGGCTTGCCACTTTCTTGACTCGTTTAATGGTGATAAACTCCCCGACCGGTTAGATGAATTCGCCGGTCTTCTTCGAGTACCGCTGCAACTTACCCTTATCATTCACCCGGCGGCCTGTGCGCGTCGGTTGATTGGTGGCCGGATCAATCAGCATCAGGTTACTGATGTGAATCGTTCCCTCCGTTTGTACTAAGCTGCCTTGCGGATTCTGTGCGGTTGGCTTAATGTGTTTGGTGATCATGTTCACACCTTCCACTTTAGCACGCTCTTTCTCTACCAGCACTTCCGTTACTTTTCCTTGCTGACCCTTTGAGTTCCCAGCAATCACCACGACGGTATCACCCGTTTTGATGTGGAATTTAGCTTTCTTCTTTTCCATCTTACAATACCTCCGGGGCTAAAGAAACGATCTTCATAAATTGCTTCTCACGCAGCTCGCGGGCAACAGGTCCGAAGATGCGGGTTCCGCGGGGCTCATCGTTGTTATTGAGCAGAACGGCGGCATTGTCTTCAAACCGGATGTACGATCCGTCTTTCCGGCGTACTTCCTTCTTGGTCCGAACGACAACGGCTTTTGATACCGTTCCCTTCTTAATATTGCTCGACGGAATAGCTGCCTTTACGGTCACAACGATCTTGTCGCCCACCGATGCATACCGCTTGCCCGTACCGCCCAGCACGCGGATAACCAGTACCTCTTTGGCACCACTGTTATCGGCTACACCTAATCTTGATTCTTGCTGTACCATGGCTTACTTGGCCTTTTCGATAATTTCGACTAATCTCCAACGCTTGTTTTTGCTCAGGGGGCGAGTTTCCATGATGCGCACCGTATCACCGATACCGCAGTCATTGTTTTCGTCATGAGCCATGAACTTGGTGGTACGGTTCATAAACTTACCGTACATCGGGTGCTTCACCTTGCGGTCAACGGCAACCGTAATGGTCTTCTGCATTTTGTTGCTGACCACACGCCCGATCCGCTCTTTCCGAGCATTACGCTCTACCGAAGCCTGCTGCTCCGATTGGGGCTGTTCTGTTTGCTGTCCTTCCATTGTGGGTAGCTATTTAGGCCTGCTGGCGCGTTTTGGCGGTCAGTTCCGTGTGTAAACGAGCAATCAGTTTGCGGGCCTCACGGATACGCATCGGGTTTTCGATGGGCGATACAGCGTGAGCGAATTTCAGTTTAAGCAACCGAGCTTCTTCGGCTGTAATCTGCTCTTTCAATTGCTCGGCCGAGAGCGCCTTGATTTCTTCCTTCTTCATGATAAGAGTCTGAACTGTGATTCTTTTGATTGTGGTGACTATTGCGAATCAGTTAAATCAGAAAAATCACAGTTCTGATTTTATGCTTGTTCCTGGTAGTCGCGTCGTACAATGAACTTCGTGCGAACGGGGAGCTTTTGTGCGGCTAACCGCAGGGCTTCCATACCCGTTTCCAAAGGAACACCTGTTGTTTCGAACAGGATCGTGCCGGGCTTGATAACGGCTACCCAATACTCAGGTGCACCTTTACCTTTACCCATCCGCACTTCGGCGGGCTTCTTAGTGATAGGCTTGTCTGGGAAAATCCGAATCCAGACCTGGCCTTCGCGTTTCATAGCCCGGGTTACCGAGATACGAGCTGCTTCTATCTGACGTGCCGTAATCCAGCCCTGCTCCAACGACTTGATCGCAAACGTACCGAATGCAATTTCGTGGCCCCGGGTGGCAAGACCTTTGATCTTGCCTTTGTGCATCTTACGGAACTTGGTTCTTCTTGGCTGTAACATCTTTATTAAGAAGTTATGAGCTATGAGTTAAGAGTTATGAGTAAGCGTTTGACTTAAGTTCTTTCGCTCATCGCTCATAACTCATCACTTATCGCTTAATTATCGACGATTTCCTCCACCCCGGTTGCCACCGCCCCGGTTGTTACCACCGCCCCGGTTATTGCCGCCACGGTCATTACCACCCCGGTCGTTCCGGCCACGGCCACCGCGGTCGTTACCACCATCGCGATCACCGCGCGGACCACGACGGTCGCCACGGTCGTTGCTACGCTCACCAGCGGCACGCTCGCCAGCGGCTGCTGCGCTTGCCATAGCTGCCGGCGACAGGTCACGCTTGCCGTAAACCTCGCCTTTGAAGACCCATACCTTAATACCGATCTTTCCGTAGATGGTTTGGGCTTCAGAGATTGCGTAGTCGATATCGGCACGCAAGGTGTGAAGAGGCACCCGACCTTCTTTGTACTGTTCGGTACGTGCCATCTCGGCACCACCCAGACGGCCCGACAGTTTCAGCTTGATACCCTGTGCGCCTACCCGCATAGCAGCCTGAATGGCTTGCTTCATGGCACGACGGAACGAGATACGAGCCTGCAGTTGCTGAGCAATGGCTTCACCGATGAGCTTCGCGTCGATTTCGGGGCGCTTAATCTCGAAGATGTTGATCTGAACGTCCTTACCGGTGATCTTCTTCAGCTCTTCTTTGATCTTATCAACCTCGCCACCGCCTTTACCGATTACGATACCCGGACGTGCCGTGTGAATCGTAAGGGTAATCCGCTTCAGTGTACGTTCGATAACAACCCGAGAAATGGCTCCTTTCGGAATACGGGCTGCAATGTATTTTCTGATTTTTTCGTCTTCGACCAGTTTGTCGGCAAATTCTTTGCCACCGTACCAGCTTGAGTCCCAACCACGGACGATACCAAGCCGCAAACCAACCGGATTAACTTTCTGTCCCATGCGTTGTTACTCGTTTACTTCTGTTTGAGTCGCTTCTACTAACTCTTCTGGCATTGCCGCGCTGTCGACTACCAACGTAATGTGGTTTGACCGCTTCCGGATCCGATGGCCACGGCCCTGAGGAGCCGGGCGGAGACGCTTCAGCATCGGGCCGCCATCAACAAAAATCGTTTTTACGTACAGATCGGCATCTTCGATGCTGGTGTCAGTATTCTTTTGTTGCCAGTTGGCAACGGCTGACAACAGTACTTTTTGCAACACATCTGCACCCTGCTGGGGTTGGTATTTCAGAATACCGAGTGCCCGGCTCACGCGCTGACCACGAATAAGGTCAGCTATCAACCGCATTTTGCGGGGCGAAGAGGGCACGTTTTTCAGTTTTGCTACTGCTTCCATGTTTACAAGTTTGCAGTTTTCGGTTTTCGGTTTTCAGTTCGTTGTTGGCATTACCCACACTAAACTGTAAACTCTAAACTGAAAACCCCTTTATCGTTTGCCCTTATCTTTCTTCGCTACGTGACCACGGAAGTTCCGGGTTGGGGCAAACTCGCCGAGTTTGTGACCCACCATGTTTTCCGTTACATACACAGGGATAAACTTATTCCCGTTGTGAACGGCAAACGTATGTCCAACGAAATCAGGTGAGATCATTGAACGGCGCGACCAGGTTTTGATAACCGACTTTTTGCCCGACTGATTTTGAGCCTGAACCTTGTTGTCCAGACGGAAATCTATATATGGGCCTTTCTTGAGTGAACGTGCCATTTATTAATTACTTTTTCCGGCGGCTAATGATCAACTTGCTTGATGCTTTCTTCGGCGAACGAGTCTTCTGACCCTTAGCAAACTGCCCGTTCCGTGAACGTGGGTGACCACCAGATGCCCGGCCTTCACCACCACCCATCGGGTGATCAACAGGGTTCATAGCAACACCCCGAACACGCGGACGGCGGCCTAACCAGCGCATCCGACCAGCCTTACCCATTACCACGTTCATGTGGTCTGGGTTAGATACCGAACCAACCGTGGCTACACAGTTGCTCAATACCCGGCGAGTTTCGCCTGAGGGCAAACGCAGAATAGCGTAACGCTCTTCACGACCAACCAACTGAGCATACGTACCAGCTGAGCGAGCCATAGCTCCACCTTTGCCGGGTGTCAGTTCGATGTTGTGAACAATGGTACCGATCGGCATAGCCGACAGTTGCATTGCGTTACCTACGTCGGGGGTAGCCCCCTCGCCTGAACGGATAGTTTGGCCTACCGTCAGACCCTGCGGGGCGATGATATAGCGCTTCTCGCCGTCTTCGTACTGCACCAGGGCAATACGAGCTGAGCGGTTCGGATCGTACTCGATCGTCATTACCTCAGCAGCCATACCGTTTTTATCGCGCTTGAAGTCGATGATACGGTACATCCGCTTGTGACCACCGCCAATGTAGCGCATGGTCCGGCGGCCCTGATCGTTCCGGCCACCCGATTTCTTGATCGGCTCCAGCAAGCTCTTGGTTGGCTTGTCGGTAGTGATCTCGGCAAAGTCCGGAGCCACGCGGAAGCGGGTACCGGGCGTTACTGGTTTTAGTTTCTTAACTCCCATGATTCGTTATGCGTTTCAGTGCAACCGCCTTGTTACAGGTCAGCGTAGATGTCGATTACTTCGCCTTCCGCTACCGTGACAATGGCTTTTTTGGTTGTTGGGGTCATGCCGCTTACAATCCGACCCTGGATGTTCTTGCTCTTCTTTTTTCCGAGCGTAGTCATCGTCCGTACTGACGTCACATTGACGCTGTACATTTTCTCGACAGCCTTACCGATTTCAACTTTATTAGCGGTGCGTGCCACTTCAAAAGCATACTTTCCCTGCTTAGACTGGGCTGTCATTTTTTCCGTGATAATGGGTCTTTTTAGAACGCTCATGATTGTTGCTCAAAAAGAGATTGGATGGTTGACAGCGCTTCTTCGCTGATAAGCAGACGGTCGGCATTCATCAAATCATAGGTGCTGACCTGCGTAGCCGTCATTACTTTTGCTTTTTCTACGTTCCGGCTCGACAAAACCACGTTCGTGTTTACGTCCGGCAGAATAAGCAGTGTTTTACGGTCAGCAACTGAAAGCGCGTTCAGGAATTCGATGTAGCTCTTCGTGCGCGGAGCGTCGAAGGCAACAGAGTCGATTACAGAGATGCTGTTCTCCTGAGCTTTTACGGCGTAAGCAGACTGGCGAGCCAGCGCTTTTACTTTCTTGTTCAGCTTGAAGCTGTAGTCGCGCGGACGGGGACCGAAAATACGACCACCACCTACGAATACAGGTGATTTCATGCTGCCGGCCCGGGCGCCACCCGTTCCTTTTTGCTTCTTGATTTTCTTGGTCGAACGGTTTACTTCAGCCCGCTCTTTCGCTTTGTGCGTTCCCTGACGCTGATTGGCCAGGTACTGCTTTACGTCCAGGTAAATCGCATGTTCGTTGGGTTCGATGCCGAAAATGGTTTCTGGCAACGTAACCTTCTTACCCGTATCCTCGCCCTTGCTGTTATATACGATTGCTTCCATGTCCTTACTTCTCGATAATTACGAATGAATTTTTGGCGCCTGGAATTGATCCACTAACAACGAGGAGGTTTTGCTCAGGCATAACCCGCAACACCCGCAGGTTTTGAACCTTAACGCGGTTGCCACCTGTACGACCTGCCATGCGCAGTCCTTTGAAAACCCGCGAGGGGAACGAGCAGGCACCGATCGAACCCGGGTGCCGCTGACGGTTGTGCTGTCCGTGGGTCTGTCCACCCACACCACCAAAGCCATGACGCTTTACAACGCCCTGGAAGCCTTTACCTTTCGAAGTGCCCACAACGTCAACAAAGTCGCCTTCGACAAATACGTCGGCAACTTGCAGAGTTTGACCCAGTTCAAGCGAGGTTTTGAATTCTTTGAATTCAACCAGCTTGCGCTTAGGGGTGGTGCCAGCCTTCTTGAAGTGACCTTGCAGCGGCTTGTTGGTGTGCTTTTCTTTACGCTCGCCGAAACCCAATTGCACGGCTTCGTAACCGTCTTTATCACCGGTACGAACTTGGGTAACAACACAGGGACCAGTTTCGATGACTGTACATGCCAGAGCCTGCCCGTCCGCATTGTACACGCTGGTCATCCCGATTTTTTTTCCTATTAAACCAGACATTTTTTTTGTTGTAAGCAGGAAAAAGTTTGAAAAATTGTACTTCTCTCCGAAAACGGAGCCGCAAAATTAGTGATTATCAGTCAGGACTACAAGCACCAATTTGCATTTACGCACAGAACATAAGAAAGGTCAGGCGTTGAACACACCTGACCTTTCTGCCAGTGGCTGATACACCCTGTGTATAATCCACCGAAAAATGCCAGATGTGGTTTCCTTTCGGACCTTCACCCGAGTTATGTTCTAACCGCCTGGGGCGGCTGCAACTTAAACTTTGATTTCTACATCAACGCCACTGGGCAATTCAAGCTTCATCAGGGCATCTACCGTTTTAGCACTGGTTGAGTAAATGTCGACCAGACGCTTGTAGGTGCAAAGCTGGAATTGTTCCCGCGACTTCTTGTTCACGTGGGGTGAACGCAGCACGGTGTAGATTTCTTTGTTGGTTGGCAGTGGGATGGGGCCGCTTACGACAGCACCCGTCGACTTTACCGCCTTCACAATCTTCTCAGCTGATTTGTCGACCAGCGTGTGATCGAACGACTTCAGCTTAATGCGAATCTTTTGGCTCATTATACCTGGTTCGTTTTGTTTTATTAAACCTGTCCGAGAAAGAACCATTTACTCCTCAGTCAGGTCGCCATTGCTGGCATTTTGAGGGTGCAAAGGTACGAAAAGAGAGGACAATAAAAAAGGAGCAACCCAAAAGTTGCTCCTTTTTTATCTTTATTTTTCAGCTACTTAGGCGTTTACTGTTCCTTTTGCTTTCGCTACTACGCCTTCAGCCAGGTTAGTTGGCAGAATTTCGTAGTGAGAGAAGGTCAGGTTGGCAGTAGCCCGGCCTGATGACATCGTACGGAGTTCGGTGATGTAGCCGAACAGTTCCGACAGAGGAACATCAGCCTTGATCACTTGTGAACCGGCACGCGTATCCATACCCTTCATGATACCCCGACGACGGTTGAGGTCACCCGTGATCGGACCGGTGTATTCTTCCGGCGTCAGTACCTCTACAGCCATGATTGGCTCAAGGATTTTCGGGCCAGCCTGACGGCCTGCTTCGCGGAAGCCCATCCGAGCTGCCAATTCAAACGAAAGTGAGTCGGAGTCAACGTCGTGGTACGAGCCGTGGAACAACCGAACTTTCATCGAATCGAGTGGGTAGCCAGCAAGCGGACCGTTGGTCATTGACTCGCGGAAACCTTTTTCGATAGCTGGGATGAATTCTTTCGGGATAACACCACCTACAATTGCATTCACAAATTGCAGACCGGGCTTGATCGTTACGCCGTCTTCTTCCGGATCGCGGGGTGAAAGATCAAATACGATGTCGGCAAACTTACCACGACCACCGGTTTGCTTCTTGTAAACCTCACGGTGACCCGCTACCGTTTTCGTCAGAACCTCTTTGTAGGCTACCTGAGGAGCACCCTGGTTTACTTCAACTTTGAATTCACGACGCATACGGTCGATGATGATTTCAAGGTGAAGCTCACCCATACCCCGGATAATGGTTTGTCCGGTTTCTTCGTTTGACTCAACTTTCAGGGTTGGGTCTTCTTCGATCAGCTTCGTGATAGCTTTCGAGAAGTTATCCTGATCGGCTGTTTTCTTAGGCTCGATAGCGTAACCAATAACCGGATCGGGGAAGATCATCGATTCCAGAATGATTGGGCTCTTCTCATCGCACAGGGTATCGCCCGTTTTGATGTCTTTGAAACCAACCACGGCACCAATATCACCAGCACGCAGCTTATCAATCTGATTCTGCTTGTTAGCGTGCATCTGGAAGATCCGTGAGATCCGCTCTTTGTTGCCCGAACGCGTGTTCATGATGTATGAACCCGAGTCGAGGGCACCTGAGTAAACCCGCACGAAACACAGACGACCTACATAGGGGTCAGTCGCAATTTTGAACGCGAGTGCCGTAAACGGATCAGACTCGGTTGGGTGACGAACCACTTCGGCGTCGGTGTCGGGGTTAGTACCCTTAATTTCCGGCTTGTCGAGCGGTGAAGGCAGCAGGGCCATCACGTAATCGAGCATGGTTTGAACTCCTTTGTTCTTGAATGAAGAACCGCAAAGCATCGGAACCACTTTCATGGCGATGGTTGCCTCACGGAGGGCCTTCAGGATTTCGTCTTCGGTGATCGAGTTCGGATCTTCGAAGTACTTCTCCATCAGCGTGTCGTCGAATTCGGCAACGGCTTCGAGGAGTTTCTCGCGCCACTCGGTTGCTTCTTCGAGCATATCGTCCGGAATGGGCACTTCGGTAAAGGTCATGCCTTTATCCTGCTCGTTCCAGATGAGACCCCGGAAGTTAACAAGGTCAACCACGCCTTTGAACTGATCTTCGGCACCGATTGGCAACTGGAGGGGAACAGCATGGCTACCGAGCATTTCGCGAACCTGCTTCACTACGTTGAGGAAGTCGGCACCCGAACGGTCCATTTTGTTCACGAAGCCCAGACGCGCTACGTTATAGTTGTTGGCCAGGCGCCAGTTGGTTTCTGACTGAGGCTCTACACCGTCGACGGCTGAGAACAGGAACACCAGACCATCGAGTACACGCAGCGAACGGTTTACTTCAACGGTGAAGTCAACGTGGCCTGGGGTATCGATGATGTTTACCTGGTACTGCTGATCGCGGTATTTCCAGTTAACGGTAGTAGCAGCCGACGTGATCGTAATACCACGCTCTTGCTCCTGCTCCATCCAGTCCATGGTAGCAGCACCCTCGTGTACCTCGCCGATTTTGTGACTCACACCGGCGTAGTACAGGATCCGCTCGGTCGTTGTGGTCTTACCGGCGTCAATGTGAGCAGCGATACCAATGTTGCGGAGGTATCGGAGATCAGTTGCCATAATAGTATTGGGAAATGAAGTTGTTTAGTACGGAACCGTGATTGACGACTTTGTTATCACAACAAGGCCATTTTCACAATTAGGACGCAAAATTACTGAAAAACAATTTGAAAACAAAGTGTTGAGTTAATTAACTCGCTGTTAAAAGGCAGATTGTTAAGGACTTTGGAGAAAAGACCGTTTGTAATTTTCTCAGTTTAGTGATTCAGTAGAGTGCTATCAAATATCACTTGGCTAAGAATCCTTTGGCAATCAGGTAGGGAATAATGAGCCAAAGGAGCCCTTTGATCAGGAAGAAGAAGAAACCAGCCCAGCCTACGCGCTTAAGCCAGAAGCGGAAACGGTCGTTCATGCGCTAACAACGAACAGGCCATTGGGTTAGTTCGGGAAATAAAAAAAGCGAGTCAAAACGACTCGCTTTTCTCTTGTGGGAGTTGAGGGATTCGAACGGCAGCGGCCGACCGTCCCCGACCCTCTGCTTGTAAGGCAGATGCTCTGAACCAACTGAGCTAAATAAAAAAAGCGAGTCAATTTGACTCGCTTTCCTTTCGTGGGAGTTGAGGGATTCGAACCCCCGACCCTCTGCTTGTAAGGCAGATGCTCTGAACCAACTGAGCTAAACTCCCTTTCTTACCGCCCCGGTGTTTTCCGTTTTGGTGGTGCAAAGATAGGGGCCTGAAAGTGCACTATGCAAGTCTTTGTCCGAAAAAAATTTAAAATACTGGTGTTCTGGTTTGACTGTTTCGTGGTAATCAGACAATTAACGGGTGAAATTTTTTTGCCGAAAAGCACTCCTTCGACCTACTCAAAGTTCAGGTAGAGGGTGACGGTGTGCGAAGTAAGCCGTTGAATACCGGCCGTGTTGGCGGCTATACTGGCATTGGTAGGAGCAAACAGATTAACTACACCATGCGAAAACCGGAGCTCGGGGCTGATTTTGGTGTACTCCAGAAACTGCTCAAAGCCTACCCCATAATCGAGAGTGAGGTCGGCGGTTTTGGTGTTGAGCCGCCCGGCCGACTGGGCCTGCCGTTTCCGAACGTTTGTTTCGAGCGCGGCCGTAGCTCCCGCAATCAGGTACATCCGGCTGTTGCGCCGACGCTCCGACTTGTACTTGAACAGAAACGGAAACTCCATCCAGGTCGATTCGCGTACGTCTTGGGTAGTCGCTTTGTCGGCAAACTCGTACTGTACCGTACGGCCGTACAACGATACGGCCGGGGTAAATCGAAAGTCGAACCGGTCGGTTAGGTACGCATTGACCAGCAAACCAACCCGGAACGACACCTTGTTGGGCGAGTACAGCCGCTCAACCGTTGTGTTGTTCACATAGGCGGGGCTGTACTTCACATTGAACCGCGTAACGGGCATGGCGAAGAAAAACCCGTAGTGAATCGGCTTGTCGTCGTAAAATTCGAGATGCTTACGCTGATATCCGTAGCCCTGAGCGTGGGCACTGCTATTAATGAATAATGAACAATGAATAATGAACAGTGCACAGACAATGCTGTTGGTAGAAACCCGTAGCCCACGACCGCGGACCGATTTTTCATTATTCATTAAACATTGTAAACTGTACATTGTACACTCTTCATTATTCATTATCCATTTCAGAATCAGGCTTTTTGCCCAATGTAAATAGATGCAACGCCGAACGTCAGGGGTATCCATCGAGTTTTAGTAAATCCGGCCTGCTCAAAAATGCGGATAAAATCAGGACCATCGGGGAAAGCCTGCACCGACTCAGGGAGGTAGGTGTAGGCCGATTGATCGCGGCTGATAAGGCGCCCAATAAGCGGCAGAATGGTATTCGAATAAAAACCGTACAGTTGTTTGAACGGAAACGCGCGCGGATTCGAGAATTCGAGCACCACACAAACCCCTCCCTTGCGGGTTACGCGGTTCATGTCGGTGAGGCCTTTCAGCAGGTTTTCAAAGTTCCGTACGCCAAAAGAAACGATGACGGCATCGAATTCATTGTCTGTGAACGGCAATCCTTCCGAATCGCCGGACCGCATTTCGATCAGGTGATCCACACCCCGCTTCACCATTTTCTCCCGGCCAATCTTCAGCATTCCCTCCGAAATATCGACCCCAACAATTTTTTCGGGCTTCAGGGCGAGGGCTTCCAGAGCAAAGTCGCCGGTTCCGGTGGCAATGTCGAGGATTTTCTTCGGTGCATAAGGCTTCAATTCACGAATGGCTTTTTTGCGCCACAGAATATCAATACCTCCGCTGAGAACGTGGTTGAGCAGATCATACTTGGGCGAAATGTTGTCGAACATCTCGGCAACCTGCTCGCGCTTGCTGGTAGACTTGTCTTTGTAAGGAACGACGGGCATAACTAAAGAGCCAAAGAGTGATGGAGCGAAAGCGTTCTGGCATCGGGTAAAACCATCTTCTGGTGCCTACTTCCGCTCTTTCGTTCTTTATTTTTCTTTGCTAACGGTCTGATGAAACGGAAAGTTTGGCCGTCGGCGGGCAATTGATTAGTTTTCTGTGCCCCATCTAGGGTTCCTTTGTTGTATGAACGCTTCGTTTCTCCCGTTTACACTTCTGCTTTCGCTGTATTTTCAGCCTGCTACCGACGACCGGCTGGTAAAAAAAGCACTGGCTATCCATGCCCGTGTGCTTACACTCGACACCCATGCCGATGCACCCATTAACCTACAAAAAGACGGGTTTGACCTCGGTGTGGCGCATGAGGTAAAAAAGGGCGGTACCCAAATCGACTTTCCGCGTATGAAACAGGGCGGTATGGATGCTATGTTTTTTGCAGTGTACATGGCGCAGGGCCCGCGCACGCCCGAGGGACACGCCCGAGCGAAGGAAAAAGCGCTGGATATTTTCGACAGGATACACACCTCGTTGCGCAAATACCCGAACCTGGCCGAGTTGGCTACCTCACCCGCTGATGCCTACCGGATTGAAAAACTTGGCCGACGGGCGGTTTTTATCGGCATGGAAAACGGCTACCCGGTCGGGGAGGATCTGTCGTTGCTTAAAACGTACTATGACCTCGGGTGCCGGTACATCACACTGTCGCACTTTGCCAACAACGCTATTTGCGACTCGGCTACCGACCCCGATGGACCCGTGCACAATGGTCTTAGTGCTTTCGGGCGGGAGGTCGTGGCCGAGATGAACCGGCTGGGTATCATGATCGATGTGTCGCACGTGTCCGACAAAACGTTCTACGATGTACTGGCCCTTTCAAAAGCGCCCGTTATTGCCTCGCATTCCAACGCCCGCGCTCTGTGCGAGTTTCCCCGGAACATGTCCGACGAGATGATTCGGGCTCTGGCGGCTAAGGGTGGGGTCGTGCAGGTGAATTTTGTGAGCGATTACCTCCGTAAGCCCTCTGATGCGCATCGGCAGGCACTCAATAGCGTGCGTATGGCGGGGGTAGGCAAGGTGCTGACACCCGACGTAGAGGCCCGTATCGAAGCGAAAACGGATTCGATCAAGCGGGTATATGCCTCAGAGCGGGCGAGTGTGGCCGACGTAGTCAATCACATCGACCATATTGTAAAACTGGTGGGCATCGACCATGTCGGGATCGGTAGCGACTTCGACGGTGGGGGCGCGGTTAATGGAATGGAAGACGTCAGTCAGATTGAGAATCTGACGATTGAATTGGTTCGGCGGGGGTACTCCGAAGCCCATATTGCCAAAATCTGGGGTGGTAACCTGCTGCGGGTACTCGGGCAGGCGAAAACAAAAGAGTGAAAGAGCGAATGAGTGATTGGTGAGTGCCGAGATTGGTTCTTGCGTCAGCCAATTCGCTCAATCACTCAATCGCTAATTCGCTCATTAGATCAGGCAATAACCTGATACAGCACCACCGGAGCCGATTTGTTTTTGAGCTGGTAGGAGCCAACCTCTTCGCAACTGAATGACTCTTTGACGAGTTGGTATGATGCTTCGGTAATCAGAATTTGGCCGGCCTGAGCCGCTGACTGAAGGCGCTGCGCCGTATTGACCACGTCGCCAATAACGGTGTAGTCGAGACGCCGGAGCGTGGCTGACCCAATATTGCCCGAGACTACCTCGCCCGAATTGATACCAATAGAAACCTGCGGTTTATAATTGACATCGGCGCCGAGCGAATCGTGAATTTCTTTCATGCTGGCCCGAACACCCAGCGCGGCTTCGATGGCCCGATCGAGGTGGTAGTCGCCCTGGAAAACCGCCATTACGGCATCGCCCATAAACTTATCAACGTATCCCTGTTGGCTGATTACTTCCTTCACAATTACGTCGAAGTAGTTGTTGATCAACTGCACAACTGTGTCGGGCTTTTCTCGTTCGGCAATGGCCGTGAAGCCGCAGATGTCGACAAATAAAATCGACGCTTTAATCAGTTCATTGGCCGTAAGCGACTCTTCAAACTCAGAGCGGGTCATGAATTTGAGCACACTCTCGTCCACGTACATACGCAGGATGTTGTTCTCCTTTACAGCTTTGAGGGTTTCTCGAATCTGCTGCACATGCCGCAGGGTTTTTTGCATGGTCAGCTCAAGATCTTCGAAATTGACGGGCTTGCACACAAAATCGAAAGCCCCCCGGTTCATGGCCGTTCGGATGTTGTCCATATCGCCATAAGCCGAAACCATCACGGCCTTGATAACCGGGTTCAGGTCGGCGAGTTTCACGAGTAGGGTAAGCCCGTCCATTTCGGGCATATTAATATCACTCAGGACAATATCAATATCCGGAAATCGCTGTAATTGGCTGAGGGCTTCAAGGCCATTCTGGGCAAAATAGAACTCATACAAACCCTCACGAATCTGCCGCCGGAATTTCTGTTTAATGAGCAGTTCAAGATCTTGCTCATCATCAACAACTAATATCTTGGATTTCATGGAGGGATGGGCCCGCTATTGAAGCGTTTTAAGCTTGTTTTTCAGTTCGTTGAAATCGAGGGGTTTGGTCAGGAAGTCGTCGGCCCCCAGTTCCATCGCCTGATTGTAGCTTTGGGCATCGCCGTAGGCCGTAATCATCATGACCACAGGGGGCGGGGGCGATTGGTAGTCTGATTTGATTTGCCGCAGAAGTTCGAGCCCACTCATACCTGGCATATTGATGTCCGACAAAATCAAGACGGCTTCCGAGAGCAAATCTTTCAGGTATTCGAGGGCCTGCTCGCCCGATTCGGCAAACGTAAACCGAAACTCACCGTTTCGGATCTCGCGCCGGAAGCGCTGCTCGAACAGGGGTCGTACATCGGTTTCATCGTCAACTACGAGAATGTTCATGAGGATATGTTGGAGCAAGAAGTGGACGAGTAATTAGGTATCGGTTCAAACAAAAATAGGGAAAAAACAGCCTATAGACCGCTATTTGATTCTGTGGTGTACTCAAAGAGGCTTCCCGCGCAGGGGGCTAAGGTGGGGTAACTGGTAGCTCGACCACAAATTCGGTGCCTTCGCCTTCCTGACTGTCGACCGTAAGGGTGCCACCGTGCCCTTTGGTGATGATATCGTACGAGAGCGAAAGGCCCAGACCCGTACCCTCGCCCGTGGGCTTGGTGGTAAAAAAGGGTTGGAAGATCTTTTGACGAACGCTGTCGGGCATACCCAAACCGTTGTCGCGCACGCAGACCACCACCCGGCCTGGTTCCTGCCGGGTACTTACCCATAGCGTGGGTTTGAAGCCATCTAAACCGTGGAGTTTTTCAGAATTCGTGAAGTTTTTACCCTGTTCCTGTACGGCATAAAACCCATTGTTGAACAAATTCAGCAATACCCGGCCCACATCCTGAGCCGCTACATTGACCGTAGGTAAGTCGGTTGCGAAGTTTGTAATAAGCTGGCAGTTGAATGATTTATCCTTGGCCCGAAGCCCGTGGTAGGCCAGTCGAAGGTACTCATCGGCCAGGGTGTTGAGGTTGGTGGGCTGTTTCTCGCCGGTACTGGCTCGGGAGTGCTCCAGCATGCCTCGTACAATAGAACCGGCCCGTTTGCCGTGGTGGTTGATTTTTTGCAGGTTGAGTGTAAGATCGTCGGCAATAGCCAGCACATCCTCGGTGCGCCCGGCCTGGGCTTCTTCTTTCAGCTCGCTCACCAGCTCGGCGCTTACTTCGGCGAAGTTGTTGACAAAGTTCAACGGGTTCTGAATCTCGTGGGCGATGCCCGCCGTCAGTTCACCGAGGCTGGCCAGTTTTTCTTTTTGGATTAGTTGGGCCTGAGAAGCCTTCAACTCAGCCGTACGTTGTTCGACTTTTTCTTCCAGTACCCGGTTCTGGTTTTCAATGAGTTGCTGGTTTTCCTGCGTCAATCGAAGCTGTTCCTTGAGCGACTCTTCATGATTTTTTTTGAGCAGGTTTACTTTGTACGTAAGGCCCAAGATAAAAAAGACGGTCTGTATAAATCCGCCAACAACGGAACCGTTCCGATTCCAGAAAGTGAACGGAATAGCTCCGTACAAACTGGATACAAATAGGGCTGAACAAGACATAAATACGGCCTGTCCGATGGCATAGAACAAACCGGGTCGGTAGCCTCTTATAGCTACGGTGATACTTGCCAGTATAGAGAAAAGGCTGGAGGAAAAAGCAGACAGACCACCAAGCGCATTCTGTAATGATCGATCATCCTGACCCGATAAACGTACACCCGCTACGGCCAGTGATGCTACGGCAATAAGTACCCAGAGGCCTATCCCTATTCTGTACAGCCAGCGTGCCTGTTGCTTAAGTTGTAGAAGCGAAAAGGTAAACAGCAGATTGAGAAGACTATTGACTCCAACGTGAATGCCGTAATTATCCCTGAGAGTAATAGGCCAGTGACCAGGTACTTCGAGCAAGGCTCCTCGTGTACTCAGGCCAACCGACAAGCCAACGACAGTCGCGAGTGTAAACAGCAGGTTATCCCGGTCGCGTAACCGGACGCCCAGTATGAGACAATATATGGCAACGATAATCGCGAAACCATCGCCCAAACCGTTGAGCAGATCCTGATAGTGGATGTCTTTGGCCAGCCTTGGCGACGACATAGCCCCCATATGGAGCTTCGGAATACCCATACTGGGTACAAAAAAGTACAAGGTGTGGGTTTGTCCCTGTTGCACCTTCAGTGGCAAAATAGATTGGCTTCGCTGGAATAAGTTGTGTGTGGCAGCCCCGTGAAAGTCGACTTGCCCGGTATTGACGAGACTGTCTGCACCAACTTCGTACATCTCCACCAGCATGTCGCTGGCGTAGAAAAAACGCAGGAAGTAGTTGTCCGAAGTAGGGTTTTTCAATGCAACCTTGAACCAGTAGGCTTGTCCGACCTCCCCCTGAATCGGTGTTTGGGTAATTGGAACAAATGGGTACTTGTCGGGGCGAAGCAGCAAGGAATCAAGCGTGATTTTTTGCCCTGGATTAACACGTAGTGCTGCACAGCTCTCGAAAACAGGATATATTTTGTCTGAGTCGCTTAGTGTGACAGGCTGAGCATAAGTGGAAGAAAGAAACAAGCAGAAAAGGGTAGCCAGTAAGGCTACCGAGCGGTAATTGGCAGGCATAGGAATAGTGGCTAAAGAGGGTAGTTACCTTGTTGAAGGTCAGGCTCCCGCATTGCGCCACAATATACTGGTATCAGCCCGTCTGTGTGCACGTTCTATCCAATAAATACTCAGGTGTTTACTTGCTGACATAGGGGTTAGTTGGGTAGCTCGACCACAAATTCGGTGCCTTCGCCTTCCTGACTGTCGACCGTAAGGGTGCCACCGTGCCCTTTGGTGATGATATCGTACGAGAGCGAAAGGCCCAGACCCGTGCCCTCGCCCGTGGGCTTGGTGGTAAAAAAGGGTTGGAAGATCTTTTGCCGGACGCTGTCGGGCATACCCAGCCCGTTATCGCGTACCCGAATGCGCACCCGGTCGCCGACCCGTTCGGTCAGTACCGTCACCGTTGGCTGATACCCTGGCGTTCCCTGTTTTACGCGCTGTTGGGTTGCATAAAAAGCGTTGTTGTACAGGTTGAGCAACACCCGGCCAATATCCTGAGGAATTACACTGACAGTTCCCACCGCCGGATCGGTAAGGGCTTCAAATTTGGCGTTGAAGGTCTTGTCTTTGGCCCGGAGCCCGTGATAACTAAGCTTCAGGTACTCGTCGGCCAGGGCGTTGATGTCAACGGCTTCGCGTTGGCCGGTACTGGCGCGGCTATGTTGCAGCATACTGCGGATAATCCCCGACGCCCGGTGCCCGTGGTGCGCTATTTTCTGGAGATTCTGCGTCAGGTCGTCGAGGAGTTCGGCTTCCAGCCCTTCGTCGCGTTCGGGGCCACGTTGTCGTTCGTCGATCAGCTCTTTGACCAGTTCGGCGCTTACCTCGGAGAAATTATTGACAAAGTTGAGCGGATTCTGAATCTCATGGGCGATGCCCGCCGTCAGTTCGCCGAGGCTGGCCAGTTTTTCGCGCTGCACCAGCTGGTCCTGGGTTGCTTTCAGCTCGGCCAACGTCTGTTCGAGTTCTTCTTTCTGGCGGCTTATCTCGGCCGTACGTTCGGCAACCAGATGTTCGAGTTCGGCTTTGCGGACTTCGTCGAGCCGCCGACGTTCGGCTTCTTCGGCTCGTTCGGCTTCAATTCGGGCCCACTCTTTTTTCTGGCGGGAGGCAAAAATGAACGAAGCTGCCAGCCAAACGGTCATCACCGACGAAACGAGATCGAAAATATCGTCGTGCCGTTTGTAAAAACCCGGTGCTACTGCCTCAACAATTTTCGCGTTGACAATCACAAAGACATACGGCAGCAGCCCCTGAAACAGGGTTCGGGCGGGTTGCAGGTCGCGCAGGAGCCAGGCTGTGTAGGAGAGCGTAGGTATGGAGCATATCCAGAGTAATACAACCGGAAGTTCGCTTTTAAACGCGGTCGCCAGTCCGACCAGAATTCCAAACAGTCCCCAAAACAAGTTGAGACGCTTGTCCCAGAGCGGAATCCGTTTTTGAGTGTCGAGAAACCGACGGGTCCAGAAAACGATCAGGGCGCAGAATAAACCGGAAAGAACAGAATTGGTAACGTCCATACCAGAATAGGTGAGGGGGAATAGAGTTGGTAAAATACGGCCTTATGGCGTAAATCACCAACACGGCCTCAGTACAGAAACTGGCGGTTTTGTATTTTCTTTGCCAGTATGATTGGAAACCGCCCATCCGAACAGATCAACCGCTCACTTGGTATCCGTGCCGATGAAGGGCAAACCGTCCGGCTCTTTTTTCTGCATAACTTTTTGCTGGGCGTTGGCACCATGCTCGTTTATGTGGCCGCCAACGTCATTCTGCTCGAAAACCATCCCGAATCCAGCCTGCCCATTGCCTACGTGGCATCGGCGTTGGGGATGATGGCCATGGGCCGGGTCTACGCGCACTTTGAGCATCATCTGGCCCTCAGCCGACTGGTGGTGCGGGTTCTGTGGGCCGTTATTTTGCTCACGGCGATTATCGCGGCTCTGGTGGCCTTTGGGCACTCAGTGGCGGCAGCTGTAGCCATCATGGTTGGCTTCCGGGGAATTTATCTGCTCACCAATCTGGAGTTCTGGGCTATTTCGGCTCTGGTGTTTGATGTCCGGCAGAGTAAGCGTCTGTTTAGCATTATCAGTTCGGGCGATTTGCCGGCCAAGGCGTTGGGCGCTATTCTGGCCGCTCTTATCCATGGGCACAGCGATTTGCTGGCTCTGTTGCTGGTGGCCTTCGCCTTTTTCGGAGCAGCTCTGTACATCACGTCTCTCACCATACGGCTGCATAACGTACACGCCCCTCATGCGCCCACCCGCCCGATTAGGCGGGCACCTACGCGATGGGTGCAGCAGTTTTTTGGCGGTAGTGAACTAATCCGGGCGGTATGCCTGAGCCTGGTACCCGTTGCCATGATAGCCGCCGGTATTGAGTTCGCGTTTTTCATCAACGTAAAACACAAAGTACACCACCAGGAGGCCGTTATGACGTATCTGGGCTACGTGCTGGCGCTCACGTATCTGGTGGCTATGGTGGTGAAAGTGCTGGCGTCGCGCCGGACGCTGGAGCAATTTGGGATTCTCAATACACTGCGGCTTCTGCCGGGTGTAGCCCTGGCCTGGGTGGCGCTTTACAGCCTGATCTGGTTCTGGCCCGACGCTATTCTGGGCGATGCCGAAACAACCCTGATGGTCTACTATTGCGGCCTCTATCTGGTGTTTGAAGTGGTACGCCGGGCCTTGTTCGACCCGGTCGTGCTCGTTTTGTTTCAGCCGCTGCCCGCTCAGCAACGGCTCAAGGGACATACCCTGGCTAAAGGTTTTTTTGAACCATTGGGTATGGGACTGGCCGGGGTGCTGCTTTTCCTGCTCCGCAATGACCCGCCCTGGGCCGACCTGGCCCTGCTCACGGGCTTGGGTGTGGTTGGCCTGACCTTGTTGGGCTTGTTGGCCAAAACCTACCTGCAATACGTCAGTACGTTGCAGGATGCCTTGGGTCGGCGGTTTATTGCGACCGATGATCTGGCCATTCCGGCCGAAGGCACCGCTATTGTGCTCAAAAGTCTCCAAAGCAACCGGCCCGAGGAGGTGCTGGGCGCGTTGGAATACCTGCCCGATAATCAGCCCGGCCTGCTTGCCGACCGGGCCGAGGCATTGCTAAAACACGCCGATGGCCGGGTGCGGCTGCGGGTGCTGCAACTGGCCGCCGACCGTTCGGTACAGGTGCCCCCGGCTTTGTTGACCGAGCGGGTGCGGCAGGATACCGATGCGCCCGTTCGCCGAAAAGCAGCCGAGTTGCTGGCCGGGCAGTCGAAGGATGCCGTTGCGACGGGTTTGCTCAGTACGAGCGACCGGGCCGTGCGCGAGGGGGCTATTGTGGGTTTTTACCGCAATGGGTTCAGCCATGCGCCTGCGCTTGCCAGTCTGAACGCCCTGGCCCAAAGTTCCGACTCTACAGATCAGAAAATTGTGCTCAGTTGTGTGCGGGAGTTGCGGCTCACCGACCGGGCGGCTTTGGTAACGGCGGCTTTGAAAAGTACCGACGATAGCCTCGTATCGGCCGGTCTGCGGGCGGGTGGGGTACAAACCGACCCGGCCGTGTGGCAACAGATGCTTACGTTCCTGACCGACCGGCAACACGGCCGCACCGCCGTGCGGGCGTTGGCTACCGTTGGCGATCCGGTATTGAAAGTGTTGCCAACGCCCCTGGCCATGCTCGATAACCCGCTGCGGTTCCGCCGAACCATTGCGGTAGTTGATCAGCTACGCACCCGATCAGGCGGGCGCTGGCTACTGGAGCAGCTTCCTACCACGCCCATGCCCATGCGGGCGGCCTTGCTCCGAAGCCTGATGCACTACCCAGCTACCGACGCGGCCGAAAAACTGTACGAAAATCTGGTGGATGAGGAATTGCAGCTGGCACAGCGTCTGATTCACGGCCGGACTGAAACAACCGACCCGTTGCTGACCGAAGCGATTGCCTACGAGATGGATAGCGTAGTGGACCGGCTCCTGTTGTTATTGACGGGGTTGTACGACAAAGAGACCGTTAATAGCGTGCGGCAGAGCCTGGACCATCAGAGTGGTGAGCGCCGGGCCAATTCGCTCGAATTACTCGAAAACGTTATTCCCCGGCCGGTGTACAATACGTTGCTGGCTCTCACCGACGATCTGCCGCTGTACGACCGGTTGTCCCTCGTCGATGCTCATCTGGGGCCGCTCGATGCGCCGGTGCCGATCACGGCCTACATCAGTCAGTACGGTTTATCGCGTTTTACCCCCTGGACAATGCTCGTAGCCGGGCAGTTTCCGGGGGCTTCCCATACGACCGAGTCACATTCTTCTGTTATGGATCAACATTCAACATCATCCACGGGGGCCGCGTCCACGTCGGCCATCGAGCGGGTACTGGTACTGCGTAATAGCTCGCTGTTTGCCAGCACTCCCGCCAACGTACTGAGCAGCATTGCACCTATTATGCGGGAGGTTGCCTACACCGAGGGACAGGAGGTCGTTCGAAAAGGAGAAGTAGGTAACTGCATGTTCATAATCCACCGGGGCGAAGTAGGCGTGTACGATGGCGATCGTTTGTTGGCTACCCTGCGCGAAGGCGACGTGGTAGGTGAGCTGGCCCTGCTCGATGCTGAACCACGCTCGGCTACGGTAACGGCCCTGGTCGACACCGTCCTTTTCCGTATTGATCAGGCTGATTTTTACGATCTGATGGAAGAACGGGATGAGGTCATGCAGAATATCATTCGGATGCTGTGCCGGAAGATTCGGGTGCAGAATGAAAACGGAAAATGAGCACAAAATATCCATTCATGTAACTTAGTGTTACTGAAATCTGTGTAGTTTAGGTGCCGAAATTGCCTGCCATGCGCCTGCTATTCTTCCTCTTCCTTTATCCGTTCACCCTTTTGGCTCAACAGACCCAACAGCCTGCGAAAGGCTGGCAGGAGCTGACCATTTCGGACGGCCTTTCGCAGGGGATGATCTTCGACCTGGCGCAGGATCGGGCGGGCCTGATCTGGGTAGCTACCAAAGACGGCCTGAATCGTTTCGATGGGTATAATTTTACGGTTTTTACCCACGATCCCTACGACGAGTTCAGTGTATCGGATAATACCTGTAAAGCGTTGCTGCTCGATCGGAAGGGGCGGCTTTGGATTGGTACTCAGACCCAGGGCCTGAATTTGTACGACGACCGGACCGGGCGGTTTCACCACATTCATATCGGCGATCTGCTGAAACCGGCTTTCGGTAGTTATGAAATCAGTATTCTGGCCGAAGACCCCGATGGTAACATCTGGGCCGGAACGAGCATCGGTAAAGTGTTTAAGATCACTCTGCCTGCCTCGCTCAAAGAGCAGTTCCCGCAGGAGGCCGACTTCACGAATCAGATAAGCCTTACGCAGGTAGTACTGCCCGAAACCAAGGGCAACCTGCCCGCCTTTTATTTTAGCTTCATGCCCAACGGGCAGGCTTTTGTCTGTAACAGTTACGGCGCTTACGCGTTCAACTGGCGTCAGCCGAAGCCGGCTACCCGTTCGGAACTGCTAAGTCGGCAGTCGGCCGATTTCCACGCTATGTGCGCCGATGGGCGGCAAACGTACTGGTTTGCTGCTACTGATGAGCAGCTGGTAGCCTGGTACAACGGACAACGCAAGTCAATTGGGTTGCCCCAGAAGAAGTATCTACGGGTACAGGTGAAGGCCCTTGATGATAGCTTAATCACGGTTGCCACTACCGATTACCTCTGGATCATGTCGGCACGGGAGCTGTTTGCGCGCGATAGTCTTACGGTTCGGGATGCGTTTGCCCCGTTGCCGCCCTCGGTGTACTCAGTGCCCACCTTGCTCAAAGACAAAACCGGTAATATCTGGGTAGGTACGAGCGGGTACGGTTTGCGGAAGTTTAACCCGCGGGTACGGCAGTTTCGGTCGTACATTCCCAACACGACCCTGTCGAATCTATACGTTGATCGGCGGGGGCGTACCTACACCCGGGTTCAGTTTGCGTATGCGCAGCTCGACCGTTCGGGCAACCGCCTTCTACCGTTTCTGAATCCCGCCTTATCACCCGCCGATCGGCGGCAGCGCAATTTTATTCAGGCCCGGAATGGGCTGTTCTGGGTCTCAAACGTCAATTTTGAAACCCAGGCCAATACGCTTTTTAAATTCTCGGAAGAGTGGCAACTGCTCAAACGCTACCCGTTGCCAGCGCAGGTTGTTTTTGGCTTTACGGCTAATCAAACGGTTGAAGATAAAGACGGTAGCCTCTGGATTGGTGCGGCCAACGGTAAACTGCTCCGGTTCGACCCGGCAACCGAAGCGTTTCAGATATTCAGCTACGAAGATTTGTTGCCGGGCCGCGGGGCTGAGGCCGAAACCTACGCGCTCTTACAGGACAAAGGCAACACGCTTTGGATTGGTACCCAGAAGGGGCTCATAAAAGCGGAGGCCCTTCTGGGTACCAAACCCAAGTTTACGCTGTACACAAGTGATAAAGCAAACCGACAGAGCCTGAGCAGCAACTTTGTGTCGAGCATTATCCGTGACCCCAACCAGCCCGATCGGTACCTCTGGATCGGGACAAAAGGCGGGGGATTAGAGCGATTCGACAAGCAGTCGGGGCAGTTTGCCCATTTTACCGAAGCGCAGGGGCTTCCCAATAAAGTTGTGTACGGGATTCTGGTCGACGAGTTTCGAAACCTCTGGCTGAGTACCAACCGCGGTTTAGCCCAGTTTAACCCGAAGACCTACAAGTTTCGTAATTATACCAGGGCTGATGGACTGCAGGACGATGAGTTCAATACGGGCTCATTCGTCAAAGCGCCGTCGGGTGAGTTGCTGTTCGGTGGCGTCAATGGATTAACGGCATTTACCGCTGCCGAGATCGAGCGGCAACCGGGGCCAATCCCCGAGGTGCAGGTCATTGGCTTGCGCGTCAACAACGAACCCGTCAAGGTGGGTGGTCCCGACGGTATTTTGCCCGAGAGTTTGAACTACCTCAAAACGCTGGCTCTTTCGTACCGGCAGAATCAGTTGACACTGGAGTTTGGTTTGATGGATTACACCAATCCGGCCCAGAATCGGTTTCGGTATCGGCTCGAGGGTATTGATAAAAACTGGGTAGAGGCCGGTACCAACCGCTTTGCCAATTATGCCCAGTTACCAGCCGGTTCGTACACGTTGCAGGTAATGGGGTCGACGGATGGCGAGGTCTGGAGCAAACCCATTTCGCTCGAAATTGACGTTAATCCACCGTTTTATGCGTCATGGTGGGCCTACACGCTGTATGCGATTTTGCTGTTGTCTATTGCGTGGCAATTATACCGTTTCCAGACCCAGCGACTCTTACTTGAGCAGAAGCTGGTTTTTGAACAGAAAGAGGCCGGGCGGCTGGCGGAACTGGATGCGCTGAAAACCCAGTTCTTTACCAATATCTCCCATGAGATTCGGACGCCCCTTACCCTGATTCTGAGCCCGCTGAGCGATCTGCGAAAGCGTTTGCCGGCCGAAGGGACGCTCGAACTGATGGAGCGCAACGGGCAGCGGTTGCTTACGTTGATCAACCAGTTGCTGGACCTAAGTAAACTGGAAGCCGGGCAGCTAAAACCCGAACTCGAAGCGGGCGATGTGGCCGTGTTTTTTCGAACGCTGGCCAGTTCGTTCAGCTCGTTGGCCGAAAGCCGGGCTATTACCTTTCGGTTTCACCAGAACGAAGCGGGCCGGTGGGCTTGTTTTGATCGCGACAAGGTGGAGAAGATTGTGGTTAACCTGTTGTCGAATGCATTCAAGTTCACCCAGCCCGGTCATACCGTTGATATGGATGTGCAGTATGGATACCCCACCGCCGAGAGGTTGGTGGTTCGGGTGACCGATACCGGCATTGGCATTGCGCCCGCGCACCTGTCCCGGATTTTCAATCGGTTCTACCAGGTCGAGGGGCCCAAAGCCTACGAAGGAACGGGCATTGGTTTGGCGTTGGTGAAAGAACTGGTTCAGGTGCTGGGGGGAACCATCGAAGCCCGAAGCACCGAGGGGGCAGGCACCGAGTTTACAGTGACTTTACCCTTGATCGAAGCCAGGCAGGACTCTGAGCCAGAGTTTGCTCCGGTACCAACCTTGGTAAAACCGAACACCACACCGCCCGAACCAGCTTTGCCTGACGACGCTGCTCTCCCGGAAGCCGATTCCGAAAAGGTATTGCTCGTAATCGACGATAATGCCGATATCCGGGCCTACGTGCGGCATGTGTTTGCCACCCAGTACCGAATACTGGAGGCCGTTGACGGGCTCGACGGTCTGGAAAAGGCAGGTGACGCTATTCCCGACGTGGTGATTTGCGACCTCATGATGCCTCGTCTTGATGGCTTCGGGTTCTGCCAGCAGCTCAAAACGCAACCGGCTACCAGCCATATTCCGGTGGTAATGCTGACCGCCAAGGCCACCGTACAAGACCGAATTGGGGGATTTGAGGTAGGCGCCGACGATTACCTGACCAAGCCATTCAACGCCGATGAGCTGCAGGTGCGGGTGCGCAACCTGATCGAAAAGCAGACAAGATTGTACGCGTGGTTCAACGCGAAAACATCAACTCCTTCATCAGAAGCACCGATTGCCGGTTTACCCGTACCGGAGCAGGTATTTCTGAATCGATTGACGGAGGTTGTGACGGCCCAACTCGATAATGCGGCCTTTACTGTTGAGGATCTGGCCGAGACGCTCAACCTGAGCCGGGTGCAGCTCCACCGAAAGCTCAAAGCCATCACCAACAGCACCGCCACCCAGTTTATTCGGGATGTTCGGTTGGCCAAGGCTGCCGAACTACTGGTGCAGAGCGATCAGAACGTTACGCAGGTGGCCTATGCCGTGGGCTTCGATAACCTCTCGTATTTTGCCAAGGTATTTCAGGAGAAGTACGGCACGTTGCCCTCGCAATACGGAAAACCCGTTGCCTGATGGTGAGCGCACATGCTTACCGTCAGGCAACGGGTCAAAGCATACCAGCCTATTAAGGCAGAGTTAGCTCCTGACGGCCGCTTTTGAGGGGTAGGGTTTTTCCTTTCCAAACTAGCGATCCGGTAAGGCCGGCCGGCAGCACAACCATACTTTTCAGCCCCGTCGGGCCGCTTTTTTCAAACCGCACATTAATCTCGCCCGCGGGATGGGGCATCTGCCCTTCGGCAAACGCCAGCGAACCCAGAAAAGGCTCAATTCGAACTGTTCGGAAGCCGGGTTCGGCCGGGTTAATACCACACACCGTCGACAGAAATTCGTACACCGGCGAAGCACTCCAGGCGTGGCAGTCAGAGCGGGCCGAGGTACCATCGGGCCGGTCGGCTTCTTCGGCGAAGGTCGTCAGACCAAGGGCGAGCATATCGCGCCAGGGTTTGAGCTGCGGCACCAGCTGATCGCCCATCCCGGTTTTCTTCAAGGCCTGAAACAGATAGAATTTAAAGTAAAACGTCGCCTGCGTAAGGTCGGTACCAGCAATCGTTTTCTGGAGAACGTCGCGTTGCTGGGCAATGGGTACTGCATCGGTCAGAATCGCCAGAATATTGGCATGTTGGCTAAATGAGGTTTTAGACGGGCCCCGGCCGACCGGGGTGTCGGCCATGAGACCCCGGGTTGCGTCCCAGCAGGTTTCACGAACGGCTTTTTTGATTCGGGCTGCCAGTGCCTGGTACTGCGCGGCCCGGTCGTTCTGGCCGTAGTGGGCAAAAACCTCGGCCGCGCGCAGGTAGGTGTACGCCTGCTGGAGCGACAAAATCGACGACCCCTCACGGACGCCAGGCGTAGCGACGCCCGGAGGCACCCCGCCGATACGAGCCTCGGGGTTCCAGGGCCATGCCCAATCCACAAAGTTCCACCACTCCATCGGCCCATTCAGGTTGTTAGGAGCCAACCGCTGTTCGTGCCACCGCAACACGCTCTCTATACCGGGTAGCAGCGATTTGATGAAGGTATCGTCTTGGCGGTGCATCCAATAATCGTGTACCATGCAAACCCAAAACAGCGAAAAGGGTGGAATGACCTGGGGGTCGGCACTGGGGTAACGGCTCTGAGTGAGACCGTCGCTGATACGGCTCTGGTCAAATTCCTGGAGAGCTTTGCGCATGAGCCGGTCGTCGCCCGACACGTACAGCGAAATCATCGACTGCACCCGCGTATCGCCGATGTACTGAAGCTGCTCGTAGTAAGGGCAGTCATAATAGGTTTCGCCCGCGCAAAGTCGGGCCGTTCGCCAACCCACGTTCCAGATGTCGGTCAGGGTAGAATCGCTCGCGCGAAACCGGGCTTTCTCGGCTAACGGATACCCGGTGTACTCGCCCACAAGATCCTGCAAAATGAGGGGCTCGTCGGCTGTTTGTACTGTAATCTGTACGTACCGGTACGTACGGAACCAAAGCGGCCGAAACGTTCGGCGGCTTCCGTCGGCTACAAACTGATCTTCAAACCCAATCAACTGCCGCCCGTCAACCTCGTTGCGGTTGCCTTTTTGGAATTTATCGTTGACGAGTCCCTCAGCATAGGCCAGTGTCAGAGTTGCGCCCCGGCCCCGGTCTACCGTTAGTTCGGGATAGGCATTGGTCAGGTGGCTTTGGTCGAGCAAAAAGGTGGCTTTGGTCCGGGCCGGTATCTCGACCGGAGCCGTTCCGGCCAGAAACTCGTCGGTCATGCGGGCATTCTCGGCCCGGCGAACCGTTTTGAGTCGCTGCTTAAACGACTCCATGGCCGGAATCTGTCGGGGCACCAGCGCCCAGTTGCCATCGGTACCCAGCCCACGGGGCTTGGCCGCAAACCACAGTACCCGTGCCGACGGCCACCCGCTATCGTCGAACCCCGGTTGTTCCCAGCCCCAGGGGTAACGTTCGGCAAGCACCCGGTCGCCGTCGCCCACCACGATGTAGGCACGCAGGTTGGGCCCTTTGAAGGGTTCGTAGGCCTGATTTTGCGTCACCTTCCAGCTGGCGTCTGTATTTGCGATTTTCTCAATCTCACTATCGCCCTGGAGCAGGAACCCAACCTGATAGCTCATTTGGGCAAACGGGGCCGAGTCGCCCAGATACCATACCTGAGCCGCCAGCACATTGGAGCCAGCCTGTAAGTACGGGGCCAGGTCGACCGTTTCGTAGTTCCAGTGCATCAAATCGCTACGGGCCGGGCCGAAGGCTACAGGCTTACCATTGACAAAGAGCCGGTACCGGTTGTCGGCCGAGACATGGACAACGAAGCGGGATGGTTTCTGGGGTAGACTGATGGTTTTCCGGAAATGGTACACACCATACTGCCGTACGGGCGCGGTGGGGTGGGCCAGCCATCGGGCATCCCAAAACGTCGACTGCCAGCGGCTTACCGGCGCGCTGGTCGCGGTTGTGGTACTGGCGGGTGTCAGCTGGGCCTCTACAGACGCGGCCGAAACAACCAACAGGAACAGAAGAGCAAAACGAAACATGGGGTAAAACTACAAAGGATACGGCTATATAGCCCATTACTTACAAATGGCACAGATTTTGATAAATCACCTCCGCAGCCTCACTGTAACCACCACGTTTCACACAACCGTATGAACGCATTATACCGAATGCCCATTCGGGTATTGGTTTGTGTATTGCTCAGCGCTGCTACCATTCCACTAAAGGCTCAACCTCGGCCTAACCAAACAACCCTCACGCCCACGCCCCGGCAGTCGTTCGTGCCTACTCCGCAAGCAGTGCGGGGGTACTGGAATATTGATGTTGTAGGCGATTTCTACTTGCCCAAAACCAAATCGCTCACGTTTTGCGGAGCTGGGCGTAACCTTCACGTCAACGAAAGCTGGGACAAACTATTCCGGCGCGGGTTTTCGTCGATCGAGCGCGCCCGGATGACCGAAGATGAAATTGGGTTCGACCCAGACGCCTACAACCGGCACGACTATGAGGCTAAATACAACAAATCGGCAACCTGGAAGAGCCGGTTACGTCCCGATCAGCGGGCTCTGATTCTGTACCAAAGCTATTTTGCCGATCAGCCCTTCAACCTGCCCTGGGCCCGTAACAGCGAGTTGGCAAAAGATACGTACTTCACGCGCCCGGCCGGTGCGGCCAATGTGCGCGAGAGTATGGGTGTTGCCATGTCGGAGCTGGATGGCGGGTGTGTGGGGTTCAACGACTGCCCGCCGTCGGGCGAGATGAGCACCTATGGAAAAATATTCTTTGATATTGAGAATGAGGGTACAAGCTTCGAGAACCGGCAGGAGCACGCTAATCTGTACGTGTATAAAATCTGGAAGTTGCTGAAGGTGATCAGTCCCTTTACGGAAGTAGGCGGCATCGGCCCGGTGCCGCACAACAGCTATGGGTACTCGCGTTCGTCGGACTTTGCCAATATTAGTTCGCCCGACTGGCTCTGGGAAATGACCGCGCAGCACATCGAAGCTACCAACACCCGCGGCCGGGGTATGCCCGATACGATTGTTGGGAAGTCGTTTGGCGAACTGGTTCATTTTCAGATGCCCGGTACATACTATTTATCCTCCGACTTCGACTACGCGGCCCCGCACAATGGTGACGAAGACCGGCATTGGTTGGCCAGCCTGCTCGGCGAACAGGAGGTAAACATGAAACTCTCCCCTAAAAAGCGGATTGCCTGGCAGTGGCTGTTCAATACCCAAAGTTCGGAGCCGGGGCAGGCGAGTCGGGCGGAGTTTCCGGCACCACCCGCTATTGCCGAAGGAATGGCTATTTTTTACTGGTTTACGGGGGCGCACGGCGCTATTTTCTGGGACGATTGGAACCAGTTGACCCCTAATGCACCCGTGGTGCCGGGCCGCGAAAATCTCGATAATAACCGCAATTACAGCGTGTACGAACACTATCTTCACGGGCTTTGGCGGCTATTTAAGCACCACGGCGATCTGTTCAACGGAAAAGAGAAGTACCTGAACGAGAATACAGAGTGCTCGTACGACAACGGCCAAACCTGGGTTCGGATGAACTCAAACGCCCAGAAACGGAGTGGCAAGCCCTTTGCGCGGGCTATTGTCAATGGCGATCAGATTCTGATTGCGGCCACTCAGCCGTATGCATCGCCTGATAAAGAAAGCCAGATGATGGTTCGTTACACGGATGGGAATTACCAGTTCTACACAACGATCAATCTGAAAGGCGACGATATTTTCCTGGGCCGCGCCACCATGCCCAAGGTGTACACACTGGCGCTTGGCTGCAAAGGAAACTGTAAATAAAAACGGCGTAGGGCCCACGGTTTTGCCATGAGCCCTACGCCCGTTGTTTGGGTGAAAGCGCAACGTGCCCGCCTTGATTCGGTTTAGATCCGGTCGATGAGTTCTTTCACCGGCTGCACTTCTTTACCCATGATATGCTCCAGAATGGCACGGGCATGCTCACGACCATTCTCGATGAACACTTTCTCGGTGTAAATACCCGCGAGCACCGTTCCGCAAACGTATAGGCCCGGAACGTTCGTTTCGAATGTCTGTTTGTCGAAGGCAGGAATCTGGGTTTCGGGGTCCAGTTCAATGCCACACCGACGAAGCAGGCTGGCATCGGGTGTATAGCCCGACAGAATCAGCACAAAATCGGCCGGGAGCACTGATGTCTCGCCCGTTTCGACGTTTTCGAGGTGTACCTGATGCGGTTCAATCCGGGTCACCCGTGTGTTGAACTGCGTTTTTATCTTGCCCTCCTTCACCCGGTTCTTAACGTCGGGAATGAGCCAATACTTCACCGTCGGTTTGAAGTCTTCACGCCGGTGCACCACTGTCACGTCTACATCGTGCCGGTACAACTCCAGAGCCGCTTCTACGGCAGAGTTGGCCGCGCCCACAATCACGACCTTGGTAAACGAATACCGGAACGGTTCGTCGTAATAGTGCGATACGTGCGGGAGGTCTTCACCCGGAATGCCCAGTTGCCGGGGCTTGTCGAAATACCCCGTGGCCATAATCACCCGATGTGCCGAATAGGTATCGCCCGTGGTAGTAAACACGGTAAACAACTCGCCTTCTTTCTCAACCCGATCGACCTCCGTAAAGACCTTGGTGTTAAGCTTGTAATAGGCTGCTACTTTACGGTAATACTGGAGGGCTTCGTTGCGGGTGGCTTTTACGCCTGAGATCGGAAACGGGATGCCGCCAATTTCGATATTCTCGGCCGTTGAAAAGAAACGCATCAGTTTTGGATAGCGCCGAATTGATTCGGTAATGCTGCCCTTTTCCAGAATCAGGTGAGACAAACCATTTTTTGCGGCTTCGATACCCGCAGCCAGGCCGCAAGGGCCACCACCAATGATGATTACGTCGTAGAGTTGCATAGCCCCATAACACGAAAGAAGCCTTCCTTGGTTTGCACCGGGAAGGCTTTTTTGGAAGTTTAGCTGTCTGCAAATGGTCTACCGAATCCGGACCGAACTGATCGGTACACAAAGGGGATTATCGATCGACAATACAAACTGGCTAACCGGGCGGCAGGTAGGGTCGGCCGGGGTGGGCGACAGAACCGCGTACACGTACCGGCGTATCGTCTGCGTGGAGGTGTTAGTTGTCGGAACAGCCGTTGTGTTGAGCGTAGCTATCCCGTTGGTCGGTGTAACCGTATCCAGTAAGGTACCTGCGCCGTTGTAAGCGTCAGTCGGGTCGGTGAGTGGAGTGGCTGAGTAAACAAACGCGACCGAACTACCCGCATATATTCCCTCGGTAAGCACCGACACCGAGAGGGGCGGTACTGGATTCCCTGAGCAAAGTGTCAGTAATGAGCCACCCGTAAACACGGGGCAGGGCTCTTCGTTTAAGGGGGGCTGCACCTCGACCTCAGTGCTGGCTGTACAGCCGTTCGGGCCGGTTATGGTAAGTACGTAGAAGCCCGGCTCCGACACATCGACCGTTGCTTGGTTTGAAGTGAAACTGTTGGGGCCTTGCCAAAGCAGGGTTGAGTTGGCAGGCGTTACTGTTGCCGAAATCGTTACGGTACAGGTGGTACAATCTGGTACGCCCCCGTACGCATCGACAACAACCGGTTCTTCTTTGTCCTCTTCAACCAGGGCCGTAACCGTGGTAAAGGCGTCGGGGCAGGCTGCCGTTGCCGCATTGAGCGTGTACGTACCAGCTACTGTTACGACGGGATTCTGCTCGGTACTGGTGAAACCGTTAGGTCCGGTCCAGCGGTACACACCGTTAGCGATGGGCGTATTTTGGGCATCGGTCAGCGCGGCCGTGAGCGTCACCGATGGCTGAGTGCAGGTAATAAGGCCTCCTGTGGCCGTTGCCCGCGGTTTGGGCAGAATCGTAATCACAATGCCGTCGTAGGGTAAGCAGGTGCTCGGCATGGGCGATATCGGCTCCACAACCGCATACACATACTTGTAAGCAGTAACCGACGTGTTGAGATTAGTCTGGATGGCCGAGGCATCAATCGAAACCAGCACTCCACCGGCTACCGTCGACGATGAGCTGGGCGTAACAACACCGAGTACATTGGTGGCACTGTAAATAACCGTCGGGTCGGTTTGGGGAGTGTCGAAGCACACAAACTTTATCTTGTCGGTCAGGGCCAGCGATGCGGCTTTTACTGTCAGGTTGCCAACAGGTGCGCCCTGACAAACCGTAAGCCCGTTGGGTTGGGCCTCGATCGATGGACAGGCGTAGACCGAGAAATCGTAGTTCTGGTTATTCTCACCGGCATCGCCCGTCAGGACATTGATAAAGGCGGTGTTCCCGTCGAGCTGAGCGTCTGAATCCCGGATGCCGCTATCCGTACCGCTGCTTACCTGATAAGGTGAAATGAAGTAGGTCTGTGTGGCCGCCAGCCGCGCCCCGTTTCGAGTAACCGGCCGGATGGTCCGGGTGCTTGCCGTCAGGAGGTAGTTGGTCAGCTGCGTCATATCCATCCGAACCTGATAGTTGTATTTGAACTTCAGACCGCCGGGCACGTTGCTGTTGTTAAAATACCACTGTCCGCCGTTAGCGGTTGTTGTAGAGGCCACCTGGGTGTTGCCGTCGTACAGCATAACAACCAGCCCATCAATACCAGGTTCGTAGGCATCCTGAATACCATTACGGTTATCATCGAACCACACCCGGTTTCCAATTTCGACCGGAGCTACGTCGCAAATAGGTTTGTTATCGCCCAGACCGGACGCTTTACCAAACGAACCGGCATCATCAATGAAGACCACAAACCCCCGCTCGGCGGCACCGCTGGTGTTGTTATGCACCCGCCATCCGGCCGACTTGTAAATTTCGTTGATGGGGTCGTAGGCCGACGAGATAACCTCGTTTTTGCCGGGAATGAGGCTCAGGGCGCCATTATTAATTTCGTCGTGGGCCTTGTTGCCTAAAAATACCCAGGCATCGTCGCTGTAAAACTCACCACCACCGGGTCCCTGGTTATTGCCAACCCCGTTGAGGCTGGTCTGCGTGCCCACGGTGCCGTTGTTTTCGAGAGCAAATTGGTTATTGGTGACCGGAGCTGCGCGGAGTAGGTCACCTCCGGTGAAACCATCGTAATAGCCGTTGCCACTTGGGTCATGGTTAGCCACACCCGACAGGTGCCCGAACCGGTCGAGCATGCCGATAATCATGTGGCCGTTGACATCAAACTCAAGGTCGGTAACCATGGGCTGGGGCCACATCACAAAGTTGGCATTACAGGGCGCCGGAAACTGGTCGGTCCAGGGCTGCCAGTACTTAAAATTGATACAGTCGCCGGTAAGGTCGGCGGAGCCGCGTTCAAACGAAAGCGGGAACTCCAGTATGTGCTGGAACTGTCCGTTGGGCAGGCTGGGGTCGAGTTCGTACACATGTCCCGACAGCAGCGTGCTGCTGACCGCATTGGCGTAGGTAGAGGCATCGGTTGGGGCGTATTCGCCCGAACAAACTCCGCCTACATATACTTTGCCGTGGTGTACTTTGAGTGCCCAGGGCCGAAACTCACCCTGAGGGCAGCCGGGACCGTTGATAGCCCACGATTTGACGTCGGTAGCCGGATTGGGTTTCTGAGCAGGTACCCCAATTTTAACCCCGTACACCCGGCGGTCGAACAGGTTGACGACATAGAGGGTTTGGTCATCTTCCGACATATCGGTACCGCCAAAACCAACTCGCCCCATGGCCTGCATCGGGCCGGGGTCGTCGCTCGGAAATAGTTTATTGCCGGGCAGTCCGCTGTGCGGATCGGGGCCGGTCTGAATACCAAGATCGTTGGGGAAGCTTAAAAATGGGGTGGTCGGGTTTGGCGAGGTACTGGTAAGATCAGTCACATAAATACCGCCGGTGCCCAGTGGCCCAAAACCAGCGTGTCGTTTGACGACGGCCGTGCTGAATATGAGTTTAGTACGGCGTTGTAAAGCCAGCCCCCATACGCTGCCCGTTTGGCCTCCCAGGGCGAGATGATCGGCCGGGAACTGGGCTTTGTTACCTGAGCTGTTGCCGTCGCCTTTGACCGAAAACGCGTCGTAATCGAAAGCAACGATAGCATCAGCATTAGCCGATTGTAGTTCAGCCGGAATAGGTCCGTTGGCGTCGGTGGTTTTGAGCGGGTCGCCGTTGACAAAACAAGGCGTAACCAGGCGCACGGGGCCGGGTTGGCAGTAGTCACTTGGGTAATTGATGCCCGTATTGACGTCGGAAGCCGGAGCCCGCACAAACTGAACCGTAGTGCCACCGCCCTGTCCGTTGTGGGGGGCGGGGAAGTAGCCGCCTGGGTAATTGACAAATTCGAGACGCACCCGGCTGTTGGCTGGGATCTGAGCCGCCGAGAAGCTGTAAGCGCCGTTTGCGTCGGTAGTGGTTGTGATGGGAACTGTGCTTAGTTCGACATACGCCCGAACGGTAATGCCCCCAACCCCCAGTTCAACCGGGGCCGAGGTGCTCCGGGCACCGGTTAGGGTAGGGACCGAGGTACTCCGGGCACCGTCGTTGTCAAAGTCGCGGAATACACTTCCGCTAATCTGAGCAGACGCTAATGTGCCAGTCAGATAGAATATAATGCCGAAAAGCCAGACTCGGCCGGGCATCTTGAATACTATATTTTGTTTCATGAGGCTGTACGTTGGATTAAAAAGGAACGTTGAAAATCAGAGCATTCGGTCGGGGTTAAGAGGTTGAGGTATATCGTACGGGTTTCGGTCGGTAGCTAAGCGCCGGTATACCTATCGGTTTGTGCAGCTCTTACTTAGTTACATTTACGACAAGCAGTGACTTGCAAACATCTTGCCAAGCTATTTGCCCATATTTCGGTAACTTTACTTCGTGAGTGAGCCAGATAATCAACTTAGCCTGCCAGACTTGGTATTTTCCCATTCGCACGAAGAAGAGGTTACTTACTTCGCGGATTTAATATTGCCTTTGCCTATTCCAAACCTGTTTACATACAGGGTTCCGAGAACGATGGTCGAGGTCATCAAAATTGGTGCCAGAGTGATTGTCCCCTTTGGTAAAAAGGACGGTCGTGTACTAACGGCGATTGTCGCAAGGCTTCATAATACCCCTCCGCCCCGGTATCAGGCACGGTATATCCTTGAGCTTCTGGATGATTATCCGCTGATTACCAGCTATCAGCTCGAACTGTTTCGCTGGATGGCCGACTATTACATGTGCTGCATTGGCGAGGTGATGAATGTGGCTCTGCCTTCAGGGCTCAAGATTTCGAGCCAGTCGAAGGTGCAGTACAACCCCGATTTTGACTATCCGGAGTTGCTCAGCCCAGAAGAAGTCACCCTGCTCGAAGAGCTTAAAAAACACCCCGCCCTCACCTACGAAGAACTGGGGCGGCTGGTGGGCGAACTCAACGTGCCGACCGTGATTAAGGCGCTCGTTGGGAAGCGGGCGGTGATTGTTTTTGAGGAGGTGCGGGAGAAATACGTGCCGAAAATGATTCGGAAGGTAAGGCTTGGTGCCGCTTACGAAGATCGGGAAGCGTTGCTGGACCTGATTCGTAAACTGGACAAATCGCCCAAACAGCAGGAGGTGGTGATGCGCTACCTGCGCCACGTACCGGTGCTGCTCAATTCGGCACTCAACAGTCGGGGACTCGACAAAACGGTGCTGAATCAGGACGACGAAATCTCGCAGTCGTCGATGACTACTCTGATAAAAAACGGGATTTTTGAAACGTTCGAGGTCATTCAGCCTCGCTTTTCTGATAACCTCGCGCCCACCGTCGAAATTCGCCTGACCGAGGCTCAGCAACAGGCGTCTGAAGCCATTATGGCCAAGTTTGGTACGCAAAATATCGTGTTGCTGCACGGTATTACGGGTAGTGGCAAAACGGAGGTTTACATTAACCTGATTCAGCAGGCTCTCGAAAGTGGCTCGCAGGTGCTGTATCTGCTTCCCGAAATCGCCCTGACCACCCAGATTGTGGTGCGGCTTCAGCGCGTTTTTGGTGATAAAATGGGTATCTACCACTCTAAGTTTTCCGACAATGAGCGCGTAGAGGTCTGGAAAGGGGTGGTATCGGGGCAGTATCAGTTCGTGGTGGGGGTACGGTCGGCCGTGTTTCTGCCATTTGACAATCTTGGTCTGATTATCGTCGATGAAGAGCACGAAACCTCGTACAAACAGCATGACCCGGCTCCGCGCTATCACGCCCGCGATGTAGCCATGATGCTGGCCCAATGGCAGCAGGCCAAAGTATTGCTGGGATCGGCCACGCCCTCCCTGGAGAGTTATTATCAGGCTCAGCAGGGTCGTTATGGGCTGGTAGAGCTGTTTCAGCGGTTTGGAGATGCGACGCTACCCCAGATCACCCTCGTGGATACAAAGGTGGAGAAGAAGCAAAAGACGATGAAAAATGAATTTACATCGGCTTTGCTGACCGCCTTGGGCGATAATCTGGAGCGAAAAGAGCAGAGTATCCTGTTTCAGAACCGGCGTGGATACTCGCCCTATATGCAGTGCGAAGACTGCGACTGGACGGCCGAGTGCCCCAACTGCGATGTAAGTTTGACCTACCACATGAAGGTGGGCGAATTGCGCTGCCACTACTGCGGCTATAAAGAAGAGGTGCCCCGCACTTGCCCAGTTTGTGGCTCCACCAAAGTAAAAACAATTGGTTTTGGCACCGAAAAACTCGAAGACCAACTCCAGATTCTGTTTCCGGAAGCCCGGATTCTGCGCATGGACCTCGACACAACCCGGGCCAAAAATGCGTATCAGCAGATCATTGAGGAGTTTGAACAGGGTAACGTCGATATGCTTGTGGGCACGCAGATGATTACCAAAGGGCTCGATTTCGACAAGGTGAGTTTGGTGGGTATTTTTGATGCAGACCGAATCATCCATTTTCCTGAGTTCAGAGCGACGGAGCGGGCGTTTCAGATGCTTACTCAGGTGAGCGGGCGCGCGGGTCGGCGGGGTGGTCGGCAGGGGCGGGTACTGATTCAGACGAGCAACCCGCAGCAACTGATTCTCCAGAAAATTATCACCAACGACTACCGGGGGCTGTACGATGAAGAGATTCGCGAACGGCAGGATTTTAACTATCCGCCTTTCTCGCGGCTGATCAAACTGACGGTACGGCACCCGGAGCAGCACATCAGCAAGCAGGCGGCCGAACGACTGGCGGCCGAACTGACCGATACCCTCGGCAGTAGTCGGGTGCTGGGCCCCGAACAGCCGTTGGTGGAGCGAATCCGTAATCAGTTTCTGTACGATATTCTGATTAAGATTGAGCGCGGCCCGGTCAACATGAAGGCGGTGAAAGAATTTATCCGCGATCGGATCAACGATATTCTGACTGACAAAGGACTCCGGCAGGTATCTATCGTAGTCGATGTCGACTGTCTGTAAGGATCGGGGCCGGTAGATAATTATGACTGTCCGCCCGGGCGTGCAGAATTGTCGGCCCAACGAGTTCATTATTTGGCTACACATTGCCAGCTAAAACCAGCCCGAAATAGAGCCTGCCTTTTTAGATTATTCCGGGAAACGTAGACCGGGAAATGAATAAATTTTAAGGGAGATTATTATTTTTTTACCCCGTCGAGACTGGCCCGTTGGGTCGTTTTTGGCGGGGTTTCTATTTACGGCCCCTTGCCCCTAAAATGGGTAAATAGGGGTATTTTGGGCCAAAATCGCACGCTCAGATTGCCTAAGTACGGGCAATTCATGTCCAAACAAATTCGTTATTGCCGTGTTCAGATTAATTGACTTTCTCGGGTGATTAAATAAACCATTGGTCTGATTACCTGTCAAAGAGTCAAACAGTGACGCAGTACTCAATTGGACATGAACACTAGAGCCATGAATAACAAGCAACAAAAAATCGGTACCGGAACGACGTTCCGGACGATCTCGATACTGGCCTTATTAGCCATCGTTCTTTTCTCTTCATTTGCCGAAGCCCAGGTTATTCAGCCGCTACGGAGCCCCCGTCAGTGGAGCCCCCAGGCTAAGGGTGCCGTAATTGGTGGTGCCGCTGGTGCTGCAGCGGGTGCTATCATCCACAAGCGTAACCGCGTAGTGGGTGGGGTTGTAGGTGGTGCCGTAGGTGCCGGTGCCGGATATGCCATCGGTAAGCGGATCGACAACAAGCGCAAAGCGGCCGCTGCCCTCGCGGCTCGCCGGGCCGAAGAGGAGCGGATTGCAGCCGCCCGCCGTGCCGACAACGAATCGTACGGACAAGCCAACCGGGTGTTACTCGCTCGGGGTAAAAAAGCTCCCGCGCTGGCAGCAGCGGCTGGGGTAGGAGCGGGCGCTGCGGTGGCCGGGGCTGCGTACGCGGCCAATGGCACAACGCCCGCTACACTGGCACCGGCTCAGCCGACGTATATGACCAACACGGGCTACTTGCTCAACCCGACATTTGGCGACCCAACGTCGGCCTATCCCGACTCCGAAGTTCGTCGGAAGAGCTGGTAAGCCTCTCTATCGCAGGCAGAGCTGTCTGCATCCATTCTTAGTACGTTCACAAGGCTCGGCCCGACAGATGATCGGGCCGGGCTGCAAAACACACTGAAATCATGATACGGAATCTGAAATTTATAAAGGCATTTTTGCCGATCTGGGTGATGGTAGCCCTTTTGTCGGCCTGTACAAAATCAGGCGACGCCGTTGATGTAAAAGACCTAAACCGGCAGTTTATTGAGGCCTGGAATAGTAAAGACAGTGAGAAGATCACGAGTTTCTTGGCCGACGATGTTCACTTTTTGCAGGGCAATACCCACTTTACGGGTAAGGCCGAAGTGTCGCAGAAGTGGGTTCGTGAAACCCTCCCGACGCTGAGTGATCTGAAAACCTACGCGGTGACCTCAGCGGTAGACGTCCAAACGGCCTATGAAGCCGGTACGTACTCGGTCGATGTGCTACCCGATAGCCCGCAGGAACCGGGTGGTGTAGGCAAGGGTAATTTTATCCTGCTCTGGAAAAAAGCCGCCGACAACTCCTGGAAGCTAAGCTACGCGCAACTCGAAGGGTTGCCGGTGGTGGCTAAACGATAATAAGGCCATCAGGCCTGTACAGGGTCGGTCTTACTTCGGTAGGGCCGACCCTTTGTGTGTTATGGGTGTAGTAGCTGCTCCAGATCGGGCGATAACCGGCAGCGCTCGGTACTGAGGGCGTGTATATTTTCGGGGAGCAACATCCGGTTACGGGCGTTGTCGAAATGCTCGGCGAAGTCGGTCCGCATTTCGCGTCGTTTCAGGGCTTCCAGAAACCGGCGGGCGTCTTCGGCCGTTTCGAGCAGGAGCGGGGGCACTTCGGTCGGCTTGCCCGTTTCGTCTTTGGCCACCATCGTAAAATACGAGGTGTTGGTGTGTTTGCTAACGCCCGTTTTCACGTTTTCGGCTACCACCTTAATACCTACCACCAGCGAGGTGCGACCGACGTAATTAACCGACGCCATGAGCGAAACCAGCTCGCCCACCTCAACCGGTTGCCGAAAATTGACCCCATCGACCGAAACCGTCACGCAGTACTCGCCCGCGTGTTTAGCCGCACAGGCGTAGGCTACTTTGTCCATCAGCGACAGCAGGGTGCCGCCGTGGATTTTACCGCCAAAGTTGGCGTAGGCCGGGATCATGAGTTCGGTGAGGGTGGTCCGCGAATAACTCACGGGTTTGGCAGTCGATGCAGACATAGGTAGGAGCGTATAGGTAAACAGGATAGACAACGGGCGGCCGTTAGGGTGCATAATTACAAAATCCCGGCGCGATGGTCCATAAAGGCACAAAAAAAGACCGCGTCAGGGCGGTCTTTCATACCCGAAAACGGGCTTGTATGAGTTCGAAGTAGCCTACACCGAGAAGCTTTCGCCACAGCCGCAGGTACGCGAGGCATTGGGGTTTTTAAACTGAAAACCTTTGCCATTGAGCCCATCCGAAAAGTCGAGTTCGGTGCCTGCCAGATACAGCAGACTTTTCCGATCTACCAGAATCTTGATACCCTTATCCTCCACCAGATGGTCGGATGGCTGTTGCGTAGCGTCGAACTGAAGATCGTACATAAGGCCCGAGCAACCTCCGCCCTGTACACCTACCCGGATAGCGTGTTCGTCGGTCAACCCGTCTTTCTGACGGAGTTCAACAATCTTATTCTTAGCGCTTTCTGATACAGTTACCATCGCTGTGTCAATGAATTATGAAACGTGTAGACGGGATAAAGCTCCTGCCGGAATTCGTTATCCAGTCTCAAAATACTAACTTTTGCCCGGCTTGTAAAGTTCATTACCGAACGCACAGTCCGGTTTTATCTATTTTTTGAAAACGAAACATGCTGACCAACGTCGAACATATTGGCATTGCCGTCCGGAGTCTGACCCAGTCCAACGAACTCTTTCAGAAGTTGCTCAATGTAGCCCCCTACAAAGCAGAAACGGTAGAGTCAGAAAACGTAACGACTTCATTTTTTCGGGTCAACCAAACCAAGATAGAGCTGCTCGAAGCCACTGATCCCAGCAGTCCTATCGCCAGGTTTATCGAGAAAAAAGGCGAGGGAATTCATCACATCGCCTTTGAGGTCGATGATATTGTGGCTGAGATGGAACGGCTTCGGAACGAGGGCTTTACGCTGCTCAACGAAACCCCCAAGCTCGGAGCCGACAACAAGCTGGTTTGCTTTCTGCATCCCAAAGGCACCAACGGGGTGTTGGTTGAATTGTGTCAGGAAAGGTAGGAAGGGGGGAGGAAAGGAGGAAAGGGAGAAGGGAGGAAAGGGAGGAAGGGTTTGCCGCGCTTGCGTCCCTTTCCTCCCTTTCCCACTTTTCTCCCCCTTTAAACCAAATTATTCTTAAACGCGTAGGCAACCATACCGGCGGTGTTTTTGGTGCCTGTTTTTTCCAGAATGCGGAGCCGGTGCCCCTCAACGGTGCGGGGGCTGAGGAATATCTTTTCGCTGATTTCGGCGGTCGACAGGCCCTCGCAAATGAGCTTGAGAACCTCTTTTTCGCGTTCCGATAGGAGAATCTTGCTGTTGTACAGCGTAGAGGCTGGCTTGGCAGCAGCCGCTGCGTTGGTCATTTTGCGCAGCATAGCCCGCGACACAAACTCGTTCAGATAAACCCCTTCGTCGATCACCTTCCGAACAGCTTTCTCGACTTCTTCGGGGTCGGAGTCTTTCAGCAGGTAGCCGCTAACGCCCTTTTCGAGCAGGTGCAGCACCATCCGGTCTTCGTCGTGCATGGTAAGCACCACAATTTTAACCAGTGGGTGGTGTTCGCGCAGGTAATCGGCCGTAGCTGTACCGTCGAGAACAGGCATTTGCAGATCGAGCAGAACGACGTCGGGCATACGACGCGCAATCTTGTCGATCAGTTCCTGCCCGTTGGCGGCTTCCAGAATCAGGTCGAAGTCGGGGATTTGCGTCAAAATGGAAGCCATACCTACCCGAAACAGGTTATGGTCGTCGCAGAGCGCCAGTTTGATCTTACGCATTGGTTAAGGGTCGTTAAATAAGAAGGGAGGCCAATTTAGGATTTTCGAGCGGAACCTGTACAATGACACGGGAGCCCCGGCCGGGCGCCACATCAAACGTAACGTGCCCCTCAACTATGCTGAGCCGGCTTTCGATGTTACGTAGCCCAAGGCCCCGTTGCCGGTTTTGGAGCACCTCGTCGATGTCGAAGCCCCGGCCGTTGTCGAGTACAGCCACGCGTAGCTCATCATCGTGCCGGAAAAACTGAATCACAATCTGGCTGGCCCCCGAGTGCCGAATGGCGTTGGTGACCAACTCCTGCACAATACGGTACAGCATGACCTCCAGCGAGGGTGCTACAAACTCGAAGCTGTCGTGCCCTTCCAGCTGCACCCGCACCTGATCATTGGTGGCATTGCCGACCAATTCTTCCAGCGCGGCCAAAAGCCCGAAGCGTTCGAGCGTGGTAGGCACCAGGTCACGGCTGATCCGCCGGACATTCTTGAGGGTATCGTCGAGCAGTTGGCGGGTTTTGTAGGCTTGGGCGCGCTCGGGCGAGTACCGGTCGAGGCTGCGTTCGAGTTGGTTGAGGGTCATTTTGGCTACGGATAGCATCGTGCCAATGTCGTCGTGCAGATCCTGCGCCAGCCGTCGGCGTTCGGCTTCCTGCCCCCGAAACATGGCCGCCATCAGCTCCTGCCGGTGCCGCTCCAGCATTTCCTTCACGGTAAGCTGATGATGCGACTGCCGATGCTGATAGTAAGCCACGAAAATAACAATGAAGATAGCCATAATCAGCATAGCTATTGTCGCAATCAGCAGACCATCAGGGGGCGTTTCCATGGGTGGTTTGTTAAGGCGTTAAGCGTCGGGCATGAGACAGCGCAATGGCTAAACCAATATTTCGGGTAATTTCTACGCATTGTTCAATAATGACCATAACGGGAAGTTTGAAGGTGCCATTCCATACAAAGGTGTAGTGGATAAACGGGCTCAGAAAAACACTCCCGGCATGGGCAATCAGCAATCCGCAACAAATCCAGAATATGGGGTATTCCAGCAGATTGTCGACCGGTAACTCACGAACCAGATACAGAAAGAAACGCAATACCAGCGTGAGCATCAACACATTCTCGACCACGTACGAATACCGGTTGAGTCGGTGATTCTGCCAGTCGCTCAGAGCCGGATTTGACCAGACGAAATCAAATCCAAAAAATAGTGTAAACAGCACGCCAACAACAACAATTGCTCTCTTCTCATACGAGTACGGAAACGTGTGGTAAAACATCGCCAGCAACAACAACGCCCGTACGAGCAAGTCCGCGTTGAATAGCATCAGGTTATTGATGCGGTAACTGGAGGTCACAATGCTGGTGAGGTTACGAAACGTAGTCCAGCCAATAAAAATGACCACCCAGCGCAGGTAAGTCGGTTGACCTTTGTAGCCTCGCACAAATAGCAGAGGTAGCAAAATCGATAACTCGGTGGCTACCGTCAGCGGAAACTTCAGCGTATGTCGTAAAAGAGCTTCAACAAAACTCACCATTAATTCGATTGGTCACATTGATCGGGGCACCGGGCACCATCGCCGTATATTCCCGTTTGGGCGCCGTTGTCGGGCATATCATCCTTCAATCCTCTGGGGGCCCGATGTCTGTCGTTCCCCTGTTTGTTCATGCCCACCAGCAGAAGTCGGGGTTCGCCCTCGCAATGCCCATGGTAGATTCGGATACCCGTACAATCGTCGTCGGCTAATATTTTCAGCAGCAACTCTTTGCTGAAGGCTTCGGCATGAACGGGCTTCGTTTGTGTTTCGCATTGTTTCCGGTAGGCATCTACCCAAACCCGGGCTTCATCGTGGTTCATTTCTCGGCCACACTTCTCAAACGGAAACGGTTTTTTCATGAACAAATAGAGCAAGGTTCCAGATAGGCAAGTTAGCCTTTTTATAGGCTAGGCCGAATAGCCGATGCCCAAGAGATCCCCAAAATGGGGGCATCTACGGGCAAGAATACGTAGTTCTACGCTATCAGAATCCGCAACAATCCCCCATTTTTGCGATTGCGTAATTATGCGCTATTAACACTGGCTCACCTTGCAGACCTTTGTAAGGTCAATGCCTAACAGCACGACATTACGTTTTTCTCATCTCATAGGTTAGGTATGAAAAAGCCGGAGCATTGCCCCGGCTTTTCTTATTTTCACAAATAGTGGTGAGTAGTCGCCCTTAGGCAATCGAAAGCAGGTACTGACCGTACCCGCTTTTCACCAGAGGCTTGGCGATTTCGCAAAGCTGCTCCTTGTCAATAAACTTCATGCGGTAGGCAATCTCTTCGATGCAGCCGATCTTCAGGCCCTGCCGCTCTTCTATTACCTGCACAAACTGACCGGCTTGCATCAGCGAGGCAAACGTGCCGGTATCGAGCCAGGCGGTGCCGCGGTCCAATACGCCGACTTTCAGCTTACCGCGCTCCAGGTATACCCGGTTTACGTCGGTAATTTCCAGCTCACCCCGGGGCGAGGGCTGAATATTCTTGGCGATCTCGACCACGTCGTTGTCGTAGAAATACAGACCGGGTACGGCGTAGTTTGATTTGGGCTCGGTTGGCTTCTCTTCGATAGAGAGTACGTTAAACTGCTCATCGAACTCTACCACCCCGTAGCGTTCGGGGTCGTGCACCTGATAGGCGTACACCACGCCCCCGTCGGGGTCATTGTTAGCCTGCAATAACTTCGACAGGCCGGAGCCGTAGAAAATGTTATCGCCCAGAACCAGGGCCACTTTATCATCGCCAATAAACTCCTCGCCGATGATAAACGCCTGCGCCAGACCGTCGGGGCTGGGTTGTTCGGCGTAGCTGAACGAGCACCCAATCCGCGAGCCATCGCCCAGTAGTTTCTCGAAATGCGGCAGATCGTGCGGGGTCGAGATAATCAGGATTTCGCGAATGCCCGCCAGCATCAGAATCGAAAGCGGGTAGTAAATCATGGGCTTGTCGTACACAGGCATCAGCTGTTTCGAAACGGCAAGCGTCAGGGGGTGAAGGCGGGTGCCGGAGCCTCCGGCCAGGATGATTCCTTTCATCTTTAATTAAAGAGTGAAAGAGCGAAAGAGCGAACGAGTGAAAGTGCAAAATTCCAGTTGTGCACTTTCACTCGTTCGCTCTTTCGCTCTTTACCGGTTTGCGTACATGTCTTCGTAATACTTCTGATAATTCCCCGACGTAACGTTGTCGAGCCACTCCTGATTGGCCAGGAACCAATCCACTGTTTTTTCGAGGCCCTCTTCAAACTGAAGCGACGGTTTCCAGCCCAGTTCGTTCATAATCTTGCTGGCGTCGATAGCATAGCGCAGGTCGTGCCCGGCCCGGTCGGTGACGTAGGTAATCAGCTTGGCCGATGTGCCCTCTTCACGGCCCAGCTTGCGGTCCATGATGGAGCATAGCAGATGAACCAGATCAATGTTTTTCCACTCGTTGAAACCGCCAATGTTGTAGGTGTCTCCCAGCGTACCGTTGTGGAAAATGGTATCGATAGCCCGTGCATGATCCACCACGTACAGCCAGTCGCGCACGTTCTCGCCCTTGCCGTACACAGGCAGGGGTTTGTTCGTCTGAATGTTGTGGATCATGAGCGGAATCAGCTTCTCGGGGAAGTGATTGGGGCCGTAGTTGTTCGAGCAGTTGCTCAACACGACGGGCATTTTGTATGTATTGCCGTAGGCCCGCACAAAATGGTCCGATGCCGCTTTAGAGGCCGAATAGGGCGATTGGGGATCGTAGGGCGTTGTTTCGAGGAAAAAATCTTCGGGGTTGTGCAGTGAGCCGTACACCTCATCGGTCGAGACGTGGTAAAAACGCTTGCCTTCAAAGGCCGTTGCCGACTCTTTCCAGCAGTTTTTGGCCGCGTTGAGCAGATTCACCGTGCCCACCACGTTGGTCATCACAAACGACATAGGGTCGGTAATCGACCGGTCTACGTGCGACTCGGCCGCGAGGTGAATCACGCCATCCGGCTGAATTTCGGCGAACATGGCGTCGAGAAACGCAGCGTCCGTAATGTCGCCTTTGACGAATGTATAATTGGGCGCGTGCTCAATATCAGTAAGGTTGGCCAGATTGCCCGCGTACGTCAGCTTGTCGAGGTTGACAATGCGGTACTCAGGGTACTTGGTCACAAAAAGCCGGACTACGTGAGAGCCGATGAAGCCGGCACCGCCGGTAATTACAATTGTTTTCATGGTAGTAGTTTGTGGTTTATGGTGTATCGTTTGTGGTTTATTGGGCATAGGCTACCATAAACCACCAACAATGAACCATAAACTAACTCAAAGTTTGCTGCCAGCGCCAGGCATCCTGCAAGGCATTGGCCAATGATCGCTTGGCGGTCCAGCGGAGGCCTTCGGTGGCTTTACTGACGTCCGCATATATCTGCTCAATATCGCCCGGCCGACGGGGGCCCAGCGTGTATGGTAGCTTGATACCGTTGATTTCTTCAAAGGTATTGATCAACTCCAGTACCGAAGCACCCCGCCCCGTGCCGATGTTGAAAATGTCGTAGAACGAGTCGGTATTTTTCTGGCTGAGCAACTGCAGGGCACTCACGTGGGCATCGGCCAGGTCCATAACGTGAATATAGTCACGGATAGCCGTACCATCGGGCGTATTGTAGTCGTTACCGTGAATGGTCAGGCTTTCGCGCTGCCCGGCGGCAACCTGCAACAGGTAAGGGACCAGATTGGCCGGTACGCCCCGGGGTAGCTCCCCAATGAGGGCTGAAGGGTGCGCCCCGATCGGGTTGAAGTACCGCAGCGAAATGGCCTTAACAGGCATCACGGCCGCCACACAGTCGCGGATAATATCTTCGCACATGGCTTTGGTATTGCCGTAGGGCGACGATGCCGGTAGCCGGGGCGTAGCCTCGGTGACGGGGAGCCGCTCGGGTTGGCCATATACCGTGCACGACGATGAGAACACCAGATTGTGTACCTGATACTTGGGCATCAGTTCCAGCATAACCATCAGTGAGTTGAGGTTATTCCGGTAGTAGAGCAGGGGTTTCTGAACCGACTCACCCACGGCCTTGGAGGCCGCAAAGTGAATAATGCCGATGGGGCGCTCGCTGGCGAAGATCGTCTCCATCGCATCGGCGTCGTTGCAGTCGGCTTCGTAACAGGTAAGTCGGCGCCCCAAAATTTGTTCCAGGCCGTTGAGTATGTTCTTCTCGGAGTTCGAGAAATTATCAACGATAATTGGTTCAAAACCGGCTGCAACCAGGGAGACAGCTGTGTGCGAACCGATAAAGCCGGCACCGCCTGTCACCACAATTTTCGACACTGTATTGTCTGCGGGAGTCAAATCGTTTTTTGTAAAATTTTGTTCTTAATTTAGGGTAGCGCCCAGCAGAGCGACCCAAAAATCGGACAAAACTATAAAATTCAGTTTCTTTCTGAAAGGAGTATTTATCCTGTGTCAGACAGACTGAGTACCAAACGTATATGAACGACAGCGAGATTAAAGCGCTTATATCCCTTCTGGACGATGAGGACCGCGAAGTGGCCGATCATGTAGAGCAGCGAATTCGGGAGTTGGGCGGTCGGTTAATCCCGTATCTGGAATCGGAATGGGAAGGTAGCTTTAACCCGCATTTTCAAAAGAAGATTGAGGAGCTGATTCATGATCTTCAGTACCAATCGGTGCTTGAGCGCATCCGCGACTGGCGTAACGGGGGCGGTATGGACCTGCTCGAAGGTCTCTGGATTGTGGCTACGTATCAGTATCCTGATCTTTCGCTTGAAAAGTTGCGGCAAGACCTCAACCAACTGTATTACAAAGTGTGGCTCGACGTGGGTACGGATATGCACCCCGTGGATCAGGTAAAGGCCCTGAATAATGCCTTTTTTAATACCCTCGGGTTTGCACCCAACTCGAAGCATTTTCATTCGCCTGCCAACTCGATGATCAACCAGGTGCTGGAGTCGCGCCGGGGTAATCCTATCTCGTTGTGCGTGATTTACATGCTGATGGCCCGTAAAATTGGCATGCCCATTTACGGCGTAAACCTGCCCAACCTGTTTGTGCTGACTTACAAGCAGCCCAACGGGGTGCAGTTTTACATCAATGTGTTTACGCGGGGGCTGGTGTTTTCGAAAAACGACATCGATCACTACATAGGTCAGCTGAACCTGAAACCGAACGAGATTTTTTACCAGCCCTGTTCCAACATCGACATCGTCCGCCGGACGCTCCGCAACCTCATGCTGGCGTTTGAGAAAAAAGGCGATTCTGACCGGGTCAAAGAGGTCGAAGCTATTCTGGATGCCGTACAGGACGAGGGCGATGGTATGCCCCTGTCTGATTATTCGCAGCGGTAAACGTACGCCGTGCAACTTTAACCAAACGGGCCTACGTGAATGTACAATGTAAAATGCATGATTCAGGATTGTGTTATCTGTTGATAATCAGGGTTTTCATTATGCACTTTACACTGTTCATTGTACATTCATCTGGGCCCGTGCGTTGCTTTACGGACAGGCCACGGCCAGCAGGCCCGGCCCAATGGCCCAGCAGTGAATCTGTAAGGTTTCTTCATGGTCGGGCAGGCGCACATGTCCCGTCAGGCGCTCGGCCCCGTCGGCGAAGGGCTCAATGTGGAGATGCTCGCGGAAGGTAAGCTGCCGTTTCCCGTAGAGTTTGTAGAGGCACTCTTTGGCGCACCAGTACACCGCCAACCGGTCGGCGCGGCCGGCTGCGTGCTCAATTTCGGCTTCCGACAGTACGCGCGGCACTACCCGGGTAAACTGGGCCCGGATGGGCTCAATGTCGATACCCACGGGGCGGTTTTGGTGCCATACGGCAGCCGCCCAGCCGCCTGTATGCGAAATAGAAATATGCGCCGGGCTCCCCGCCGATTCGGGCTGGAGGAGGTGCGGCTTGCCGTATTCATCTTTAACCAGACCCCGGTACAGATAATGGTGTGCCTGTGCGAGCGTCTGAACTGCCACCCGGCAGGCAAGCCACTCGACCCGCTGATTGGGGTGGGTGATGCCGTCCAGATCGGCCTGTTCGGGGGCAGTAAGCACCAGATGAGCGCGCAGCGTGGGCTCATCTTCCTCAATGCGCCAGAGAACCACCCGGCAGTCGGGATTGAGGGCAAACGTTGTGTGGAGGGGCATGGGGCAAAAGTCGGAAGTCTGTATGGGAAAAAGAAAGGTTTGCCGACCTTTGTCGGGTAAGTCGTTCGGGAACGGTAGCAGAAAAAAGGAGAGAAGGCTCCGAACGACCGCATCGCGCAGATTACCCATGAACGTTCATAAACTTGATACATTTGGCGGCCACCGCGATGGGGTGTATGCCCTTGAAGCGGGACCAACGGCCGACAGTTTTTTTTCGGCGGGCGGAGACGGCATGGTGGTGCGCTGGCAGCTCGACCGGCCCGATCTGGGTAGCCTGGTTGCGCAGGTGCCCGCGTCGGTGTACGCCCTGCATTACGAGCAGGAGCGTAACCGGCTTTGGGTGGGGCAAAACTACGAGGGCCTGCACCTGATTGACCCCGCAAACCGCGTGGAGGTAGGATCGCTGAAGCTGACCAACGCAGCTATTTTCGATATAAAGCAGTATGCCGATACGGTTTTTGTGGCCCTGTCGGATGGGGTGGTGGTGGTGCTCGATGCCAATCAGCTGGCCGTGCGTCGGCATTTGAAGGCCTCCGACCAAAGTGCGCGTTGTATGGCCATCAATCCGGTCGAACGCGAATTGGCCGTGGGCTACAGCGACCATCAGGTCCGCATTTTCGATCTGCATACGCTGGCGCTCAAGCAAACACTATCGGCGCACGTCAACTCGGTGTTTACGGTGGCCTACACCCCCGATTTTCAGACACTTATCACGGGTAGCCGCGATGCCCGGCTCAAAAGCTGGGATGTGGAAAATGGGTACGCGCTTCGGCAGGAAGTCGTGGCCCATATGTTTGCCATCAATCATGTTGCCTTCAGCCCCGACGGTCAGCTGATGGCCACGGCAAGCATGGATAAATCGATTAAGATTTGGGATACGCCGACTCTGCGACTGCTGAAAGTGGTAGATCGGGCGCGCCATGCCGGCCACGGCACCTCGGTAAATCGGCTGCTGTGGAGTGCGTACCAGAATACGCTCCTTTCGGCAAGCGACGACCGGACGATTTCGGTCTGGCAGGTCGTAAAGTAAGGTAATCTGGATTTCAGGCCGACCGGCGGTCTTGTGGGCGGGCGCGTTCCTTTGGCACATTTTATGCCTAATACTTTTCAATTACGCGTAAAGAACTTTACTTTCACGCTGACACAATTGCTTTCGACCCTACATCAATTAGGCGCATCGTATGAAAATCACGCCCATAGAGATTCGGCAACACACCTTTGAAAAGGGTTTACGCGGCTACCGTACCGACGAGGTAGACGCTTTCCTGTCGTCGCTCTCGCAGGAATGGGAGCGGGTGGTTGGCGAGCAGAAGATGCTGAAAATGCAGCTTGAACTGGCTGAAAAAGAGCTCAATAAGTTAAAAGAGGTAGAGCTGACCCTGTTTAAGACGCTCAAAACCGCCGAAGATACCAGCAGTCAGATTACCGATCAGGCCACCAAGGCGGCCGAGCAGCATCTGGCCGAAGCCCGCCGAAAAGCCGACGATATGCTGGCCGATGCGAAGAAAAAATCATCCATGATGATTCAGGACGCGCAAAATCAGGCCCGGTATCTGAAAGACAACATTCTGAACGACCTCAAGGCTATGGAGCACGACTTCAAGGCCATGGAGCGCTACAAGGACACCCTGGTGGCGCAGATCAAAACGCTGTCGGCCAACGCCATGGATAGCGTTGATCGGTTTGAGAAGAAGTTTGCCAAGCAATCGTTTAAGGGTAAAATCGACGAGGTGGCTACGCAAATTAAGGAAGAACAGCGCGAAGCCGAAAAACAGGCGCAGGCTGCCGAGCCCCAACAAGCCGCTGACGGACTCGCTGCCGACACCGAATCAGGTACGCCGACCGCTGCCTCTGAAACCGGGCGGGAAGCTATTGCTGAAACGGCGGATATGCCTACCGGCGACGAGCTGGTAGAGCCGCCAACGTCGCGCGGGCCGGAGGTTGAGCCCTCTGCCGAGCTGGTGCAGCAGGTAGATGAAGCCGTACAGATCACCGCTGCCGAAGTGACACCCGAAACCACCCCGCAACCACCCGCCGAGACCAAACAGGGCGGATCATTTTTTGACCAGATTTAAGGCCTTTGGGCCACCCGCATGGGAACCATCGCGTTAGAAGGACTTGAGTTTTTTGCCTACCACGGCTTTTACGACGAGGAGCAGAAAATTGGAAATAAATACTCCGTCGACATTGTTGTTACCGTCGACTTTTCGGAAGCAGCCCGGCAAGACCGGCTCAGTGCAACCGTCAACTACGAGGAGTTGTACCGGATTACGACCCGGGTGATGCAACGCCCGGCCCGTTTGCTGGAGCATATTGCCCACAGTATCATTACCGAGATTCGGCAGGTGTACCCAACCGTGGCCGATGTGGAGGTGAGTGTCTCTAAATTCAACCCGCCGGTTGGGGGAGTCTGTCACCGCGCCCGAATTACCCTGAGGGGATAAAGGGAAAAAGGAGAAGGGAGAACAGGGAAAAGAGAGGAAAGGAACGTTGTATTACAAACCTTTTCTCCCTTTTCCCTGTTCTCCCTTCTCCTTTCAGATATTATACCGCCTGTTGCAGCGCCTGGAATGAAATAGCCATGTGCGAGGCATCGTACACGCATTCGCCGTTGTGGATCAGCAGCGCCTGGGGCGACTCGTGTTCGACCCCAAATTCACCCGCAATCTTGTTGGAGATGGCCCGGTACTGGAGCAAATCCAGATAGTACGGCTTAATACCGGCGGCATCGTTCCAGTTGCGTTCGAGCCGGCTGTAAGCCATGGCACTGATGGAGCAGGTTGTACTGTGCTTGAAAATCAGCACCGGCTGCTGAGCCGATTCTTCTTTGATAATGGCTAATTGACTTTCGTCGGTTAGTTTATTCCAGTTCATACGAACGTGATGCTTATTTGCACTAAAAAAGGTTTTCGGGCTTGAAAAGTTCGACGGTCGAGCCACCGGGCCAACTGGCTGTTATCGGTTTCGTTGGTGGGCGTACTGTCGGGGAGTCTGATTGGTGTACCTTTGTCGCTTCATTAACCAATCGGATTTGAGGCTTGTTTTCTCCTCTTTATAACACATCGATTCGGCTGTATGCCGGTTTGTTGCGGCTGGTGGCCCCCTTCAACCCCAAGGCCCGGCAGTGGGTAGTAGGTCGGCAGGACTGGCGGGCGCAACTCGCGCAAAAACTGGCCGGCAACACGGCTTCGCTGGTGTGGTTTCATGCGGCCTCGCTGGGTGAGTTTGAGCAGGGCCGCCCTGTAATTGAAGCTTTTCGGGCGCAGTATCCGGCCTACAAGGTTTTGCTTACCTTTTTTTCGCCTTCTGGCTACGAAGTGCGGAAAAACTACGCCGGGGCTGATTTTATCCTGTACCTGCCCGCCGATACGCCTGCAAACGCCCGCGATTTTGTGCGGTTTGTACAGCCCAAAATGGCGTTTTTTATCAAATACGAATTTTGGGCCAACTACCTGCACGAGTTGCGGACGGCTGGCGTACCCACGCTGTCGTTTTCGGCTATTTTCCGGCCGAGCCAGCTCTTCTTCAAATCATGGGGAGTGGAATCGGCGCAGCGATTTTACCAGAAGATTCTGACCTGTTTTGACCATATTCTGGTGCAGAATGAAGAGTCGGTGCAACTGCTCCGGCAAATCGGAATTACGAACGTGACACGGGCGGGCGACACCCGCTTCGACCGGGTAGCGCAGGTCGCGGCCGCCCGCAAAGCGATTCCGTTGGCGGCAACGTTTAAGGCTGGTCAGCCGCTGTTGGTGGTGGGGAGCGCGTGGCAGGCCGATATGCAGGTGCTGATTCCGTTTCTGAACGCGTTTGAACAGCCGCTGAAGGTGATTGTAGCCCCGCACGAAATCCACGAAGACGAGATTGAGCGGTGGCGGGTACAGCTCAAGCGGCCGTCGGTGCGGTACTCGGCTTTGCTGAATCAGACGGCCGATGCCGCCGACAACACCGTGCAAACGCTTTTTATCGACAACATCGGCTTGCTTTCGTCGCTGTACCAGTACGGCGAGTTTGCTTATATCGGCGGGGCATTCGGCAAGGGGCTGCATAACATTCTGGAAGCTGCCACCTTTGGCGTGCCCATCTTTTTTGGGCCTAATTACCGCAAGTTTCAGGAAGCTGTGGATCTGGTTGCCGAGGGCGGAGCATTTTCAGTGACAGACACCCCAACCCTGACCGAGGTCTTTGCCCGTCAATACGCCAATCCATCGCAGGCGGCTCAAATCAGCCGGGCCTACGTGGAGCGGAACATTGGCGCTACGGCGAAGGTTATGGAGGTGGTCGCTACCATAATGCGCAAACGGGCTAACGAGTAACACGCACCTTGCGGGCTATCTGTTCACGCTGTCGCTCGACGTTGGCGGCTTCATTTCACTTTTTTACTCTTTCGCACTTGCAAAAAGGATTAGTAATTCGCTCAACGGGCTCGTGGTATGACATCCGCAACGAGGATGGACATGTGTATCAGGGGCGGCTGAAAGGGAAGTTTAAGATCAAAGGTCTCAAAGTAACTAACCCCATTGCCGTGGGCGATCGGGTGCAGTTTGAGGTTGAAGATATAACTGAGAATACGGCCGTTATTCTGGACATCGACCCGCGCGAAAACTATATCATCCGGCAGTCGGTGCACAAAACGGCCCACGGGCATATTCTGGCGGCCAATATCGATCAGGCCGTTATGTTGGCCACGCTCACGCTGCCCCGCACCTCACTTGGTTTCATCGACCGGTTTCTGGTTACGGCCGAGGCTTTCCGCATTCCAACCACGGTGGTGTTTAACAAGACCGACATACTGAACGATGAGGGGCTGGCTTACCAGCAGGAAATCATGGATATGTACGAGTCGATTGGGTACCGTTGTATGGCCACCTCGGCCACGGAAGGAGATGGCGTAGAAGCTTTTCGGCAGTTGCTCGACCATAAAATCACGCTTCTGTCGGGGCATTCGGGGGTGGGTAAGTCGTCGCTTGTCAACGCTATTGCCCCGGACCTGAATCTGCGTACCAACGAGGTGTCAACGTTTGCCAACAAAGGGGTACACACAACCACCTTTGCCGAGATGTTTGAGCTGGCGCCCGACACGTTTATTATCGACACGCCGGGCATTAAAGAGCTGGGGCTGGTCGATATGGCGAAGGAAGAAATAAGCCATTATTTCCCCGAAATGCGCGACCGGCTCAATCAGTGCCGCTTTAATAATTGCCTGCACGTGAATGAGCCGGGTTGCGCGGTAAAAGAAGCGGTTGGCGAAGGCGACATTGCCGAATCGCGCTATATGAGCTACCTCAGTATGCTCGATGGCGGAGATAACCGGCGTTAAAGAATCCCTTCGTCGGTTAGTAATGCCAGAACGTTTAGCGTGAGGCCATCCATGACCGGAACCGTAGCATCCCAATTGAACGTGAGCCAGGGTTCGTTGGGGGTGGCCACCAGCACCTTGCGGGTTTTGGTAGTGATCCAGATAACGCGTTCGGTGCCAAAGGCCAGCATGGCTTCGGTTTTCTCGTAGATATACTCCTGTTCTTTGCCGGGGTAAGCCTCCGGGTCCACTTTGATGTCGACTTCCACAACAACTTTGGGGGCTACATCGAAAAACTTACCCCGGATGGTTACCTTCTCTTTTTCGTAAAAGGCAATGTCGTTGGCCAGATTATCGCCCAGTTTCAGGTGTAATCCCGGCTCATTTGTCACAACCCAGTAGACTTTTCGGTTGGTTTGATTGTACAAATACGCAAATAAGGCTGAGACAATAATGGCCTGAAGGTCGCTGCACCCCATAATCTCACTGGCGGTTTTTCGCTTGGCTAATACATCCTTATAGCCCTTCCGATACAGAGGGCGGCCGTTGAGTGTTTCGTAAACCAGGTAAGACGGTATCGACTCAGTCGGCGTGTCGAGCGCTTGCGTTTGGATGCTCATAACCGGGTTATTTTCAGACAAGATACGAAATTCTTCGGGTCAGTTGGTCATGGCTGCCAGCAAATCGGCCTGCGTAATGATGTGTACCTGCTGGGTTTCGTCGCGCACGAGCAGGGCCTTATTCTCGCGGTCGATAAGCGACGAAAGCACGTCGACCGTATTGTCGAGCCCCACAAATTTGAATGGCTTATCCATCACCTCGCTCACGGCTTTGTCTTTCACGGCCGGGTCGTCGATGAGCCGGTTCAAAATGGTCGAGTCGGTCAGGCTACCCACAATATGGCCCTCGGCGTCGGTAACCGGAATCTGCGAAATGCCCTGCCGGTTGAGCACCTGAATGGCCTGCGAAACGGTAACGTCGCGTCCCAGAGTGGTTAGTACGCCAGCTCCATTTTTACTCGTGATAATATCGCGGGCGGTTTTAAACTGGCGATTTTCCAGAAAACCGTGGTCGTTCATCCAAGTGTCGTTATAGATTTTGGCGAGGTAACGGGTGCCGTGGTCGGGCAGCAAAATAACCAGCACATCGTCGTCGGTCAGGTGCTCGCGGGCCCATTCGAGCGCGCCATGCACGGCTGTCCCGCACGACCATCCTACAAACAGACCTTCCTCCCGCGACAGTCTCCGGGCCATGATCGCAGCGTCTTTGTCGGTGACCTTGATAAACTGGTCGATCACGTCAAAATCGACGTTCTGGGGCAGAATATCCTCGCCGATGCCCTCGGTCAGGTAGGGATAAATTTCGCCCGTATCGAAAACGCCCGTTTCCTTATATTTTTTGAATACTGAGCCATACGTATCCAGGCCGAGTGTAAACAGCTGCGGGTTTTGCTCTTTCAGGAACC